>NZ_JBEONZ010000001.1:0-303844 GCF_040308705.1 Pseudoalteromonas sp. 19-MNA-CIBAN-0066
ATGCGACCAAGTAATTATTATGCCTTGATCTGATCACTACTTGCTCTATAAGTTCAATTTATAATGATCTTGCCGTGCCCCTTAAGCGGTTTGATTATAGAATTTATTGGAGTTGCTTTTTATCGAGTGGTAGCATTGCCTTAACTAGCAAAATGAAGATATAACAATGAGCGATTTACCAGATTACGAAGAAGCCCAATTATTATTAGAAAAAAACGAAATATTTGTATCACCGGCCGAAGCGCACGGTGTAATTAGTGGTTTATTAGCTTGTGGGTTAACGATTGACGACAAAGAATACCTAGGGCTGTTAAGCGATGTGTTTAACGATGGTGATTCGTTTAGTAATAATTTAAAACAGTTTTTTGGCAGCATTTATAAGCAGGTCGTTGCTAGTTTTAATGATGAAGAGTTTGCGTTTGATTTGTTTTTACCCAGCGACGATGAAACACTTATAGATCAGGCTAATGGTTTGGTTTCTTGGGTTGCAGGTTTTATGCTTGGCTTTGGTTTAAAGCAAAAAGATTACGGTAAATTATCAGCCGATGTAAAAGAAGTTATTACCGATTTTAGCGAAATTACTCGCCTTGATACTACCTTTGAAGAAACAGAAGAAGACAGCCAAGCACTACATGAAGTGATTGAGTATGTGCGTGTGTCGGCATTACTTTGCTTTGCAGAGTTAGGTAAAGATCAAAGCACTGCTAGCACTAAAAAAACACTTCATTAATAGTTTAAGTTAAACGGGTTTGTTGCACATGGTTGAAATACAAAAGTCAGAGTTTAAAGCACGTCGTGAGCGTCTGCTTGCAAAAATGGATAGTAACAGTGTGGCAATTATACCTGCGGCGAGCGAAGTTACGCGCAGCCGCGACACTCACTATGCATTTAGGCAAGACAGTGACTTTTTTTACTTAACTGGTTTTAATGAGCCCGATGCCGTACTTGTACTTGCTCCAAATAGCGATACCCCCAGTACATTATTTTGCCTTAATAAAGATAAACTAGCCGAAGTATGGCATGGCCGTAGAATAGGCTTTGAAAAAGCAAAAAACGAATATTTGTTTGATGCAACCCATGGATTAAGTGAGTTGAGTGAACAGTTATTTAATTTGCTCAATGGCAAAGCGGTTTTATATTATGCGCAAGGTGCATATTCGGCTTTTGATGGGCGTGTTTTCTCTTTGCTTAATACTCTGCGCAGCGCCCCTAAAAAAGGTGACACAGCGCCAAGTACCATTAAAGATATTCGTTTGTTAATTCACGAAATGCGTTTATTTAAATCACCAAGTGAAATAAACATTATGCGCGCAGGCTGCGAAATTAGCGCGCAAGGCCATGTTAGAGCAATGTGTTTTGCCCATAGCGGTGCAACCGAGTATCAATTAGAAGCAGAGCTACATCATCATTATGCAATGCATGGTGCGCGGCACCCAGCGTATGGCACTATTGTAGGCAGTGGCGACAATGCTAATATTTTACATTACACCCAAAACAGCGACGCCCTTAAAAGTGGCGATCTAGTGTTAATAGATTCAGGTTGCGAGCTACAAGGCTACGCTGCTGATATTACACGTACATTTCCAGTGAATGGTAAATTTAGCCCCGAGCAAGCCGCGTTATATAATATTGTTCTTAAAGCGCAAGAAGTGGCGTTTGCAGAAATTAAACCCGGCGGTTATATGTCGCATGCTAATGCTTTAGCAATGGCAGTTATGACCCAAGGTCTACTAGATTTGGGTATTTTAACCGGCGACTTTGACGAGCTAATGGCAAAAGGTGCGTGTAAAGAATATTACATGCATGGTTTGGGGCATTGGTTAGGCCTAGACGTACATGATGTAGGCGACTACAAGCAAAACAATAGCGAACGCGCATTTGCTGCGGGCATGGTTTTAACCATTGAGCCTGGGCTTTATATCAGCGAAGATTCAAATGCACCGCAAAAATACCGAGGTATTGGTATTCGCATTGAAGATAACTTATTAGTAACCCCAAGTGGTTATGAAAACCTCACCCTAAGTGCGCCAAAAACCATAAGCGATATAGAAGCACTTATGCAAAGCAATAAAAGCGCATAAGACTAGGAGAAAAAAGTGCCTAAGCAGTTTGATGTTGTTGTTATTGGTGGCGGTTTAGCCGGTGCTAGCTGTGCGTTAAGTGTGGCTAAAATAAATCCCGCGCTTAGTATTGCTGTTGTTGAGGCTAATGAAGTAAGTAATGACTATCACCCAAGCTTTGATGATAGAAGCATAGCACTTGCTCAGCAGTCGGTAGAGTACTTGCAAGGCTTAAATTTATTTGCGTTAAATTCACCGTACGCTACAGCAATTAAAAAAGTAAGTGTGTCTGATCGTCACCATTTTGGTAAAGCAGATATTAACTGTGAAGAGTTTGCTAAAGATGCCCTTGGTTATGTGGTTGAAGTAAACCCGTTTGGCCGCTCGTTACATCAATTATTAAACGCTCAAATAAATATCAGTTTATATTGCCCTGATAGCGTAAGTGCCATTGAGCAGCAATTACATAATAATATAGTTACTTTGCAAAGTGGCGAGCAAATAGCCGCCAAGCTGTTAGTTATTGCCGACGGTGCACAGTCGCCAACTCGCAGCTTATTTGAACTTAAGTTTAACACTCAAGCTTATGAGCAAGGGGCTATTATTGCCAATATAGAAGTAGCTGGTGGGCATAATAACCATGCTTTTGAGCGATTTACGCAACATGGCCCCATGGCGCTATTACCTATGAGCAACAACCGCTATTCACTGGTGTGGTGTATGCAGCAACAGCACGTTGAGCAGCACATGGCACAAAGTGAAGACGACTTTATAAGCGCACTACAAAGTGCCTTTGGTTATCGCGGTGGTCAATTTACTAAAGTGGGTATGCGTGCTAATTACCCCTTAGTGTATGGGCAAGTAGAATCGCTTATTGCGCACCGCACGGTAGTAATAGGTAATGCTGCGCATGCAATTCATCCCATTGCAGGGCAAGGGTTTAATTTAGGCCTGCGAGATGTACAAGTACTTAGTAACTTAATTGCCCAGAGCCCAAATGACTTAGGCAGTTATGCATTTACTCGCGAGTATGCACAGCAGCGCAGCGCTGATATAAATAACGTGATGACCCTAACAGATGGTTTAGTAAGGCTTTTTTCAAATTCATCACGCATACTGGCACTTGGCCGTAGTATTGGGTTGTTTTCGATGGATTTATTCCCCTCTTTAAAAGCGCCATTGGCTAAGCAGTTAATGGGGCAAGTTAAACAAGGTCAAGGTTTATGAAACAAGTACAGGTATGTATTGTAGGTGGTGGCAGCGTAGGGCTTACCTTAGCGCTTGGGTTGGCAAAAGCAGGTATAAGCGTAGTCGTGCTTGACGCTGCGCCAAAGCAAACACCGCCAACAGACGAGTATGGCATGCGCGTAAGTGCGCTGAGTATTGCGAGTCAAACCTTGCTTGAACAATTAAACGTATGGCCACACATAGTTGCTTTGCGTGCTAGTGCCTATACCCATATGGATGTGCGCGATGCAGACAGCTTTGGCAAAATAGCTTTTAATAGTGAGCAACTAGAGCTTGATCATTTAGGTCATATAGTTGAAAACGATATTATTTGCTACGCGCTTGTAAAGGAGCTAGAGCAGCAGCCAAATGCTACGCTGATGTTCGACACTTGTTATCAGCAAATACACCAAAGCGAATCGGATGTATTTGTTACTTTAAAAAGTGGTGAGCCAATCATTGCAAAGCTGCTGGTGGCCGCCGATGGTGCAAATTCGGCAATTCGAAAGCAGTTTAATATGGCGCTGAGCTTTAAAGACTACGACCACCATGCATTGGTGGCTACAGTTAAAACCCAAGAGCCACACGCCAATACCGCACGCCAAGTGTTTTTACCAAGCGGGCCATTAGCATTTTTACCGTTGAGCGATGCCAACACCCATTCAATTGTGTGGTCTACAAACCCAACGCATTGTGAAGAGCTATTAGCAATGGACGACAACCAGTTTAACAAAGCCATTATGGCGGCAATAGATGGCCAATGTGGTTTGTGTGAAGTGCAAAGTGTACGCGCTGCATTTCCACTTAAAATGCGTTATGCCCAGCAATGGGTTGCAGGTAAAGTCGTATTAATTGGCGATGCTGCACATACGATTCATCCGCTTGCAGGCTTGGGGATGAACCTAGGCCTAAAAGATGCCGCTTATTTAATTGAGTTACTAACAAGTGATAATAAAGAATTTGCCAGCACGCGTACTTTACGTGATTACGAGCGCACCCGTAAACTCGATGCGCAAAAACACATTGCCATGATGTACTCTTTAAAAGAGTTATTTGCCGGTGCTAACCCAATTAAAAAACTAATTCGTGGAGTTGGGCTTTCAATGGTTGATAACTTAGGCCCAATAAAGCATTTGTTTGCTAAAGAAGCGATAGGAAAGTAAGCGTATTATTAAGCGCACGAGTAAGCGAATAAAAAGCCGTGGTTAAATTTAACCGCGGCTTTTTATTACCTATGTTGAATTAAAGAGTTAAGTAACGTTTGATTTTTAGCCAATGTTTTTAGGTAGTGTTTTTAGATATTGCAGTGGAGTGCAGTTATACCAGCGTTTAAAAGCACGATTAAATGAACTTTGGTCGTTAAAGCCAAGTTTAATTGCTATGTTACTTAATGGCTCTTTGCCAATGCACAGTATTACGCGCCTTTTACGCTCTTGCTCAAGTAAGTCGGCAAACGATATTTGTTCGCGCTTTAAATGGCGTTGCAAGGTGCGCGGGGTCATGTTTAGCGCGCCTGCTGTGCGTATTAAACTGCAGTCGATTAAGTCATTTTTAGCTATAAATAACTGGCTAATTTTTTCGGTTAGTAGCTGCTGGCTTTTAAAGCGTGAAAGTTGCTGCTCAGAAACCTGTTTAAGCACTAAATTAATTTGCGTATTGTCGGTTTTAAATGGCAGTGCTAAATAACTGCTCGGAAATACCACTTGGTTATACTGTGCGTTAGTTTTAACGGGGCAGTTAAACCAGTGTGTGAGTACTGTTTTTTCATTGCTGGTAGAAGCTTGGGTAAAATAAATAGTACTGGGCGATAGCTGTGGATTTAATAGTTGTCGAATAACACTTACCCAAGCGGTCATATTACGTAAAATAACCTGTGGGCTACAGTTAGTATTAGGTAGCCAACGAATAATTGCCAACTCACCTTGCTGTTCAAACTCTGCTCTACCAATATCTGCAACTAAACTGTCGTAGTTAAGCAGTGCGGTAATAGCGCTGGCTAAGTTATTACTCGATTCAATTAAGTAACCCAATATGCCAAAGTCGGCAGTTCGAATTTGCTGACCAAGCTTAAAGCCAAACAAAGGCTCGTTTAGAGTTTGCTGAGCATAATTTAGCAGTGCGTTGTAACAGTTTAAGCTAATGCGTGGCGCGAGTTGCTGAGCTTGCTTATTACTGTATTCATTAAAGTTAATAGCCGACAAAACAGCTTGGCTATTAAGTCCAAGTGTTTCAAGGTAATCAATACAGCTTGAAAAATAATGATCGGCAAGTGTGCTCATTTGTCGCCTAAAGCTAAAAAATGGTCGTGTAACAGCAAGTTTGCCACGAAAAAATTTTATATGGTAGGGCATTATGAAAATACTTATTATATAAAAATGATACAAATAACCTTAAAACAAAAGATTGCAGCAACGCCTCTACAAGTCAGAGACGCTTTGCTTGATCATGCGCAATTAGAACGTTTTTTTAATGCTAAATTTGTCCTGTTAAAAAAGCAAAATGAAGGCGAAATTATTGGCGGTAAAGGTGCTATTAGGCAAGTTATAATGGCAGGAGTTCGCTTTGAAGAGCGTATAATTAGCGCCGATAGCAATCATATTAGTTATCAAATAATAGGTAATAAACCAGTTGCAGAGCATCGTGGCGATATTTATTTTTGCGTTAGTGACAATGCCCCAACAAGCACCGAAGTTACCTATAACATACGCTGTAAAACACCTTGGTGGCTGCCAAGCCTAGTGATTAAATTTTTTATTAAAAAAGATATAGCACAAGCGCTTAATAAACTAAAAGCCAACTTTAAGGGCAACATATCATGAGCATAGAAATAATTTTACTTGCCCTTAGTCCTGTATTTATTATTTTTGTAAGTTATGAATTTATTAAATATCGGCGTTATTACGACATAAAAGACAGCTTGGCGAATACAGCACTGGCGCTTATGCACCAAGGCGCCGATGCAATTGCTTTAATTGTGCTAATGCCATTTTTTTATTGGCTGCATCAATATAGGTTATTTGATATTGAACTGTCGGTGCTGACGATATTTGGCGCATTTTTACTACAAGACTTTTTGTATTATTGGTTTCATAAAGCGTCGCACCATATTCATTGGTTATGGGCTGCCCATGTGGTGCATCACAGTTCAACTAAAATGAACTTTTCAACCGCATTTAGGCAAAGCTTAATGTATCCGCTTGCGGGTATGTGGTTATTTTGGTTGCCAATGATATTAATCGGCTTTGATCCGCTGAGTGTATTTACCGTAGTGGCGCTTAATTTGGCCTATCAGTTTTTTGTGCATACCCAAACGGTAAGTACACTAGGCTGGTTTGAAAAGGTATTTAACACCCCATCGCATCATCGAGTACATCATGCTATTAACCCCGGCTACTTAGATAAAAATTTTGCCGGTGTACTCATTATTTGGGATAAGTTATTTGGCACTTACGCCGAGGAAAAAGCCGATAAACCGTGTAAGTACGGTATTGTTGGGCAGTTAAATAGTAACAACCCACTGACCATAACTTTTCATCAATGGGCTTATTTAGTAAAAAGTGCATTTAAAGCAAAAGGGGTAACGGCAAAGCTAAAAGTGATATTTGGTTACCCTACAAGTTCCAATTAACTGCTTATTTAACACGTCGAAAGGAAATGTTTTTACTGCGTGGTGCACCTAATATAATGAATAAGTGACAAATACATACCGACAAAAATGCACTCACACCTAAAGCACCGCCGTAGCCGTCGAGTATGGGTACTAAGTACTCAAATAATAACGAAAATATAACAGCGGAGCTGGCAAGCGTATATATGCCAAAGCGGTGTGGGGCGCTCATACCAATAAAAGTACCACCAAAAAACACAACGCTGTATAACTCAGGATCAAGGTTAAGCCAGTAAAAAATTAAGTAAGTAACTATAGATAAGGCCGCAGAAGCTCTAATACCATCAAAACGACTATGCTTGGCTAAATAAAATGTTAAAAAAGCGCCTATCAAAGCTAATATAGAATATTCAATACTCATTACACTAAGCCTTTAGCTAAAGAATACAAAGCAACACTTGCAAAGGCTACGCTGCCTAATCGGCCACCAAAACCAGCAAATGCATTTAAGGTAAGGGTGTATAGCGTTGCGCCAATAATTGAGATTATTGCCACTTCCCAGTAGCTAGTAATTAAGCTAGTTGAGCACATACCGGCAAAGCTACCTGCATATATGGCCGCATAAGGGTGGTTTTGATAAAGCTTAGGAAAAGGAATAAACGAGCCAACTAGCCCGGTTAATGCTGCAGATATAACAAGCGGTAATGCAAAGGTTGTATGCATTACAAAGCACGACATACAGCCGGCAAAAAATGTGATGGACTTTAATAATAAAAATTTAATCATAGCGCGCAAATTAGTACCTTATAGCGTGCGTATAATAAAGTAACACTTTTATGTTTGATAGCTCAAAGCTAGAATTTTATAGCATAACTAATAATAGCTAATTGCCAAAAATAGTAGGTGTCAGAATTTAATCATTTTATTAGCCTAATAGTTGTAAGGGCTGTAAATGCTAAAATATACTCGTTAATGTTCTATAAATTACAAAGCATGTATAATGCTGACTGTTTAATTTATTAAAAGCTATTATCAAGGGTAATTTATGTCTAACTGTTTACATCTGGCTATTCCGGCTGGTGATTTAAATATAGCTAAAACTTTTTATTGCGATGTACTTGGCTGTAAAACCGGAAATAGCGAGCAAGGACGCTGGATAGATATT
Source organism: Pseudoalteromonas sp. 19-MNA-CIBAN-0066 (assembly GCF_040308705.1). NCBI lineage: Bacteria > Pseudomonadati > Pseudomonadota > Gammaproteobacteria > Alteromonadales > Pseudoalteromonadaceae > Pseudoalteromonas > Pseudoalteromonas sp. 19-MNA-CIBAN-0066. The sequence continues at coordinate 8,060 of NZ_JBEONZ010000001.1, forward strand.
GATTTTTGGGGTAACGAGTTAACACTGCACCAAAGTGTTGAGCGCCTACCTACAGTTCGCCATGATGTTGATATGGGCGCAGTTGCCGTACCACATTTTGGCATTCATTTATCTGAAAACGAATTTAATGCGTTAAAACAACGTATTGAAAGCGCGGGCTTGGAGTATTTAGATAAGCCATATCGCCGTTTTATAGGAGATGAGTTTGAACAAGAAACATTTTTTATAGAAGATCCTAACGGTAACGTACTCGAAATGAAAACCATGGTTAACCCCGAGGTTTTATTTAAGAAAAGTTAGGGTCTGTTGACCTTTACAGTTAAATTTGTTCAAACTAGGGGCGATTTAATCACGGCGCGAGATTTGTAACCTAGTGGGCTAAGTAAAAACTGAGCAACAAAGAGTCAATCGCCCCTAGGCAGAACCCTTCGGGCAGCGCATGTTTGGCATTAATGCTACGTTATCGCCTATTTATGGGGAATAACCACACCACATAGGCTCTGCCTTGCCTAAATACCAAACATACTGCTGCAAATTCAACCTTGAAAGATCAACAGACCCTTATCCCGCTTGTTTACTTTATTTAATAAGGCAAACAAGCGGGGCAGTAATAATTTAGTTACCTTTATTGTGGGCTAGCGGGGCTTAATACAAGTTTACTAAAGCTCACTTGTGCATAGTCACCGTTTTGTTTATCTGTAGCCCAGTCGCCCGTACCTAAACAGCCCGGATACCAAATGCCTTTAGCATTTTTGGTACTACATTGGTTATACGCGCCTGCTTTAAAGTAGTGCCAATCAGCCGCATACCCATGTGGGTGATCTTTTTCGTCTACGTTGCCATACGCATCTACGTTATTACCTAAGTTAATAGAGTAGCTAACATCGTTTTTGCCTGCTGTGCTAAATGTTAGGTGCATCACATTTTTATACACATTTACTGTGTAACTAAACTCTTCACCTAACGCGATACCAGCATTGCCTGGCTCGTTAGGGTTTTCCCATGTGTTACCCCAAACAGGATAAGCTATATCAGTACGGTTAGGATCTGTTTTTGGTAGGTTACGCTCGTAGTTCCAAAAAACCGATCCCGTTTTATGTCCAGGCCACTTTTTATAATATATTTTTAGTGGCTCGTTACCCCAGCCATAGCCAAGCTTAGTGTCAATAAGCGCCTGATCTTTACCTGCGTGAATTTGCCCCACAACAACAGAGTAGGCCGCATTTTTACTTGGATCAGTAGCACGTAATGCAACATGATCTACTTTTAGCGTTGCTTCCATTTTGCCACCAATAGAGCCAAATCGATCCGATAGTGGGTGTACAGCAAGAGCAAAATTGTTTTTAGGACTTTTGGTTTTTATTTTTGTATTTGCTCCGCGGAGCATTTGCCTAAATTCACTGCGTGTATTGGTAGAATTGGCACTGGTGAGTGCTTTGTTTGGCGAGGTGAATACCATGTAACCTTTATCATCCAGATAGAAAAAATCAGGATGTGAGTAAGTCTGAATTTCTTTAACATCTATTTCATCAATTTTACCGTCGTTATCTAAATCAACCGGTACATTAATTTTCCACTGAGATAAATCAAATTTAGAGGCGGGTACTAATGGGTTAGCTTGTTGCTCAGTGCTTTTTGGTTGTTGGCTAACACAACCAATAACCAAAGAGGTAGTGAGGGCAATTAAAGCGCCGGGCTTAATAAGATGTGTAATGTTATTTTTATTCATTAGTACCTCAGTATAAAGTTAAATATTTACATTGTTGCACATGACTGTAACGTATTTAAAATCAACTTAACATACCAAAGTGCAATTATTATATTACCAATTACTGCAACCTTTGTTTTTTAGCTGCTTAATTGTAATGCCAATTCATTCTCAATTGAGTAAATAATTTTAAGTTATTAAAAAGTAGCTATAAATTAGTCATAAAAAGATAAATACGCCTGATGAGATGATTTAAATTCAACTCAATATTGATTGACTGTATTAACTAAGTGAGTAGAATTTGCGCCATTACTCATCTTTTATTATTAGTCATGTTAGTTAAATTAATGGTTGCCCCGCTATTACTGCTCTTTATTTCTTACGCGCAAAAAAAGTTTGGTAGTTTTATAAGCGGTATTATTCCTGGCCTGCCAATCACCTCTGGGCCTATTTCATATTTTATTGCTATAGAGCAAGGAAAACTGTTTGCAGCTAACTCAGCGGTGGGCGCTTTATATGGCATGAGTGGTATTGGTTTATTTTGCTTTGTGTATATGGCGGTTTCGTATAAGTGTGGCTTAGCAAAGTCGTTGTTAATAGCGCTGAGTGTGTGGTGTTTATTTAGCATACTGACATTATTTTTACCGGTTAATATTTTTGTAGCGTGCTTGTTCTCTATTAGTACTTTATTGGCTTTAACTTTTGCTACTACAAAATTAAAAGTAGCGATAGATGCAAAGCCTTTAAATTCAAAATGGGAGCTGCCAATAAAAATAGTGTTAGTAACTAGTTTTATTATGTTGGTTACCTTTATTTCTGAGCATATTGGCTCGGCATGGAGTGGGTTGCTTTCTACTTTTCCGGTTATTTTAGCGGTAATGGGCAGCATAGCGTATATCAGTGATAAAAAAGACTCAGCGTTTAAAATACTAAACGGCGGTATTATTGGCTCATTAGGTGGGTGTATATTTTTTGCCGCCATTGCATTGCTATTAAAATACGATATTTTAATTTGGCAAGTTTATACAGTGGCAACTATTAGCTCGGTGTTGTTTACGCTTATTTTTAGCCATTTTATAAACCGTAAATACGTTAATCCGGTTGCTTTTAATACCGCTAAAACGCAGCTTTAGCGGTTTGCTTAGAGTAACATTTCTTTTGGTGTTTTATTAAAGTGGCGTTTAAATTCTCGGCTAAATTGCGATGGGCTGGTATAGCCTACTTTTAATGCGGCTTCGTTGGCTTTGCTGCCACTGGCGGTTATAAGTGCTTTTGCTTTGGCTAAACGCAGCTTTTTTAAATATTGTAACGGCGACTCAAAAGTCACTTGTTTAAAGGCGCGATGAAACGACGAAATGCTCATATTTACGTCCTCTGCTAACCCTTCTACTGTGATGGGGTTGGCATAATTACTATGCATAATAGACAGTGTGCGCGCTATACGTGCATAGTGGCCGTCGTGCATAGCAAGGCCAAACAAGGTATGTCCTTGGGGGCCGCAAAGTACACGGTATACTAATTCTTTTACTATATCTTCGCCAAATACTTGTGCTTCAAGTGGGTTATTTAACACGGTTAATAAACGCTTAGTTACCAGCTCCATCGCGTTATCGAGTTTAGCCGATTGCACGCCACTCATTTGCCCGCATGTTGGTGGCAGAGCAAATTGTTTATGCTCAGTCATTTGGTTAACGAGTTTGTGCAATAACGCAGGGTTAATATCAACAGCAATCCCAAGCACTGGTAAGTCGCCATCAGTAAAGGCTTCGCACTCTAGCGGTACAGGAACGCCCAATACTAAATAATCCCCCGCACCATATTGTATTTTATGATCTGTAAAATGAATTACTTTATGCCCTTGCCCGACCACAATAATCCCAGAGTTATAAATAAGCGGCTGTCGCGGCGAGCTTTTACTGGCGCGATGAAAATAAACCCCAGTAATAATGGTTTCCATCGTGCCTTCAAAACTGAGTAACTGATTTTGTTCTGCGTACTGCTGCAACATATTGGCAATGGTGGACATAAAAGCATCTTTACATGGCTGACTTTTACGTAAAATAACAATGTTGATAGTTTTAGGCAAGCTTTTGCGCGTTATTGGGCTTTTTTTATGTTTGTTTTGCCAGTAATATGCACTCATTGAAAATTTACTTAGTTAGTAACTAAGTAAGTTGAACCATATTTAATCGTCACCCTAGGATAAAATAATGAAATTTAGCTACGTAAATCCAACACTAATTCAATTTGGCCAACAACAAATAGCCTCACTAACTGATTTGATCGCAAAAGATCAAAAAGTACTAGTTGTGTACGGCGGCGGATCAATTAAAAAGAACGGCGTATACGACCAAGTTGCAGCAGCACTTGAAGGTTTTGATTGGGTAGAGTTTTCGGGCGTTGGCGCTAACCCAACAATTGAAGTACTAGATCAAGCAGTAAAAATCTGTAAAGAACAAGACATCGACTTTGTACTAGGTGTTGGCGGCGGCTCAGTAATTGACGGCGTTAAATACATTGCAGCTTCAGCAGTATACGATGGCGAAGGTTGGGATATTCCTACTGGTAAGCATAAAGTAACTAGCGCATTACCAATTGGTGCAGTACTTACATTACCAGCTACTGGCTCAGAGTCTAACCAAGGCTCAGTAGTAAGCAAAGCTGCTACAAAACAAAAACTCCCGTTTATGTCACCAGCAGTACAACCTAAATTTGCGATTATGGACCCTGATGTAATGAAAACATTACCACAGCGTCAACTTGTAAATGGTTTAGTAGACGCATGGGTGCATACCTGTGAGCAGTACTTAACGTTCCCTGAAGGTGCATTAGTACAAGATGGTTACGCTGAAGCATTGCTTAAAGCACTTAAAGTACTTGGCGATAACTTTGAAAACCAAGATGACGCATGGCGTGCAAATCTTATGTGGTCAGCGAATCAAGCATTAAACGGTTTGATTGGTTCTGGCGTATCGCAAGATTGGGCAACCCACATGATTGGTCACGAGCTTACAGCTGCATACGGTGTTGACCATGCGCGTTCGCTTGCAATAGTTCAGCCTTCTTTACTACGCAATCAATTTGCAGTTAAAAAAGCAAAACTTGAGCAAATGGGTAAAAACGTATTTGGCCTTGCACAATCAGACGATTTAGCAGAGCTAACGATTCAAGCAATTGAAGCGTTTTACCATAGCCTTGATGTAGCTACGCAGCTTACTGAACATGGTGAAGATAAAGCAGCAGCCATTGACAATATTATTGGCAAGCTTGAAGTGCATGGCATGCTTGCCCTTGGTGAAAACCAAGCAATCACGCTAATACAAAGTCGTGAAATTTTAGAAAAAGCAGTCGCTTAATTTAAAGTGCTATTAATAAAAACCGCTAGCCTTGCAGGTTAGCGGTTTTTTTATATATATTAACTATTTAATTCTTTTATTATTTGGCAGTCGTTTATAGTATTTGCGGTGCAGTTAGTTAATAAGCTGGCTAACGATACCTCGAGCTTTTTAAGTTCTTTTTGTGCCGCTCGTACTTTAATTAATTGGTTTTCGATAATATCGTCAACCTCAACACACGATTTATCGCCGTATGATTGCGCAACAAGTAGAGTTTTAATATCGTCTATTGGAATTTGTAAATCGCGACAGCGTCGAATAAAAATAAGACGCTCTGTATCAGCTTGGGTGTAGGTTCTGTATCCATTGCTAGCACGTTTTGGGGCTGGAATAAGGTTTATTTGTTCGTAATAGCGAATTGTTTTTGCGTTAAGATTAACTAAATTCGAGAGTTGTTTAATTTGCATATTGACCTTCCAGTAACTAGAAGGTTTATTATGAAGTTTGTTCCCGTTATACTCAAGCTTTAAAGAGATGTAACTTTTTGAATTTAATAGGTAGGCAATGTATTCAAAGCGTTTTTTAATAGTGATACTTTTAGTACTTGTACACAGCTTTATTAGCTGTGATGGTGCTGCGTATCATTTACAAGAAGACGTGGATCACATAACCAGCGCGCAGTTACAAAGTAATATAACTGCCGATGGTAGCCAAAATGAGGCTCAAGCCTCTGCCGAAATTCATGCCCACCAACATTGTCATAGTGGCTATTACAGTACAGTAAATCATTCAATCAGCCCTGAGCAGAGTAACCCCGCGTTACCTGTACGCTATTGTGGATTAATTTATCCACCTATGTCGCGCCCTCCAATTTATCTTAGCTAGTTTTAATTTACCTTAATAAAATATGGTGCATTTTACTGCCTGCGTTTAGACGCTATTTAGGCTTTGTTATATGCATATTTAGGTTGCTTACAAATTTATATTACGCTTTTTAATTTTAAATTATTTTGTAAGTTAACCCTGTTTGTTAAACAACGGACAAGCTATATGAATAAAAAACCCATTATGCTGGTGGCACTACTTTGCGTGCTGCCGGTATTTAATGCGCTGGCTAAAGTTAGTGCGAGTGAAAACATACTCACGCTTAAGCAAGCATTGAGTAATACCGAACAACAAAATCCGATATTAAAACGCTACCCTTATCATCAAAAAATATTGAGCGCACTTAAATCTCAAGCCACACTTTCACCAAACCCTGTGCTTAGTGTTGCAGTTGAAAATGTGTTAGGCACCAATGATGCGCGTGGCGTAAAAGGCGCTGAAATAACGCTCGGGCTTAGCCAACTTATTGAGTTGGGCGATAAACGCCAAAGTCGAGTAGGTTTTGCTACTGCAAATATTAAAGCGCAGGCTATACAGTATCAAAATACTCGTTTAGCGTTATTAGCTACTACCGCAGAGCGTTATTATAGCGCACTTAAATTTCAAACCTTATTGGCATTAAATGGTGAGCGAAAAAGCGTTGTAACACAGGCGCTCAAAACAATTGAGCAAAGAGCGAATGCTGGAGCTGTATCGCAAGCCGATGTAAGTCGTATGCGTTATGCACTTAGCCAAGTAGAGCTTGAGCAGGTAAAGCTAACAAGTGAGTTTGAGCGCGCGCGTTTATTACTTAGTGAACTTTGGGTTGATGAGCAAAGTAGTGCACTTTTAGCGGGCAATATTAACGTCATCACACCACTTAAATCACAGCAAGCGCTTTTAGATGCGGTAAATTTAGCACCTGAATTTGCCTTACTACAGCAGCAATATATACAGCAAACGGCTAACTTAGCGCTGCAAAAAGCCAATGGGCAAAGTGATATAAATGTTGGTGGTGGTGTGCGCTATAACCAACAAAGTGATTCGAGTTCTTTGTTGTTTTCGTTTTCTATGCCACTGCAAATCAGTAATGCTAATAGCGGTAATATTGCTGCAGCAGCAAGTGAACTTGCGCTTTTAAACCAGCAGCAAGGGCAGTTGCGAGTTCAGTTACGCCAGCAAGTACGTACTCTGTATGCTTATTATCAAGGGGTAGCAAATCAAGCTACGTTATTAAATAAGCAAATAATTCCTCAGACACAAACATTGATTGAGCAAAGCTTAAACAGCTATAAAGGCGGGCAAATTTCGGTGTTGCAGCTGCTCGATGCCCAACAAGCACACTTTGACTCTAAACGTGCACTCATTGCAACCCACGCAGAGCTGTACCAAGTGCTACTTACCCTTGAGCGTTTAACTGGCCAATCTTTAATTGAGACTTACCAATCATGAATAAAAATATAATTGCATTATTAGTATCACTTTCACTTGCTGGCAGCGTGTTAAGCACCAGTGTACTTGCATCAGCAGAGCATGGAGAAACTGAGCAACAAGAGCAAAAGCAAGGTCCACACGGTGGTTTTTTATTAACTGATCCTAAGTTAAACCTTGAGCTTAAATTACAAGAGTTTGCCGGTAATGTTGAGCTGCGTATATACGGTTACAAGCAAAGTAAGCCAATTGATATAAACGATTTAAATATAACAATGAGTTTAAAACGATTAGTTGAAGCCCCGCAAAATATACAGTTCACAACTGAGGGCGACTACCTCGTAAGTACGCAATCAATTAACGAACCGCATTCATTTGTACTTGCCGTTACTGCTAATTATAAAGGCGAGAGTATTAGCTACGACTACGAGCAACACGAAGGACGAACCACGCTAACAGAGCGAGCTATTGAGCGCGCAGGCATTAAAACCGAGCTTGCACAAAGTGGTGAAGTTGATATTACCGATACGCTTTTTGGCGTTATTGCACCAACGCAGCACGGCACAGTAGAAGTAATGGCGCCATATACAGGATTGATCAGCGATATTTTTGTAAGTATTGGGCAAAGTGTTAAAAAAGGCGAGGCGCTTGTAAGTATCACTAACCGCGAAACACTGCAAAACTACACCATTAAAAGCTCAATTAGCGGCGTTGTAACCGAGCAATATTTAAAGCGTGGTGAGCTTGCAAACACCAGCGCACTTATGCAAGTAGCTAACCTTGATAAAGTATGGGTTGAGCTGTCGGCTTTTCCTGAAAACATTGAAAAGCTAGCCATAGGGCAAAGCGCTAAAGTGTACGACTTACATCACCATTTAAACACACAAGGCAAAGTGTTTTTTATAGCACCAATGATGACCGGTGGACACATAGCGCGAGCACGTATAGAGCTTAATAACCCAGACGGGCATTGGCGCCCAGGCATGCACGTAAACAGCGATGTAAGTGTGGCTAAAATAAATGCCAGTGTGCGTGTAAAACCACAAGCTATTCAAGAGTTTAACGGCAAGCCAAGTGTGTTTGTTCGCAAAAGTAATATGTTTGAAGTGCGCCCCGTTACCTTAGGTGCAAAAAATAGCGAATGGGTAGAAGTACTTACAGGTTTAAGCCCCGGTAGCGAATACGTAACAGACAATAGTTATGTAATTAAAGCCGATATTTTAAAAAGCGGCGCAAGCCACGCTCACTAGGAGGCACCATGATTAATTGGATAGTTTCTTTTGCGGTTAAACGCCGCATGCTGGTGCTTGCGCTCACATTTTTATTTGCTGGATTTGGTGTATACAACATTCAAAACTTAGCGGTAGACGCAGTACCCGATATAACTAACGTGCAAGTACAAATTAATACCAAAGCACAGGGCTTTACGCCATTAGAGGTAGAGCAACGCATTACCTATTTGGTAGAAACCGCCATGGCGGGCATACCTAAGCTTGATTACACCCGCTCGCTTTCGCGTTATGGATTGTCGCAAGTAACAGTAATTTTTAATGAAGGCACAGATATTTATTGGGCGCGTCAGCAAATTGGTGAGCGTATTCAAAGTATTCGCTCCGACCTGCCTAATAACGTAGAGCCAAACTTGGGTCCTATTGCCAGTGGTTTAGGCGAAATATTTACTTATAGTGTGCACGCCGCGCCTAACGCGTTAAAAGACGATGGCACGCCTTACAACGCCGAAGACTTACGTACTTTGCAAGATTGGGTTATTCGTCCGCAGCTTTTAAAAGTAAAAGGCGTAACCGAAATAAACAGTCAAGGTGGTTTTGAGCGTCAATATCAAGTAGCGCCAGTACCCGAAAAACTCATTGCCTATAAGCTTACTATTAGCGATGTGATTAGTGCACTTGAGGTTAATAACAGTAACCGAGGTGCTGGCTATATTGAGCGCTTTGATGGGCAATATTTAGTACGCTCGCCAGGGCAACTTAAAACGGTAGAAGACATAGCCAATACCGTTATTGCTAAGCGCGATGATGCACCTGTACGCATTAAAGATGTGGCTAACGTGCATTTAGGGAAAGAGCTTAGAACCGGCGCAGCTACGTATAACGGTGAAGAAACCGTGCTCGGCAGTGCCATGATGCTAATTGGCGAAAACAGCCGGGTAGTGGCAAAAGCCATGGCTGATAAGTTAGTTGATGTACAAAAGAGCTTACCCGCAGGCGTTATTGTTGAAGCGGTTTACGACCGTACTACTCTTGTAGATAAAACCATAGCAACGGTGCAAACCAACCTGTTTGAAGGTGCCGTTTTAGTGATAGTTATTTTGCTATTACTACTGGGGAATGTAACAGGCGCACTTATTACGGCAATGGTAATTCCGCTAAGTATGTTGTTTGCCATTACAGGCATGGTGGGTAATCGCGTATCGGGTAACTTAATGAGCCTAGGTGCAATCGACTTTGGTTTAATTGTTGATGGCGCTGTAATTGTAGTCGAAAACTGCCTGCGCCAACTCGGTGTGGCTCAGCATAAACATGGCAGGCTACTTACCTTAAACGAGCGTTTAAATGTAGTGACTGCAGCCACCAAAGAGGTATTTACACCGGCTGTATTTGGTATTGTAATTATTATGCTGGTTTACTTGCCTTTATTTGCACTAAGCGGCGTTGAGGGCAAAATGTTTCAGCCAATGGCGTTTACCGTAGTCGCTGCATTAATAGGTGCACTTATATTTGGCATTACCTTTGTACCTGCTGCTATTGCGGTATTTGTTCGTGGTAAGGTTAATGAAACCGAAAACGCAGTTATGCGCGGCGTTAAAAAAGTGTATAAACCATTACTAGGTATATCGCTTAAATTACCGTGGCTTATGGTGGGTATTGCCACTGTATTAGTATTAGTGCTTGGTTTTAAAGTTAAAAATATGGGCGCAGAATTTTTACCGCAACTAGATGAGGGCGATATTGCTATGCATGCGCTGCGCATTACTGGCACCGGTATTGAGCAATCGGTACAAATGCAAAAAGAGCTTGAACAAGCCATTTTAAAGCAACCCGAAGTCGCTAACGTGTTTTCAAAAATTGGTACTGCTGACGTAGCAAGTGACCCTATGCCGCCAAGCGTAGCCGATACTTTTTTAATGTTAAAACCTCAAGAGCAATGGCCAAATCCTAAATTAACTAAAGAAGAGTTGGTTAAACAAATTCGTACTCGTGTTAATGATGTGCCCGGTAATAATTACGAATTTACACAGCCAATAGAAATGCGCTTTAACGAGTTAATTGCAGGTGTACGCGCCGATGTAGCACTGCGTATTTACGGTGACGACTTAAGTGTACTTAAAGAGTTTGGCGAAAAAGCGACAGGCTTAATGCGTAATGTTGCAGGTGCTACCGATGTACGTTTAGAGCAAATGGAAGGGCTGCCAACGCTTTCTGTAACGCCAATGCGCGACCACATGGCGTTATTAGGTTTAAGCGTAAACGATATTCAACAAACACTTGCCGCCGCTGTTGGTGGGGTGCAAACAGGGCTAATTTACGAAGGCGATAAACGTTTTTCGTTATTGGTGCGTCTAGATAAACGTTGGTCGAGTGATGTATCAGCACTTGCCCGTTTACCTGTTTCTTTGCCACAAAATAGTAACCCAGAACTTGCATTTGTGCCGCTAGGCGAAGTGGCAACTATCAGTATTGAAAAAGGCCCTAACCAAATAAACCGCGAAAGTGGTAAGCGTAATGTAGTGGTAACCGCTAATGTAGAGGGGCGCGATTTAGCAAGCTTTGTAAGTGATGCGCAAGCGAGCATGAATGAATCACTTAACTTACCAAGTGGCTATTGGCTTGAATATGGCGGCACGTTTGAGCAGCTACAATCGGCAAGTAAGCGGTTATCATTAGTTGTGCCGGTCACTTTACTGCTTATATTTGGCTTACTTTATAGCGCCTTTGGATCGCTTCGTGATTCATTAATTATATTTAGTGGTGTGCCACTGGCATTAACGGGTGGTGTACTTGCGTTATTGCTGCGCGATATGCCGCTTTCAATCTCAGCGGGTGTTGGCTTTATAGCCTTAAGTGGTGTAGCGGTATTAAACGGCGTGGTTATGCTGTCGTTTATTAAGCAGTTACGAAGCGATGGTTTAAGTTTGTTTGATGCAATTCACAGCGGCGCATTACAGCGCCTGCGCCCAGTACTGATGACGGCGCTGGTGGCAAGTTTAGGCTTTATACCTATGGCGCTTAATTCGGGGACGGGTTCTGAGGTGCAAAAACCTTTAGCAACGGTTGTGGTTGGCGGAATTATTTCATCAACTCTACTAACACTATTAATATTGCCTGCGCTTTATAAGTTAGTGCATTCTAAATTTACTAAAAAAGCAAAAGCTGAGTTAGCTTAAGTACTCGCTATTTAAAGCTTGATCAAAAGAGCAGCTGTATTTACAGCTGCTCTTTTTGAGTATTATTTAGTAAAAATACTACATTAATTATATTGAAAAAGATTATCCCAGCGCTCATCCAAAATGGTTTTTGCGTGTTCTAAACTCAGCGCGCTATACACTTCATTACCTTCTATTTCGTTACTACACGTTACCAAACGCATACGTACCAGCTTTTCAAGCGCGTCGCTAATTTCAAAATCAAGAACGCACTGGTATTTGCTTTTAAACCAATGCTCTATTTGCTCATCAAGCATTTGTGCGCTTAATCCGCTTTCAGATTTTAGTAAAAAGGTATACGCCAGCAAGGCTTCTTTTATGTCTTCTTCTTCGGCGGCATCAATAAGCGTGTGAAATACGCCCGCGTTGTTATCGAGGTTTTTAAAGTAGAGGTTATCGCTTAGGGCTTTCATAAATTTTATTTTGCGGTTTTTAAACTTACTCCATTCTTTAAAAATAAAGCTGCCAAACACGCCCATACCGATAGCAAAGGTAATAAAGTGTTGTTGGGTCATTTCTACAGCTTCACTTCTAAAACCACCCCAAAAAGCAAACAGAGCAAGCAATAATACGATTGATGCGCCCAATTTAGTAATAAGTACCACCGCACCGCCAACTAAAGCAGACGATCCAATAATGACCTTATCGATAGGGCGCATGCGTACTTCGCTATTAGGAAATAGCATTTCGAGATCGGCCTTAGGCACATTTTGAAACAACTTTACTATGGTTGAGCTTGGCTCAAATCCCAGTGGCGTTTTGTTTTTAGCTTCAAAATAAGCGCTATCTTTAAAGCGAATAAACACCGCAACACGATCGTAATTAGTAAAATGCAGCGGCTTTTTACGCAAGCCCCAAAAGCTGGTAATCGTTTCAGTGAGCTGCGACTCGCCACGGCGATAAAATACCACTTCTTCAAAGTCGTCAAATTCAACTTCAAGGCGCACCTTAAATAGTGATTCTTCGTTTAATGCGTCTTGTAAGTCTTCATTGGTGATTACTTCAAAATTAGCGGCGTTAAGTACCTTGGCAAAGTCTTTAGCAAACTCACGTTGGCACTGTGCTTTTTGTTCTGCCGATACTGGCGCTAACGATCGCGTGTCACTGTTGGGATCAAAAGGGGCGTAGTTGTTTTTAAGTGACTCAAGTACCGTATGGTAATCGTAATGAATAAGGCTAGCTAGTAAATCACAAAACTGTTTAAACGATGTTTGTTGTGTGCTGTTATTGAGCTCTTCGCTACACATATCAACAATATCTTGCTTTCTAAAGGGAATAAAACGCGCACTTTGCATAAATTAATAACTACTGTGATAAGTAAATTCAATGATATAACTCAATAATAAAAGATCGCCGTAGCTATTACCAATTTGTTAATAATTAAAGTGTTTTATAACTAACGGTTTATATTTTCAGTCTAGATTAACTTAAGTATGTAATGATAAAGCATCTGAAATCGCGTTTTATTCACAATGAAAGGGAGTTATTATGGCGATTCAAAAAAAGCTTAAACAAAAAACACGTAATTTTATTGAATCTAAACATATGCTCAGTGGCATTACCGTGGCGTCGTTTTTAGAGTCGACCATAGTACCTATTCCGCTTGAAGCTGTTTTAGTACCCTTAATGCAAGCGCGTCGTGAAAAATTATGGCTTATTGCTTTAATGGCCACTTTGGGATGTATTGTGGGGGCGTTATTTGGTTATGCGCTGGGTTATTACTTATTTGATGCAGTTGGCGATTGGGTTATTAATAGTTTCTCAAGCCCCGAGCAGTTTGAAAATGTTAAACAACAAATGCACAATCAAGGCTTCTGGTTTGTAATAACGCTAGGCATAGTGCCTATTCCATTTCAAATAGCCATGCTGGCAGCGGGGGCGACTAAATATTCCCTCGGGTTATTTTTATTAGCCAGCGCAATTTCGCGTGCTATACGATATTTTGCTTTAGCGGTAGTTGTGTATTACGCCGGTAATAAGGCCGAGCAACTTATTAGTAAACATAAAACTAAAGCCATGATTACTTTAACTGTTTTTGTAATCGGTATATGGTGGTTAACGACGGTAATTTAATACCGCTAATTAATATTAAATAAAATAATAAGAGCATGCCATGGATGAGTTGATTGGGTTAGTAGGGCTATTTATATTAGCGATAATAGCAGGCGCTATTTGCGGGTTTATTGCACTTACACAGCTTAAAAGTTTAAGGCAACAAGTTGTGCAGTTAACAGCTAAAGTTAATAGTTTACTCCAGCAACAAGAGCAATTAACACCGCTTGCTAGTAAGCAAGCGCCACCACAAGCGCAACCACAACCCCAAGTAAGCACACCAGCAACTGTTTCAACGCAGGTAAAAACTGCGGCTATAAGCGGCAATGAAGCTGCAGTTACTAAAACAGCTAAAACAAATACCTTCCCTAAAAAACCTAGCGTTTTACATACATTATTTAATAAATTACGTGCAGGATTTGAAGAAAACTGGATGACCTGGATAGGCGCGATAGCGCTTGCGTTTGGCGGTATTTTTTTAGCAAAATACAGCTTAGAAGCTGGGTTACTTTCACCCGTTATGCGGTTGAGTTTAGGTGCACTATTTGGCCTTGGTTTAATAGCAGCTGCTGGGTATTTACATTATAAACGCATTGTATTTGAAGGGTTTAATAACTATATTCCGGCAGCCCTTGCTAGTGGCGGCTTTATTACCTGCTTTGCGTTAGCCTTACTTGCTTACAGTAACTACGCCATGCTTAGCTCCACTGTTGCATTTGTGCTATTGGCGATTATAGCTTTAAGTGCAAGCGTTATGGCAATTAAGTTTGGCCCTTTACTTGCTGTTTTGGGCATTATTGGTGCCTACAGCGTGCCTATTTGGGTTAGTAGTAATAGCGTTAATTTATTTTCTTTATTTATGTATGTTGGCTTTGTTAGTTTATTTGCCGCCATAGTGGCGCACCAAGTACAGCGTATTTGGCTGTGGTATTTACTCTGGGTTGGGCATGTTTTTTGGTACTTAGCGGGTTTTGTTTTACTTGAAAGCAGCACCATTTGGTTACTGGGTGTTTATGCAGTTGCCAGTATTATTGGCCTCGTAGCTATCCCTCGTTTAGGGGTAAGGTTTACACTAATTGAGTTTCGCCCGCACAGCTTAAAGCGTTTAATTAACGTACTGCCCGATCACCCGTTAATGTTAGTGTTTACCGTACCGTTTATTTTGATGATGCTATTGCATAGGTTCGACGCGCAGTTTCAGATATTTAGCTTAATAATTTTAGTGCTAATGCTGTTTTTAGTATTAAAAAATAGCCGCTGGGATTTATGGCAAGCTGTGTGTTTAGTCATAGCCCTGGTCGTTTTAGTCAGTACCCAGCAAACTTTTGATTTTGATGATGCCTTGTTTATATTTAAACAAGAATATGGACTAGGTTTAATACTAGGTTTTACTTTGACTGCTTATGGCCTTTATTTTGGTCGTAAGTTTCCTAAGCGCTTGGCATTTCATATTACCGGCGCATTTAGTTTCTTTTTAATGATAGCCACGTTATACGCACTTATTCCTAATTCAGCGTTAAGTACAGCGTATCCGCTTTGGGCAGTTATATTACTTGTTGGTAGTGCTGTTTTAATAAAAATTGCGCAGCACAGTGCTAGTTTGTATCAGCGTTTTACCTACTGGATAGCAGCAAATGCTAATATTACGCTCGCGATTACTATGCTATTAAACGACAGTGGCTTAACTATAGCGCTGGCTATTCAAGTGTTATTGATTAGCTTGCTGATCAAACGCCACAGCATACCTATGCCACATTGGCCTATTAAAGCACTGGTGGCAGCATTATTATTGCGACTAACTTTCTCACCTTGGACACCAAGTTACGAGGCTCTTACTATTTTTGGTTTGCACTGGAGTATAGTGGTGTACCCGCTGTGTACAGTGCTATTTTATGTTGCAGCAAGATGTTTTAACACATCAAAAATGCAGTTATGGCTAGAAGGTGCAGCGCTGCATTGCTTGGCATTATTTATTACCACCGAAACCAGTTATCAGCTAGTAGGGCATTATCCACAATTTGATTCATTGAGTTTTTACGAGCAAGTATTACTGGTTTGTAACTGGCTTGGGTTAGGTTGTGTGTATTTATATCGCGCGCGAATAGCAGGGAGTTTAGCAAAACTGTATCGCATTGGCGGCTTTGCATTGGCGGGCTTAGCTGGTGTGTTTACACTAAAAACCTTAGTTGACGACAATCCGTTATTGAGTGCAATAGATATTGGTACAACGCCAATATTTAACTGGTTATTGTTATTATGGTTAGTACCTGCAGGGTTAACTTTGTGGTTAGCAAGGTTACTTAAAACTATAAATAGCAAAGCTATAAATACTAAGGTAATTGCAATAGTTCTCGCAATTGCGGGGGCATTTACCTTCTTGGCAATTAACAGTTTAATTCGTCAATATTGGCAAGGGGCGTATATTTACTTATCTAAAGGGGTAGGTAACGCTGAGCTTTATAGCTATTCTATTATTTGGCTAGTACTGGGAGCAAGTACGGTTATTGTGGGCCATCTTAAAAATCAGCTACTAATACAAAAAGTAGGTTTAGGCTTATTGGCCGCGGTTATTTTAAAAGTATTTTTAATCGATATGGCAAACTTAACAGGTTTACTAAAAGCGATATCGTTTATTGGATTAGGGTTATCTTTAGTGGGGCTGAGCTGGTTGTTTCAAAAGCTGAGAAGCCGCGCTAACCTTGCTTAAGCCTTTATAAACTAACGTAAAGAAAAATCCAGCCCGCTATTACTAACAGGCTGGGTATAATTTTTAAGTACTGTGATTCAGCAGCGCTTTTAGTTTGCCCGGTTTAATAGGCTTACTTAGGTAATGAATATTAGCCGCTTTAGTTTCTAGTTTAAGCTCTTCATCGCGCACCGCTGTTATTAAAATAGCAGGGACTTGGTGTTGCCAAATATCTCTCAGGGTTTTTATAAGTGTTATGCCGTCGCAATCATTACCTAACTGGTAATCCATTAAAATCACATCGGGTGCGCTGTGCTCATTAGCGTGCGCAAGCACCTGTTCAACGTTATCAAATAAGGTGTAATTGGCTTGCCATTTGTTGAGTAAGCTTGCCATGGCAGCTAGATTAGCAGGATCGTCGTCAACGGCAACAATATTAATGGCGGCGCGGTTTTCCATTACACTATTAGGAATATTTTTATGCTGTACAAATTTTGCATCTCCATAAGGTACTTCAATACTAAAGCGGCTGCCTTTATTGGGCACTGAGCATACATCAAGCGGTAAGCTGAGTAAGTCAGCCATTCTTTTTACTACTCCTAGACCTAAGCCTATGCCTTTATTGTCGCCAGCCTCAACCCGGTAGAAGTCATTAAAAATTTTAGCTTGCTCTACTTCACTGATCCCTTGTCCTGTATCCCATACTTCTATGCGCAGGCTATGTTTACGGTTTCTACAGGCAATTAAAACTTTACCACTTTGTGTGTACTTAATTGCATTAGAGAGCAGGTTTTGGATAATGCGTCGTAAATAAGTAATATCGCTGTGCACTATTTGTTGGTTAGAAAGCACTTTGAACGATAACCCTTTTACACTGAGTAAAATACTCGACTCGCTTTTAAGCGGTTGCAAAATATCGTCAATACAAAAGTGGCGTGGTGTAGGCGCCATTGCGCCTTGTTCTAACTTGGCTATTTCGAGCAGTGCCGACATTAAATGCACGGTAGAGTCTAGGCTGTCTCCTAGTTTATCAAGATTATTTTGATTAGTGCTATTGAGCTGCTTTTCGTCAATGGCGGCAAGGTATAAACGCGCGGCATTTAATGGCTGTAAAATATCGTGGCTCGCCAGTGCTAAAAAGCGGGTTTTACTGTCGTTGGCTTTTTCGGCCTCACGTTTGGCTAAAGTTAGCGCCTGCTCAGTTTGAACTCGGCTATCTATTTGCGCTTGAAGGTCTTTATTAATGGTTTGTACTTCTTGAGTACGCGCCTCGATGCGGTTTTCTAAATCGATATTAATTTCTTCCAGCGCATTTTGAGTATTAATATGTGTTGTTATGTCTGAAAAGCTGGTAACAAAGCCGCCATCAGGCAAAGGGTTACCTATCATTTCGTACACTTGGCCGTTGCGGCGGTGGCGAATAAAATGATGCGAGGTGCCATTTTTTAAATGACGAACCCGCTTATCTACATGGCGTTCTATTTCGCCTGGACCACATTCACCACGCTCTGCGTTATAACGTATTATGTCTTCTACCGGTTGGCTCACTTCTAAAAAGCCTTCAGGGTAATTAAACATTTCGCTATAGCGTTTATTCCAAGCAACAAGTTTTAAATCTTTGTCGACCACAGAAAGACCATGGCTTAAGTTTTCAAGCGAGGTAAACAATAAGTTTTGATTAAACTGCAGTGCTTGGGTGGTTTCATCAAAAAAGTTAACCACTTCTTCAAATGCCATGCGCTTACCAGACGATACAGTGTGCACTAATGCCTGAGCCGACGATGCACCAAGCACACCGGTTAACGCACGTTCGCAATAAGCAATAAACTCAGGTTTGGGGTGCGCGTTGTTGTCACTTAAATGATGGGCTAGGGCATAATTGGCTAATACTTGCTGGCTGCGCTGAATACCTAAAAAGGTCTGTAGCAGTATTTTAAAGTCGTATACTGTGGCTTTAACATCTTTATTTAAACGCTTTGATAAAATAGTCTGATCTTTTGGGTTAACAAATGCAGCAGCCTGAATTTTATCAATTAATCGCTCCTCAGCCCCTAACGAAAAGCTAATATAACAACCTATGTTAGCAAATAACGCAATCAGCGTGCCGCGGGTCATAAGGGTTTGTTGTAGCTCGTTATTTAGCGTGTTGCCAGCATCTAAAATAGGCAGAATTAAAAACAGCACCCAGCATATAAAGCCTGCAAGTAAGCCCGCATAAACGCCATAAGCATGGCCTTTTCGCCAATATAAACCACCTACAATAGCGGGTAATAATTGGGTTACTAACGAAAATGCCACCAAGCCCATGCTCGCTAATGCACTTCCGTGACCAAACCAATGCTGATAAAAATAAGCCAAGGTTAAAATACCGGCAATAGCAAAGCGTCGTACTAATAGTATTCTCGATCTATAGCTGGTGGTTATTAAGTTACGTTTAAATTTGCGACGCAGTATTAGGGGCAGTACTACATCGTTTGAAATCATAGTACTTAAAGTGAGTGTTGCTACCACTATCATAGCAGTGGCGGCCGACAAGCCACCAATAAAAACGAAGGTGGTTAAAAAGGCATTATAGTGCAGCATTGGCAGGGCTAACACAAAGCTGTCGGGTGAAAAGCTACGGCCTATTTCTGGGTGAATAGCGGCAGTTGCTATTGGAAAAATCATTGCTGCGGTAAGTAATAAGTACAGTGGAAACGCCCAGCGCGCGGTAAATAAATGACGCTTGTCTTGATTGTCGACCACGGTTACATGAAACTGACGCGGTAGGCAAATAATAGCCGCCGCAGCCATTAATGACTGGCCAATAAAGTTAAAACTAAAAAAGTCAAAGTCGGCCCAGTGTGTCCACAAAGGCTCGTCTACTTGATTAGCATAAGACTCAGGTAAGTTAAATAAAGAATACACAGCCAGCCCAGCCACCGCCATGAGTGCAATTAATTTTATGAGAGATTCAAACGCTACAGCAAGCATTAGCCCTGAACGATATTCAGTGACATCAACTTTTCGAGTGCCAAAAAATATCGCAAATAACGCCATAATTAAAGTTGCCGACAGGGCGACTATATCTCCAGATATTTTATTACTTGTTTGCAGCAGTAAAAAGCTCGAACTGAGCGCTTTTAATTGCAGCGCAATATACGGAATAGTCGCTAGTAGCGCGATTAAAGTCACCATAATAGCGGTGGTTTGGCGCTTGCCATAACGGGCAGAAATAAAGTCGGCAATGGTAGTAATATTTTGCTTTTTACTCACTAAAACTAATTTACGTAAAAAGCCTTGGCCGAAAAAAAATAATAATGCGGGGCCTAGTAATATTGGCAAAAAACTCCAACTGCTTGTGGCTGCAGTTCCTACCGAGCCGTAGTAGGTCCAAGATGTACAATAAATACCCAGTGAAAATGCATACACAAAAGGGTGATGACTAATACGTTTAGCCAAAGGCGTGGTTTTATCGCCCCAACTTGCGAGCCAAAACAGCACCCCTATATAGCTCAAAGCAACAAAAATTAGTACGGCAGTCATGTATTTATTAAACCTTTTTGAATATGCACTCAACTAGCATGGACTATACACAATACCAGAGCTTGAATTAAGTGTGGGTGCGATATTTATTTATAAGTTTAAGTTATTGTTTTTAATTACTATTTATAAACATTAAATTATAGCAATACAGTATAAGACTAATGTCGCATGTAATCTAAATTCTTGCAAAATATTAACAAACCTTCTCTAATTAAATTTTTAAATAGCTGAAAAGTAATGCTTTTTAATTTTAACATCTGCTAAACACTGATTCTTTACTTAGAAGTTAACAAGCTGTTACGACTATGGTCGCAATTCAATATTTGCATTGCGTTGCTAAATTGGTAGATGAAAAATAAACCACTCATTACTTTTTAGTGATGCTTAAAGGGGAAAATAAAAATGGCTTTTAAAGATGAAGAACAAGCAAAAGCTTATTGGGCGGAAAATATTTCACTGTTATTTAAATTATTAGCAGTGTGGTTTGTCGTGTCATTTGGTTTTGGCATATTACTGGTTGATGTACTTAATGAAGTACGTTTTTTTGGGTTTAAACTTGGCTTCTGGTTCTCCCAGCAAGGTTCAATTTATACCTTTGTGGCTTTGATTTTTGTGTACGTAGTCAAAATGAATACGTTAGATAAAAAATATGGCGTAGACGAATAGGAGCTAAGCAATGGATGTTCAAACACTCACGTTTTTAATTGTTGGTTTAAGCTTCGCGCTTTATATCGGCATTGCAATTTGGGCCCGAGCGGGTTCAACTAAAGAGTTTTATGTAGCGGGTGGCGGCGTACCTCCCTTAGCTAATGGTATGGCAACCGCTGCCGATTGGATGAGCGCGGCGTCGTTTATTTCAATGGCGGGTATTATTTCGTTTGCGGGTTACGACGGCGGCGTTTACTTAATGGGGTGGACAGGTGGTTATGTATTACTTGCCATGTGTTTAGCGCCTTACTTACGTAAATTCGGCAAGTTTACTGTGCCAGACTTTATTGGCGACCGTTACTACTCACGTACAGCGCGTTTAGTTGCTATTTTTTGTGCCATATTCATTTGTTTTACCTACATTGCAGGGCAAATGCGTGGCGTAGGCGTGGTTTTTTCCCGCTTTTTAGAAGTAGAAATTGAAACCGGTGTATACATAGGTATGGTTATTGTATTCTTTTATGCTGTTTTAGGTGGTATGAAAGGCATTACATATACGCAGGTTGCACAGTATTGTGTGCTGGTATTTGCTTACTTAGTACCGGCTATTTTTATCTCTATGATGATGACAGGTCACTTTTTGCCACAAACTGGTTTTGGTGCCACATTAATTGGCGGAGAAGGTGCTTATGTACTTGATAAGCTAGATGGCATAAGTTCGCAATTAGGCTTTTCTCAGTATACCGAAGGCTCTAAGAGCATGATTGATGTATTTGCTATTACCGGTGCATTAATGGTGGGTACTGCAGGTTTACCACATGTAATTGTTCGCTTTTTCACTGTACCTCGTGTTAAAGATACGCGTATATCAGCGGCATGGACCTTAGTGTTTATTGCTATTGTTTATACTACAGCACCAGCAGTTGCTGCATTTGCTCGCGTAAACATGGTTGATACTATTAACGGTAAAGATGGTAGCGGTACAGAGTATGCACAAGCACCAACGTGGATCAAAAACTGGGAACGTACCGGCTTAATTACTTTTAATGATAAAAATGGTGATGGCAAAATGTTTTACACTTCAGGCAGCATTGACGATCCAAACAGTGCTAATGAAGTAGATGTTGACCGCGATATTATGGTACTTGCTAATCCTGAAATTGCTAACTTACCAGCATGGGTTATTGCCCTAGTTGCTGCCGGTGGTATTGCAGCAGCATTATCAACAACCGCAGGTTTACTGTTAGTTATTTCTACCTCCGTATCGCACGATTTACTCAAGCGAACCCTTAAGCCCAATATTAGCGATAAGCAAGAATTACTCGCAGCGAGGTTAGCTGCCATGGTCGCTATTGTTATATCCGCCTACTTTGGGATTAACCCGCCAGGGTTTGTGGCATCGGTGGTCGCATTTGCCTTCGGCTTAGCGGCAGCGAGTTTCTTCCCAGCTATTATTATGGGTATATTCTCTAAAGCAATGAACAGAGAAGGTGCAATTGCTGGCATGGTAACGGGTATTGGTTTTACCGCTGGCTATATTATTTACTTTAAATTTGTTAGCCCAGAGCTTAATAGTGCCGAGCATTGGTTTTTAGGTATTTCACCTGAAGGTATTGGCTTAGTGGGTATGATAATTAACTTTGCAGTTGCTGCAATAGTACTTAAATTTACTAAACCGACACCACTGGAAATTCAGCAGTTGGTTGAAGGTATTCGTAATCCTAAAGGATCTAGTGAAGCTCACGATCACTAAATCTATTTGCTTAACAGGCAATAAAAGTACCAAAAGCCCGACTTAAGTCGGGCTTTTTATTTGTTTAATAAATGATTACATTAAACCTTATATAAATCACTTAACGAGCGTAACTATGAGTGCAGAGCAGCAAGATATAACCCAATTTGTAACTATGCAGGCCCCGTTTAGCATGCTTGAGGCGAGTGCTTGCAGTTATTTTGTAAAGCACCTTGATATTGCTTACCTCAACCGTGAAAACCAAGCACAATGGCTGCAAAGTGAGCATCCTAAGTTATTTTTAATTCGCTCAGGCTTATACGATTTAGTGGATAGTAAAGGCGATATAGTTACGCGTTTAGCACAAGGTGATTATTTTGGTTTTCCATCGTTATTAACCGGTGAGGCGATGCAAAACAGGTTGGAAGTACAAAAAGAGGGCATAGTGTATATGCTGCCTCAGGAGCCGTTTGATTATTTGCGCCGTGAATATAAACCGTTTGAGCAATATTTTGTTCGCGCTCATGCAAACCGCTTACTCTCATCACATTATAAAAGTAAAACTGAAAGCTGGTCGGAGAGAAAAATATCAGAGTTAATGACCCGAAAAGCCATTACTTTAACGCCAGATTCGAGTATTCGCCACGCGGCAAAACAAATGCAAGAGTATGGTGTGTCATCTATTATGATCACCCAAGATGCGCACTTAGTTGGGGTAGTAACCGACCGCGACTTACGTAATCGGGTACTGGCAGATGAAGTTGATCCACAGCAAAGCGTAAGCAGCATAATGACAGCAAAACCCAAGTTTATTTTTGAAAATAACCGGGTTTTTTCAGCGCTGCACCTAATGCTTAAACATAATATTCATCATATTCCAGTACTTGACGAAAACCACAAACCTTTGGGAATGATCACCAGTACCGATTTATTACGCCAGCAAAAAAGCGACCCGGTACAACTTATAGGTCGTATTTATAAAGCGCGCGCTATTGTCGATTTAAAACGCTACGCCAAAGAGATCCCAGAGTTGCTGCGCGGCTTTTCGTATAATATTGACGACATATCGCTAATTGGCAAATTACTCAGTGGCCTAACCGATGCACTCACCTCGCGGCTAATTTACTTGTATCAACAAGAACATGGAGTAGCACCAAGTAGTTTTAGTTTTATTTGTTTTGGCTCCCAAGCCCGTGAAGAACAAACCCTACATTCAGATCAAGATAATGGCTTATTATTACCCGATGGTTTAAATGACGATGAGTTAGCCTACTTTAAAGGCATGGGGGAATATGTTTGCGAAAACTTAGTAGAGTGCGGCATTAGACGCTGCCCTGGCAATATAATGGCCAGTAGCGAGTTGTGCCGAATGAGTATTAGTGACTGGCGCGAGCGCTTTTTTAAATGGATAAGCAGCCCAACCCCTCAAGCCATGCTCAACTGTAAAATATTTTTTGATTTACGCTTTATCGAAGGCTCACACACACTTTATAGTAAGTTTTATGAGCAGCTTACGCACATGTCACGCAACGAATTATTTTACGCCGCCATGGCCAACGACATTGACTCAAACAGCGTGCCCATAGGCTTGTTTAATAATTTTAAAACCGAAAAAACAGAAAAAAACTATAAATATATCGACTTAAAAAAACGTGGCGTAGTAATAATTAACGACATAGTGCGTTTATATGCATTAAGAGCGGGGATTCGCCGTGCCAATACCCAAGAGCGTTTAGACGCATTGTTAAAACACACTTTACTCAGCAAAGAAGATATTTATAACCTAAAAGATTGCTGGCGTTTTTTAACCCAGCTGCGATTAAGCACGCAAATAAATCAAGAAGGGCTGCCCAGTAATTGTATTAACCCCGACCAATTAAACTCTTTAGAGCGCCACCAACTAAAAGAAGCATTTTATCTGGTAAAACAAGCGCAACAAGCCGCTGTGTTTAAATTTGCCCGTGGTAGCTTATAGCATGGCTGTTTATAAAAAAGCGGCGCACAAAGCGAGTAATAAACATTATGGTTAAGCGCATAATTACCCGTTATTTTAAAAGGCGACAGCTACTGGCACATGCTGCTTTAAAGCAGCGCTACCTAGTGATTGACTTAGAGCTAACTGGGCTTGACGCCAAGCAGCACGAAATAGTGTCGCTAGCTTGGGTGGTTATAGAAAATCAATGTATAAAAATGAGTCAGTCGCAGCATTTAATTAATAAAGAGGTTAAAAACTTGGCACAAAGCCCAGTTTATCACGGCATTAATAATGATAATGTAGCTGCAGGGCAAAGTTTACATAGTATTTTAGAGCACCTTAGTGAGCACTTTAATGACTGTATTTTAGTGTTTCATAATGCCATGCTCGACTGGGGTTTTTTAAAACTAGCGCTTAAAAATGCCAATATTACTACGCGGCCAAAACTAATACTCTGCACCTTACAAATAGAAAAAAAGCGCCTGCAACATCAAGGCGTCGAAATAAAGCAAGATGATTTAACGTTAAACGAATGTCGTAATCGCTACGAACTGCCTAGTTATCATTGTCATCACGCACTTACCGACGCACAAGCCACAGCAGAGTTATTTTTGGCGCAGTGCCATCAAATAAGTAGTGGCAGAGGATTAAAAGTGAGGGAGCTTGTTTAGTTGCTAGCTTTATTTGCTACGATTTAAATCACTACTTTATGCACTCTTAACCTCTTTAATAAATAGTGTTTATGCATTTTAAACACCGTACTTGGCTTTTATTTTTATCTGAAAGCTAAGGCTACCATCTGAAAATTAAGCGCTAAATCAAGCTATTTTTGACCTTAGCTTGAAACTATTTTACACTTTCGTAACCTTATACATATTCTATTAGTATGTTTGTGAGCTTATAAGCTATTCACATCACCCCAAACAATTGAGTTTTTATGCTAACAAAAATATTAAATTCATTACGTGTAGGCGCTTTAAGCCTTATGGCAATTTTAACCTTATCGGTGCATGCTCAAAGTGCTTTGCCAGAGACAGGTTTGACCGTTGGTGTAGCGGGGGATGCTCCCTTTGTTATACACAATCCCCAAAATAATTCACTAGAGGGGATTTCACTTACAATTTGGGAAAATATAGCCGATAAAAAAAATTGGGAATACCAATATAAATATTTTACTACGGTTGATGAGGCACTTACCGCTTTGCAGCAAGGCGAAGTTGATTTACTTGCTGGGCCGATTAGTATTACCTCGGAGCGAGTGGAAAAGTTTCTGTTTTCTCAGCCTTATTACCAATCGAGTCTTACTATTGCCTCGCGCGATGAAAATGCCAGTATTTGGGGTAAAATAAAACCCTTTTTTAGCATGCAATTACTAATTGCTGTTGCCATATTTTTATCTTTACTAGCCATTGTTGGGCTGCTCTTTTGGCTTGCTGAGCGCAAACATTCTCCAGAGCAGTTTCCTGCAGATCCAAAAAGAGGGATAGCTAACGGTATGTGGCTAGCCATAGTGACTATGAGTACAACAGGTTATGGCGACATGGCACCGGTGAGCTTAAAAGGACGAGTTGTAGCTGGTTGTTGGATGATTATTTCATTAATTTTTGCTACATCAATGATTGCAGGTATTGCCAGTACTCTTACCGTATCAAGCTTTAGCAGTTCTACTATTACACAAGTTGAACAATTTCCAGGTAAAAAAATTGCAGCATCAGCAGGCTCGCCAGCTATAGGCTTTATTGAAGAACATCAAGGCCAAAAAGTATTGGTAAATAACCTAAGCCAAGCCATGGAAAGACTAAAAGATAAAAGTGTTGATGGCGTTGTTTTTGACCGTCCACAATTGTTGTTTTATAAAAATAAACATAAAGCAGAGAATATTCATATTCCAAGTGCGGAGTATTATAAGCAAGGTTACGGCTTCGCATTTAGAGCCGACAGTAAACTAGTTAACGACGTTAACTTAGTTTTATTAAGGCTTGCAGAAGATCAAAAAATTGAACAAATAATGGCAGAGTATTTAGGTGATAAATAACTGTTATATAAGCCTTAGGGGCTACCCTTAAGGCAATAATTAATTATTATTTACTTTATCATCAATAATTTAAATTATTGGGTGCCAGTTTTATTTTGTAGTTACATTTGTTTTGAAAATGCCTAGAGATTAGAGAGTAATTAAGATTAGATAATCAAGAAGTAAAATAAAAGCACGGCACTATAATGCCGTACTTTTAGTTATTATTATTAGAAAAAAGAAGCCATTGCGTAGGCTGTTTTTTCAAACATAAGTGGCTGGGCCTCCTCAAGTTCTAAATTTGCTTTATTAGCCGTGGTGACCACACGGGTTCGGTATTCTTTTTGATCAGTTGCTTCTGAGTAAGTTTGAGTTGTTGCGCCATCGTCAGATATTTTAGTATTGGTCTTTGAATCACGACGCACTATTACGCCACTACGAGCTCGCTCTTTTATTTGAATATCGGCCACCAAAAGATAGGTTACGTCTTTAACAAACGCATTTGTGGCAGTTGAAACTAAGCCACCAATTATGCCACCGGCTGCGGCCCCGCGATATCCACTACCAGATGCAAATGCTACTGCAGAACCTGCAGCAACGCCTTCGTAACCCCTGCTTAAATAGTTTTCAGCTGCTGTAGGAGAGGCCTTTTCTAAGTTACGTACAAAAACACTCATACTGTATTGCGCATCACTAGGGCTATCGACAATTTGATAGCCATTACCACTACTCTCTATTTGAGTGATCAGGGATTGTCTAAACACATTACGATCAAATTCCATTACTGCAGATCGAACCTCCATATAAATTTTTCTCTGTTGTGATGGAACAGGATCAACAAAGATAGAAGTGCTGAGCTTGGTTTGTACATCCAAATCTTTTTTAGCTATTGAGGTATGAATTGCTCCACAACCCGAAATAAAAAGCGTAAAAACAGCAAACAGTACAATATATATTTGATGCATTATCATAGTAATTTCCTTCTAATTTGAATTTATGGATCAGACAGATTAACTAAAATCATTACTCTAATAATACCGGCCGTGATAACGGTAGTAGTAACGACAATTACGATACTGAGTCCAGTTATATCTGAGTAGATCTCGACAGGTATAGCCGTTACGCCAATAAGTGCCTTTGTATTCTTCAGGTTTAATATTTTTCTCTAGCATACTTTTTATATAAGCATCGACCTCTTCAGGCTTTTCAGCCAAAAAGGGTCTAGACATAACCTCAGCATTCAATTGTGCTTGCATGCGTGCCAATTCATTTTTTTCTGATTTGGTTTGCTGTGCGTTGGTATTAAATGCGCATATAGCAATAAAAATGGCTAGAAACTGATGTAAAACTAACCTGTTGGAGAGTGAAACATGACTACTGTTCATAACCTTGCTCCTTAAAGTGTTGCTTAAGCGAATGTGCGTAGCAGTAATTATATAATAGTCAACATTGTTCAAAAAACAACCAGAGCGGCAGGGGGACATTTTTTACTTATGCGCAGTAGATACTAAATGGATAAGTATCCAGCTGTAGCGTCAAAATATGCAGTTAAAGTTTTTTGTATTAAAATAAAATAGCGATTGAAAAATTAATAATGCTATATTTAACAGAAGCTTAAATCTATAGGGTTTTGCTGGTTGGTTACTAACGGCGACTAGCTTTGTTTATAGTAGCGTTATTGCTAGCGTGAAAATGGCAGGCGTTGTTTTGCTCTGGGAGCAATTTATTAAGCAAAGTTCTGACAACGAATGGCCGCGAGTTACATATTTAACTTATCATTTATTTAAAGTTTCTAATCGCTCCCTCTTATAATAAAGCTCAAGGTCGATTACAATACCGCCATCTAAAAGGCACATTGCCTTTATCTGCACGCAAAAAGAGTGGATTTTATATTTCATGGCAATCAAACTTGCAATTAATGGTTTTGGTCGTATTGGTCGAAATATTGTCCGCGCGTTATACGAATCAGGTTTGAGCAACGAGATAAAAATTGTTGCGATTAACGAACTTGCTGACCCTGAAGCTATTGCTCACTTATTAAAATACGACACCTCTCATGGTCGTTTCTCTTTTCCTGTAAAGCTTGGTGAGGACACCATTAGCGTAGCAGGCGATGCTATTGCTCTTTTCTGTGAGCCAAATCCGGCGGAATTACCTTGGAAAACCTTAGGTGTAGACGTAGTACTTGAATGTACTGGGGTTTATCACTCGCGCGAACATGCACAGCTACATTTAACCGCAGGCGCTAAAAAAGTGTTGTTTTCGCATCCAGCTGATAACGATGTTGATGCCACTATTGTTTATGGTATTAACGACGATGAGCTAAAACCAGAGCACACTATCGTCTCTAATGGTTCGTGTACTACTAACTGTGTAGTGCCGGTTATTAAAGTGTTAGATGATGCATTTGGTATTGAATCGGGTGCTATTACTACAATACATGCCTCGATGAACGATCAGCCGGTAATTGATGCCTACCACCACGATTTACGCCGTACACGCGCAGCCAGCCAATCTATTATTCCAGTTGATACAAAACTAGCCCGCGGTATAGACCGTATTTTACCTAAATTTAAAGGCCGCTTTGAAGCCATTGCTGTACGCGTGCCTACTATTAACGTAACGGCTATGGATTTAAGTGTAACGGTTAATACCGATGTAGATTTAAATGCAGTAAATAACGCGCTTAAAGCACAAGCTAAAGATCGCCTTGAAGGCATTTTAAGTTACACCGCAGAGCCACTAGTATCGATTGATTTTAATCATGATCCACATTCTTGTATTATAGATGGTACCCAAACACGAGTTAGTCATAAACGACTGATAAAGTTACTAGTTTGGTGCGATAACGAGTGGGGTTTTGCTAATCGAATGCTCGACACTGCGCGTGCAATGGTCGCGTTAGAAAAAATAACTAATATAAAATAACCGCCTTTTATTGGGTTTAGTATCGTTAACTAAGGAGATGTTCATGTCGGTCATAAAAATGGCAGATTTAGATTTAAACGGCAAGCGTGTATTAATTCGTGAAGATTTAAATGTACCCGTTAAAGCAGGTAAAGTGACGTCAGATGCGCGTATTCGTGCGGCGCTACCAACAATTAAGTTAGCCCTTGAAAAAGGCGCAAAAGTAATGGTTATGTCACACCTTGGCCGCCCTACGGAAGGGGAATATGACGAAGAGTTTTCTCTTGCTCCTGTCGTTAATTACTTAAACGATGCCCTAGAGCAAACAGTACGTTTAGAAAAAGACTACCTAAACGGTGTTGAACTTGCTGATAACGAAGTGGTGGTATTTGAGAACGTACGCTTTAACAAAGGCGAAAAAAATAACGACGAAGCGCTATCTAAACAACTTGCAGCATTATGTGATGTTTACGTAATGGATGCATTTGGTACGGCGCATCGCGCACAAGCCTCTACCCATGGTGTAGGATTATTTGCAGATGTTGCGTGTGCAGGGCCATTATTATCGGCAGAGCTTGAAGCTCTTGGCAAAGCACTTGATAACCCAGCTCGCCCATTAGTGGCGATTGTGGGTGGTTCAAAAGTGTCTACTAAATTAACAGTGCTTGATTCACTATCAAAAATTGTTGATCAGCTAGTAACCGGTGGCGGTATTGCTAATACCTTTATTGCGGCGGCGGGTTATCCTGTTGGTAAATCGCTTTACGAAGCTGATTTAATGGATGAAGCGAATCGCTTATGCGCAGCGGCTGTTGCTAACAATGGTGAAATTCCAGTACCGACTGATGTTGTTGTAGGTAATGAGTTTTCAGACTCAGCAGTAGCAACACTTAAAGATGTAAGTGAAGTTACCAGCGACGATATGATTTTTGATATTGGCCCAGATACAGCAAACAAGCTGGCAAAAATAATTGCTAATGCAGGTACTGTAGTATGGAATGGCCCTGTTGGCGTGTTTGAGTTTGACCAATTTGGTAACGGTACTCGTGCTATTGCCCAAGCTATTGCTAATTCAAATGCGTTTTCGATTGCAGGCGGTGGCGACACCTTAGCGGCAATTGATAAGTACGGCATTAGCGATAAAATATCGTATATTTCTACTGGTGGTGGTGCGTTTTTAGAGTTTTTAGAAGGCAAAAAGCTACCAGCAGTTGAAATGCTAGAATCGCGCGCTAAGTAATTTATTTTATTTAGGCGTAAGCGGATGGAGGTTACTTCATCCGCAATAATTAATTATTAAATACCTCTCACCCTAATTTAATAATTGATTTTTACGCGTTAGTTACTGTTTATCAGTACTAATTCGTGGCGCAGTGATTGCGCCAAACTAACACATCCGTTCAAACTAGATGGCAGAGAACTGCTATCAAAAAATTGGAGAAAACCCAATGGCTTTAATCAGTATGCGACAACTTCTGGATCATGCCGCTGAGCATGGTTATGGCGTACCTGCTTTTAACGTTAACAACCAAGAGCAAATGCGCGCAATAATGGAAGCGGCTGACAAAACCAATAGCCCTGTAATTGTGCAAGGTTCTGCAGGCGCACGTGCTTATGCTGGTGCCCCATTTATTCGTCATATGATTTTAGCAGCGGTTGAAGAGTGGCCACATATTCCAGTGGTTATGCATCAAGATCACGGTACATCACCGGGTGTATGTCAGCGTTCAATTCAACTTGGGTTTTCATCAGTAATGATGGACGGCTCATTATTGAGCGATGGTAAAACACCTTCAAGCTACGAATACAACGTAGAAGTAACCCGTAAAACTGTAGAAATGGCACATGCGTGTGGTGTTTCTGTTGAAGGCGAACTGGGTGTTTTAGGTTCGCTTGAAACAGGTGAAGCAGGCGAAGAAGATGGGATTGGCGCAGAGGGTAAATTAACCACTGAGCAAATGCTAACTAATCCAGAAGAAGCGGCTGACTTTGTAAATAAAACCCATGTTGATGCGCTGGCAATTGCTTGTGGTACATCGCACGGTGCGTATAAATTTACTCGTCCACCAACGGATGATATTTTAGCGATTGATCGTATTAAAGCAATTCATGCACGTATTCCAAATACTCACTTAGTAATGCATGGCTCATCATCGGTTCCACAAGAATGGTTAGAAATAATTAATCAGTACGGTGGCGAAATTCCAGAAACTTACGGTGTGCCAGTAGAGCAAATTATTGAAGGGATTAAGTTTGGCGTACGTAAAGTTAATATTGATACAGACTTACGTTTAGCATCTACCGGTGCGGTGCGTCGCCATTTGGCGCTTAATCCGGCAAACTTCGATCCGCGTAAATTTTTAGCGGCAGCAACTCAAGCCATGACCGATATTTGTATTTCGCGTTATGAGTCGTTTGGTACAGCAGGCCAAGCTAGCAAAATTAAACCAATTTCATTAGATGAAATGCATCTTAAGTATTTAAGCGGCGAGTTAGACCCACGCATTAAATAATTGATCATTTTAGACTTTTTACTAAAGCCAGTTGCATTGTCACTGGCTTTTTTTATGCCGTTTAGGGATCAATATCTTACTAACAGCAGGTAATTAGGATCACTGAATTACTAACGTGATCAGTTTGAGATCATTACTTTACTAAGTAAACCGGTATTTTAGCCCTAGTTGGCGCTTAAATTCATTATTAAATAAAAGAATAGTACAAACAATCATCAGCTTAGCTATTTCACTAGGTATAATACTGATCCCTGGAAGGATCTACTTAATAAAACTCTGATCTTTTAATTTAAGATCATCACAATGCTGATCATAATTGTATTACTAGGTTAGCGCATGCTATTTAAGCGAGCAAAGTTGGCTACTTTAATACGCAATGTTAGTAAAATAATGATCCTGCTATACGCTTTGCTTTATCGCTATAATTGCGTGTAAATATTTATTTTGTCACTATTTTGTATTTTTTTACTGTTATATTTTAACTTACGCGCTAGGTTTTCATAAAAGTGTCATACTTAGTCATAATAATGAAAACAAATTCGATAGCTAAGAGATAAATGGAATGTCACGTAAAGTATTAGTCGTTGATGACGAAGCACCGATCAGAGAAATGCTGGTTTTTGTTTTAGAACAAAATGGATTTCAGGCAATTGAAGCAGAAGATTATGACTCTGCTATTGCGGCAATGGTAGAGCCATACCCTGATATGGTATTACTCGATTGGATGTTACCTGGGGGGAGCGGAATTCAAATTGCTAAAAAGTTTAAACAAAATGAATACACGCGCGCTATTCCTATAATTATGCTCACCGCTCGTGGCGAAGAAGAAGACAAAGTACGCGGCCTAGAAGTAGGTGCAGATGACTATGTTACTAAGCCATTTTCGCCAAAAGAACTCATGGCCCGCATTAAAGCGGTTATACGTCGTGTGTCGCCCACCTCATTAGAAGAAGCAATTGACGTACATGGCCTGCGCCTTGATCCTATTTCGCACCGCGTTACCTCAGGTGGCAGTGAGCTTGATATGGGGCCTACCGAATTTAGATTACTACACTTTTTTATGACCCACACCGAGCGCGTATATAGCCGTGAGCAATTACTTGATCAAGTTTGGGGTACTAACGTATATGTTGAAGACCGTACGGTTGATGTACACATTCGCCGCTTACGTAAAGCTATTTCACCCTTAGGACATGACCGCTTAGTGCAAACGGTACGCGGAGCAGGTTATCGCTTTTCAAGTAAATTATAATGTACTTGCAGCTTAACTAAGTACCAATGGATAGCGACTTTAAGGTAACAGTGTATGTATAGAGTTATTAATAAACGCACCTTAGTTAAACGGCTGTTTATCTATTTTATACCTTTACTGCTAATAGGGCTGTTAGTAGGTGCCCCATTTTTATTGTTATTTTTAGGCTCATTTTCGCTACTTATTTGGCACTACTACCAACTTTATCGTTTAAGTGATTGGTTGCTTAATCAACAAAGCTTTAACCCGCCCGAAGGAGAGGGTGCATGGGAGCAGGTATTCGAAGGTATTTATCAGCTGCAGCATCGTAATCGTAAAAAGCGTAATGAACTATCGGCATTAATTCATCGCTTTCGTGATGGTGCTGAAGCCATTCCTGATGCGGTGATAGTGCTGCAAAATGATTTAAGCATTTATTGGTGTAATCAACTGGCATTAAAAGTATTAGGCTTGCAGTGGCCTACAGATCAAGGGCAGCGTCTGGATAACTTAATTCGTGAACCTAAATTTGCTAAGTATATGCACCGCGGCCAATTTACCGAGCCACTGGAGCTTGAAAGTGGTCATAACATAGAGCAAATACTTGAGTTTAGAGTTATGCCCTATGCCAGCACACAGTTAATGGTAGTAGTACGCGATGTAACCCGCTTAAAGCAACTAGAACAAATGCGCAAAGACTTTGTTGCCAATGTGTCGCATGAACTGCGAACTCCGCTCACGGTGGTTACAGGCTATCTTGAGATGATGGATAGCGACATGATGCCACCGCCCGCAATGTGGAATAAAGCCCAAAATACTATGCTTGAGCAATGCAAACGCATGGACAGTTTAGTTACTCAGCTGCTATCACTATCACGTATAGAAGGTGCGCGTAAGCAAAATAACGATAAAGCGGTTAATGTACCCTTACTACTTAACTATATTCAAACAGAAGCTAACTCAATTAATCAGCAAAAAAAGCATCAGCTTATTTTTAATATTGATACTTCCTTAGATATTAGCGGATCAGCAGATGAACTGCGCAGTGCATTCTCTAATTTAGTTTTTAACGCCATTCATTACACTAAACCAGGCGGAAAAATAACAATATGTTGGCAGCGTCAAAACGATCGAGCTTGCTTTAGCGTAACCGATAATGGTGATGGTATTGCGCCTGAGCATATAAATCGTTTAACGGAGCGCTTTTACCGGGTAGATAAAGCGCGCAGTCGCACTACAGGTGGTTCAGGCCTTGGGCTCGCAATTACCAAACACGTATTAACTCGCCACAATAGCCAGTTAAAGATTAGTAGTGTTTTGGGTCAAGGTTCGTGTTTTTCTTTTGATTTTTCAAGTAATAAAATAGTACCTATGAGCAGCACAGTACAAACAAGTGGCAAGTCATAAAAGTGTCATTTAAGGGTAATATCACTGTCATCTACACAATTTACAGTGAACACAGTTAAAAAATGGGACGAACAAATTGGAGAACCCCACATGAAATTTAAAAACTTAGTTGCCGCAATGGGTGTGGCTGTTACAACGTTTGTATCTGCACAAGCAGTCGCTTTGGATAACGCACTACCTGAGTATCAAAAAATTAGTGGTGTTTCAGGGAACTTTTCATCGGTAGGTTCAGACACATTAGCGAACATGATGACATTTTGGGCTGAAGAATATAAACGTATTTATCCAAATATAAATATTCAAATACAAGCAGCTGGCTCATCAACTGCGCCACCGGCATTAACCGAAGGCACAGCAAATTTAGGGCCAATGAGCCGTAAAATGAAATCAAAAGAAGTTGAAGCATTCGAAAAACGCCATGGTTATAAACCCACAGAAGTACGGGTTGCCATCGATGCACTTGCGGTATTTGTACACAAAGACAACCCTATAGAAGGGCTACGTATTGATGAAATAGATGCTATTTTTTCATCTACTCGTAAGTGCGGTGCAACGCAGCAAGTTAACCGCTGGAGTGACGTAGGTTTAACTGGAGAATGGGCTGCTAAAGATATTCAATTGTATGGGCGTAACTCGGTATCAGGCACTTATGGTTACTTTAAAAAGAAAGCACTGTGTAAAGGCGATTTTCGTAATAACGTAAATGAGCAACCGGGTTCAGCATCTGTAGTGCAGTCTATTTCATCTTCATTGAACGCGATTGGCTACTCAGGAATAGGCTATAAAACCTCTGGTGTACGCACAGTTCCACTGGCCAAAAAAGGCAGCCACTTTGTTGATGCAACGCTTGAAAATGTAGCACAAGGTAAGTATCCGCTGTCGCGCTTTTTATACCTTTACGTGAACAAGCACCCGAATAAACCATTAGCACCAATTGAAGCTGAATTTTTAAAAATGGTATTGTCGAAAGATGGGCAGAAAATTGTAGAAAAAGACGGTTATGTACCGCTTTCAGCCAAATTGGCTGAAGTTGAGCTTAAAAAGTTAGGCTTAAATTAAGTCACTAAATTATACGCAATAAAAAACCGCTCATTGAGCGGTTTTTTTATATTTACTGTTCAGGTACAAGCTTAATACTTATATGTTACCTAAGTTTTCGGCTTGTGCTTTACACTGATTATAGCTCTCAACACACTTAGCTGAGCATACTTGCTGCTTTAAACCTTCGCCAGTTGATTGTTGCTCACAACTACTTTCGCATTGATAGTTTTGTTGTGCACATTGATTTAACTCTGGATTTCCAGCGTTATTCTGACAACCTGCTAATAGCATAAATGTAAGGGCTACTGCGCTCATTTTTATTAAAGTATGCATGCTTATCCTTAAATGAAAGTCGCGGTTATATTAAACTTCAACCTGAAGGTTATCGATTAATCTAACACTGCCTAAATAGGCCGCGGCTAAAATGACAAATTTGTTATCATCGAGTGTAGCAGCTTTTAACGTATCTCGTTGAGCTATCGAAAAATAGTCTGGTTTTAATCCAGCTTGCTGTAAACTTTGTTTGGCTGTTTCTTCCAGCGTAGCAAAGTCTGTATTACCACTTTTAAGTTGCTCAGCGCAGTTATTAAGCACTTTAAAAAGTACGGTGGCACTGTTTTTTTGCTCATTCGATAAGTAACCATTACGCGAACTCATAGCAAGCCCAGAGACTTCACGCATAGTTGATACACCAATAACTTCAACCGGAATCGATAAGTCGCGAGCCATAGTTTTAATTACTTGTAGCTGCTGAAAGTCTTTTTCGCCAAAACAAGCGTAATCTGGCTGCACTAAATTAAAGAGTTTAGTAACAACTGTTGCCACACCTCTAAAGTGCCCTGGGCGTGAACCACCACAATAACCTAATGAAATATCAGGTACATCTACAAAGCTTTGTGCAGCTAAACCATTAGGATAAATAGTCTCTACACTTGGCGTAAATACAATATCAGTTTCAAGATCGGCTAAGCCACGCTTGTCCTCATCAAGGGTACGAGGGTAATTGTCTAAGTCTTCATTAGCGCCAAATTGCATAGGGTTAACAAAAATGCTTACTACGACTTTATCGGCCATCATTTTTGCTTTTTCGACTAACGAAAAGTGGCCTAAGTGCAAGTTGCCCATAGTGGGTACTAGGGCAATGCTTAATCCGGCTTGACGCCATGCTTTAATTTGGCTACGTAATGATTTAATTTCAGTAATTGACTGCATTATTTAAACTCGTGTTCGGCACTTGGAAAGGCACCGCTTTTTACATCGGTACAATACTTTTTAACGGCTTCAGGCATATTGCCTGTTTCGAGTAAAAAGTTTTTCGAAAATTTAGGAATAAACCCAGCAGAAATACCTACTAAGTCGTGCATTACTAATATTTGACCATCGGTAGTATTACCCGCGCCAATGCCAATAGTAGGAATAGTTAATGCTTCGGTAACGCGTTTTGCCAGTGCGCTTGGAATACATTCCAGTACTAATAATTGTGCGCCAGCCGCTTCAAGGGCTTTTGCATCGGCAATTATTTTTAGTGCTTGCTCTTCTGCACGCCCTTGTACTTTAAAACCACCAAACACATGTACCGACTGCGGCGTTAGGCCTAAATGACCACACACAGGAATACCTTGTTGAGTTAGGGCTTCAATGCTCTCAAAAAGCCATTCACCCCCTTCTAACTTAACCATGTTAGCACCAGCACGCATTAGCTCAGCGGCATTTTTACAGGTGTCGTTGGGGCTCGAATAAGTCATAAACGGCATATCAGCAATAACAAACAGCTCACGGCTACCCGCACGTACGCAACGAGTGTGATAGGCAATATCTTGATTAGTTACGCCAAGTGTATCGTCGCCGCCTTGTAATACCATACCCAAAGAGTCGCCAACTAAAATAACTTCAACGCCGTTATCATGAAATAACTTAGCAAAACTGGCATCATAAGCTGTTAAAGCAGTAATTTTATTTTTTTCTGCTTTCATTTTATTTAAAGTTGAAACTGTTATTTTAGACATAATTTTCTCACCGGCATAAGCCTTAGTTAATTACTGTGGTAATTGTTGTAAATTGTTAAGCGGTAATGTATTTGCAATAGTGTGTAGTGCAATGCCGCTGGGTAAAATAAGTTTTGGCGCAAGTTCTAGCAGTGGATACACAACAAACTCACGTTCAGTTAAACCATAATGAGGCACTATAAGGCGCTCGGTATTAATTGTTTGTGCGTCAAACAATAACATATCTATATCTAAAGTACGTGGCCCCCAACGCTCGGCTTTTCTAACACGGCCATGCTCAAGCTCAATTGCTTGGGTTAAATCAAGCAGCTTTTCAGGGCTAAGCGTAGTGTTTATGCAGGCAACGGCGTTAATATAGTCAGGTTGGTCTTGTGGGCCCATGGGCTTACTCGCATAGTAATGCGAAACACTTATAAATTCACAATCTGGCAGCTTTTTAAGCGCGGCAATAGCGTTATCAAGCTGCTTTTTTGGTGAGTTTAAATTGGCACCCAAACCTAAATAAACACAGTGCATAGAAGTTACTCTGTTGGCTTTTTAGGTGTACGACGGCGAGCGCGTCTGCGTGGTTTTGGCCCCGCAGGCTGACCCAAGGTTCTTACCATTTCTTTTTGGCCATTAATATCTAGGCTCAAATATTGTGTCCACCACTGAGCAAGCTCGCTATGTTGTGTTTCGCCGGCCTCCACACGCATTAATAAAAAGTCGTATGCGGCTTTAAAGCGAGGTTGCTGCGTTAATCTGTATGCACGTTGGCCGGCACGTTTATCTAAACGATGCTGTATATGCCAAATGTCGCGTGCGCCTAAAGTAAAGCGTTTAGGAACAGCTATGTGCTGGGCGTTATCGCTAAGTACACTATTAATTGCTTGCGAAAATGCATCGTATTCAGAGAGCTGCTCTTCATTTTGTACTGTTTTAGTGCGCTCTAATAGCGGAAACCAAAGTAGCGCAGCAAATACATACGCAGGGGTTACTTTTTTATCTGCGTTAATACGATCGTCTGTATTTTTAAACATGTTTTCAATAAAAGTGGCTTCAAGCCCGCCCGGGTTATTATCTAAAATACGGTTTAGCTCTGGAAACAGTGAGTTAAATAGGCCGTATTTGCGCAGCATTAAGTAGTTAGCTTGTGCTTTGCCGTTTAAAAACAGTTTGAGTATTTCTTCAAACAAACGCGCCGGTGGAATGTTATCTAGCAAACTTGCTAAAGCAGTCATCGGCTTTTCGCTGTTTGGTGCAATTTTCATATCTAGCTTAGTGGCAAAGCGTACCGCACGTAGCATGCGCACCGGATCTTCACGGTAACGCGTTTCTGGATCGCCAATTAGCTCAATTTGTTTAGCTTTTATTGCGGCTAAACCATTGGCGTAATCGTAAATACAAAAATCGTTAATTGAGTAATAAAGTGCATTGATTGAAAAGTCACGGCGTTCTGCGTCTTCCTCAATACTGCCAAATACGTTGTCGCGTAGCAATTGTCCTTGCTCACTCGATTGGCTTATTTGGTTTTTGTCCTCTGGCGCTTCGTGGTGCCCGCGCATGGTAGCTACTTCTATTATTTCACGACCAAATACAATGTGAGCTAAACGAAAGCGGCGGCCAATTAAACGACAGTTTCTAAATAACTTTTTAACTTGTTCTGGCGTGGCATTTGTTACAACGTCAAAATCTTTTGGCTGTTGACCTAACAATACATCGCGAATACAACCACCAACTAGGTAGGCGTCAAAACCACCGTCTTTTAAACGGTATAAAACTTTGATTGCATTTGGGCTAAATTGTTTACGAGAAATACCATGTTCACCTCGTGAGATCACTAGCGGTTCGCTGCTTATTGCCGTGTTTTCGGCACTGGCATTTGGGCCGATTATTTGTCGACAAAATTGAAAAAGCTTGGAAATAATAGTCTGTCTCCTAGAAGGTGTTGATTGACTTGCCATTGCAATCAAAATTACAGCAAATGTAGGTGTTATAACCTATTACTGGCTGATTAATGTAAATAGCATATATTTAGGCGGCTATCATATACCAGCAAGGTTTAAAAATTAAGTTGCTGCACTGAAATTAAGCCATTTTTAGCGATTTTTATTTACTTAAAGGTCTAAATTATTGCGCACGGGGAGTTGTGGGCTGCTAAATTTGAATTTCAGCAAGGTTTGGCACTTGATTTAAGCTAAAGTTATTTACCCCCCATGCAAGTAGTTGCTCAATATTTAAGTCCATAAGCTGGCTATGGACTGCTAGGCCTAAAAACGCGAACACATCGATAAGTACCGGTTTAGGGTTTTGCTTACAAATTGCTGGCGCATAATTTTGCTTTGAGAGCTTAAAGCCTGGCTTTGCAACTGCTAAGGGTAAATGAGCAAATTGGGGGACTGGGCTATTAAGTTGTTTAAACAAACTGATCTGGCGAACGGTAGGCTCAATTAGGTCAGCCCCTCTAACAATGCGCGTGATCCCTTGGTCTATATCGTCAATTACCACGACAAGCTGGTAGGCAAATAAACCATCGCTGCGCTTTATTATGTAATCTTCAGCAGCAAAGGCGTTATTAACGTTTATGTCGCCTTGAATTAAATCGTTAAATTGGTTGGTGGCAAAGCTTTGGCTAAGGCGCAGGGCACTGTGGGTTATATCTTGGTGCAGGTTTTTACAATGACCTTGGTAAATTCCGCCAATAGCTTTAATTTGTTTGCGCGAGCAACTACAGGCATAAATAAGGTTTTTATTGTGTAAAGAGTTAACAACATCTTGGTATAAATCTAAACGTTGTGTTTGATAAACGACGTTTTCATCCCAGTGCAGAGAATAGGCTTGTAAGGTATTTAGAATGTCGATGTCGGCGCCTTTTACAACGCGAGTGGTGTCTATATCTTCGAT
Organism: Pseudoalteromonas sp. 19-MNA-CIBAN-0066; assembly: GCF_040308705.1. NCBI lineage: Bacteria > Pseudomonadati > Pseudomonadota > Gammaproteobacteria > Alteromonadales > Pseudoalteromonadaceae > Pseudoalteromonas > Pseudoalteromonas sp. 19-MNA-CIBAN-0066. The sequence continues at coordinate 48,462 of NZ_JBEONZ010000001.1, forward strand.
GCGAACTAACCATTTTCCTTGGTTAGCTTTAGCATCAAGATAGCTACCTACAGCCGCTACTAATGAGCCAAAATGTAATGGCCCAGAAGGAGACGGTGCAAAGCGACCGCAGTATTTACGCGTTGGCGTAATAACGGCTGTAGTAAACATAACTAATTAATATAAGTTAATTAGCCACGTCCAGATTGCTTTTCTTTAATTTCTGCAAGTGTTTTACAGTCTACGCATAAATCAGCAGTCGGGCGCGCTTCTAAGCGGCGAATACCAATTTCGATACCACAAGACTCACAAAAACCAAAATCATCTTCTTTAATTAAGTTGATTGTTTTTTCAATTTTTTTGATCAGTTTACGTTCGCGGTCACGAGTACGCAGTTCTAAAGAGAACTCTTCTTCTTGCGCAGCACGGTCAACTGGATCAGGAAAGTTAGCAGCTTCATCTTGCATATACGATTTAGTACGATCAACTTCGTTGCGTAAATCGTTACGCCAAGTTTCTAAAATTGTTTTAAAATGAACACGTTGTGCTTCATTCATATACTCTTCACCTGGTTTTTCTTGGTATGGTTCTAAACCGGCTTGAGCCAATAATCCTAATCTATTTTGGTTTGGCATAACTCTCTCCTAAATCCTTAATTTAATGCCTCAGCATTAGCCGGCGGTATAAATAACAGAATCTTATACCCTAGGCAAATTTATTTTTAATTAATCGAATTAGCTGTAACCACGTTTATTGATTTAAAAGTATGATAAGTAATATTTGTACTTTTTTTAATCGCACTATCGGTTTCTAAACTTGCCTATATATGTGGGCTAAAATTTAAAAAACAAGGTGTTACTTAAAGTTTACTTTATATATTTAGCCCATTACCGCTGCTTTATATTTGTATTTACCAAAACCTAATTACAACACTTTGTATTAAATGATGATTATATAAAAGGGAGCTTCTCTTTTAAGATGATTTCATTGGTAGAAATATCTGCTTTATATGCAAATACCTCAACGCCTTGGTTAATTGCCTCATTTAGTAACTGTGCATATTTATTGTCTATATGAGCAGCAGCGCTTACCTGATTTATTCCCTGATGCAGTACAACAAAAAGTAATACTGCACGATGACCTTGCTCTACCATCTCTATTAATTCGCGAATATGTTTTTGCCCGCGCAGAGTTGGTGCATCAGGAAAGTAGCCTTGGCCACTGCGGGGGTTATCTTGGCTTAAGAGCGTTACCGATTTAACTTCAACGTAGCAATTAGGACGCTCATCGCTGGTTAGTAAAAAGTCGATACGGCTGTTTTCGTTGCCATATTTAACTTCGCTTTGTAATTGCTCATAATTGCTAAGCTCACTAATAAGATTGGCATTTATAGCTTCAGCAACCACTTTATTTGCCACTGCGGTATTAACGCAAATAAGTTGCGATAAACTATTTTGGGTGAGCTCTAACGATTGCGGGTATTTGCGTTTGCTATTAGTACTGGTGGAGTAAAAAGCATTAAAACCGGGTTCAGCGCAGCCAGTCATTTTACCTGTATTGGCACAATGGGCGGTAAACTCTGAGCCATCACTGAGCTGTAAATCAGCTAAAAAACGTTTATAGCGTTTTAATAAGGTGGCTGATTGCAGGGCAGGTTGGTACTTCATAATAACTTCCGTAGCGTAATTTATGTTATTTATCTCAAGCTGTTGGGAACTCAAGCGCTCTATAGTAAACTCGGTGGCACATTTAAGTGCAAGGATATTCTAACATGAGTGAAAAATTTGTTGTTCAACTAAGCGAGCAGTCAGCACCAAGCCATTGGGGCGAAAACGCGTCGTTATCTTTTAATGAACACGGGGCAACCGTTCATTTATCTGAGCAAGAAACATTAAAAAATGTTCAAAAAGCAGCGCGTACTATTGCTACTCAAGGCGTAAAAGCTGTTGAACTAACTGGCGATACTTGGTGTACCGAAAGCCAGTGGGCGTTTTATCAAGGGTTTGTAACGCCTAAATCGTTAAATGGCGTTACCTTTGTTGACAACGCACAGTCAGATATTAAAGAGCTAGGTAACTTAAAAACCTCAGCTATTTGGGCTCGCGAAATGGTTAACGGTACTGCCGATGACATTTACCCAGAAAGCCTTGCTGAAAAAGCCGCTGAATTTATTCAATCGTTAGCGCCTGAGCATGTGAGCTACCAAATTATTAAAGGCGATGCATTATTAGAGCAACAGTGGATCGGTATTCATGCTGTTGGCCGTGGTAGTGTTCGCCCGCCAGTTTTACTTGAGCTTGATTACAACCCAACAGGCGACGCAAATGCGCCAGTAAGCGCTGCGCTTGTAGGTAAAGGGATTACGTTTGACTCAGGCGGTTACTCAATTAAGTCAAGCGAAGGTATGCTAGGCATGAAGTGCGATATGGGCGGTGCTGCTACAGTAACGGCTGGTTTGGCACTGGCTATTAATCGCGGTATTGAAAAACGTATTAAGCTGTTTTTATGCTGTGCAGAAAACTTAATTTCTGGCCATGCTTATAAATTAGGTGACATTTTAACGTATAAAAATGGCACTACAGTTGAAATTGTAAATACTGATGCTGAAGGGCGTTTAGTATTAGCTGACGGCTTAATGGCCGCAGGTGAGAGTGGTGCGCCATTAATTATTGATGCTGCAACACTAACTGGCGCTGCGCTAGTTGCTGTTGGCCAAGAGTACAATGCTTTGTTTGCACTTGATAAAGAGCTAGTACGTGAAGTTGAAGACTTTGCTTCTCAAGAAATGGAAGCTGCGTGGCCATTACCACTTGAAAAGTGGCATCAGCAAAACTGCCCATCGGCTTATGCCGATACAGCTAACAGCCGTGCGCAAAAAGGCGGTGGTTATGGTGGTGCATCAAATGCGGCTGGTTTCTTATCGCGCTTTGTAGCAAATGATGGCAAAGGCTGGGTGCATATTGATCTGGCAGCTGCATTTAATATGAGCAGCACTAACCAATGGGCTGCAGGCGCTACCACACAAGGCATGCGTACTGTTGCTCGCACCTTGTTAGAAAAAGCGTAATATTTGCAGAGTTAGTTTATTAAAAAATTATAATAGGCACCGTTTGGTGCCTATTTTTTTGTGCTGCAAACAAGCATTTTGATTTAAATTACGGTAAAATCCCTCGCCTTAGATGTTTGAACGTTTCATTTACAGCTTTAATCTAAGCTGCGCTCAAATGTTGTACTCACCACTGGGATCCTAACTATGTCAGATAAGTGCTATATCACGGCTCAACAATTACTTGAAGATTCATTTCGCGTAGCAGCGCAAGTGTATAATGATGGCTTTCGTCCAGATTTCATTATTGGTATTTGGCGAGGTGGTGCACCCATAGGTATTGCAGTGCAAGAATTTTACGATTACAAAGGCATTGAAACCGATCACATTGCGGTACGTACATCGTCTTATTATGGCATTGGAAAGCAATCTAAAGAGATAAAAGTACATGGTTTACACTACATTGTAGAAAATGCTAATGCAGGTGACTCATTACTCATTGTTGATGATGTGTTTGACTCTGGCCGCAGTATTTTTGCATTAAAAGAAAAGCTTTCAGAGCTAATGCGTTTAAACTTACCGCGCGATATTCGCATTGCATGCCCTTACTACAAGCCTAAAAACTCTAAAGTAGACATGAAGCCAGATTACTATATTCATGAGTCTGAAGAATGGCTAGTGTTTCCGCATGAGTTATCGGGTTTAACACCGGATGAAATTATTGCTGGCAAATCAGACCTAGCAAAAATACATGACATTTTGCTAGAAAAATAATCAACCTGCATAAATAAAAAAAAGGCCATTAAGGCCTTTTTTTATGGATAAAACTTAACGTTTCAACCTATGTAACCTGATGTAATAAATTACAATTGCGCAAAGCTATCTACATATTGGCTTAGGCGCGGTATATCTACTGCTAATAAACCTTGGGTACTTCTTTGTACTAAGCTTTTTTCTACGAGTTCTGTTACAACGCGCCTGTAAGCGCGCTCAGTGGTTGCAAAACGTTCTGCTTCGGCATTTACCGTAGGATACGCACGCAGCAATGTAGGGTTGTTGTTCTCGGCTCTTAGTAGGCAGTCTTTAGCTATGTTATAGCTCAGTGGCAGTAATAATTTATCTAGGTTTATTTTTTGATTTTCTTGAAATTTAGCCGCTATAGTTTGTGCTGTGTATAAACTCAGCTCAGGTTTTTCAAGTAATAACGCACGCCAATGCTTTAACTCAATTAAATTATAAGTTACATCGCTAAAACAGGTTACTGTATAAATGCAGGGATTATTATTGAGCGCTTCTATTTCACCAATGAGGGTGTTATTGCAATCGAGTTGACCAAGCAGCAGGCGTCGTCCGTTACCTACATCGTAACTAAACGACACAGTTCCGCTGCGCACAAGTACCAACTTAGTTAAAGGTTGGTCTTGTTGTATTAATATTTCTTTTTTTGATTGCTGATAACTACTACCGGCAAAGGTAAGTAGTTGTTCAACAAGATAACTGGAAAAATGGTATTGAAACATCAATCATACTCTTCGGACAATTGTCCTATTTATTGCACCTTAATGGCGATAGCATCAAAGCTCTAAGAAATTATGTTAAATTAATTAACATATCAGGTGCTGCTAATATAATGGGCTGGCACTGTTGGACTAATTATTTGAGCAGTATAGCTGCTGATAACCAACAGAGTTTTAAGCCATTTATAGGTTAACTTTTATTTAGCTGTTACGTTGCTGTACAGATTCAATGTACTAAAGTTTAATATGCAATGCTAACCTAAAGCCTAGGAGAGAACAATTGAGTTGGGAATATTTAGGTTATATAGCATCTGCTTTACTGGTTGCATCGTTAACAATGACCGACGTGGTAAAGCTGCGTTGGTATAATTTATTTGGGTGTATCGCCTTTACTATTTATGGCTTAGCTATTGGTGCAGTACCCGTTGCCTTTACTAACGGCTTACTCGCGTTTGTAAACGCGTATCATATTATTAAATTATACCGTAATAAACAGCCAGAGCCTAAAAAGGATTAGCCTAAGCTAATCCTTTTTGGTTTTTATAAGATTGCGTCAAGCGCTATGCCGTCAACGCGGCGAGTGGGATATAACGACTCAACCACAAAACTAGGCACAAATCCTTTAGCCGAAGACACCACTACCTTTGACTTAGCGCCAATAATACGTGCGTTTACAATAACACCGCGATTGGTATAAGTAAGTGTGCCAGTCAAAGTGTATTCAATATGCGGGTAGCCTTTAATTTCTCGACCATTACGACTAAATGAAAAGTCGCCATTTGGGGTTACATGTACAGTACCTGTGTGTTTGTAATCTACAACAGATAATCCAAACTCTTGTAGTTCAGTAATAAAGCTCTCAGCTAAATGGTTACCAAAAATATTAGTTGTTTGTAGGTTATCATCTAAATTTACAAAAGAAGTAATGGCAATAGGGGTATTACTATTTATGTAATTCATATTTTCAATTAGCTTCATGGCTAATTGTTCGGTGTAATTACTAAGTAATTTACTGCTATTTATTGGGCGGTAATTTTTTTCTGGAAACTGCCAGTTACTCACGCGAGGCGAGTCATTTTGAACGTGCCTTTTGTTATGAGAATAGTCATTATGAGGAGCGTGACCATTGTAAACAGGGTGACTAGAACAAGCTGAAAGTGAAAGGGTAAAAAGTGCCGATAAAGTAAGAGATATTTTTTTAGATAACATGTTTTCTTCCTGAAACATAAGGGGATTTTTAAATACCCCACTTTATCGACACACTTTTTGATTACTTTAATTAAATTTTATCATTAATTTGTTATTTTCAGTTTGTATTCAGTTTATTGCGCAGTCACAGCCTCTTTTTCGTAACGAAGTTTGCCTGCAATCCATGTTTGTAATACGTTTATTTTATATAGTTCATCAACCGGGGCTTTAAAATAATCTTTATCTATTAAAATAAAGTCGGCCCACTTTCCTTGCTCTAAACTACCCACTTTAAACTCTTGATGCGCTGCATAAGCGCCGCCTAGGGTAAAAGCACGCAGTGCGTCTTCACGGCTTAATACTTCGCTAGCGCGCCAGCCCTGGGTTGGTTGTTGGTTGTGATCCATACGAGTAATTGTTGCATACAAGCCATCAAAAGGATTTGCCAATTCTATTGGGTAGTCAGATCCTGCTGCAATCACTGACCCTTGTTTTAAAAAGGTTTGCCATGCATAAGCACCCGCTAATTGCTTTTCGCTTAAGCGTTGTTCTGCCATGTGCATATCAGAGGTGGCATGCACTGGTTGCATTGAAGGAATAATTTTTAATGTTTTAAAGCGCTTAATATCATCAAGCGTTACTATTTGTGCATGCTCCATACGGTTACGTAGTAAAATTCCGCCGGTTGCTTTAAATACATTTTTATAAGCATCTAATACAACGTGGTTAGCTTTGTCGCCAATTGCATGGGTGTTGGCACTAAAACCGCTTTTAAAACTAAGCGTAAATAGCTCTTCTAGTTTTTGCTGGGTTTCGAGCATTAAGCCATGGTGGTTTTTTCTGTCGGCATAATCCTCAATTAGCGCCGCGCCACGCGAACCTAATGCGCCATCAGCATAAACCTTAACGCTGCGAATAGACATAAAGTCGTTGGCATCTTGGTATCGACCTGCTTTTAACATGGTTTTTAAATCAGGACTCGCGCCACTGAGCATTGCCACAATACGCAGTGGTAAATTGCCTAGTTCACCGCGTTCTTTGTATAATTCCCAAGTGGTTTTATCTATACCCGCATCATGGGTTGAGGTAATCCCTAAACTTAATAAATGATTACCGGCAGCATCTAAAGAGTCACTAAGAGTTTGTTTTGATGGTTTTGGCATAAATTGTTTAATTAACGATTCTGCTTTATCTACAAATATACCAGTAGGATTGCCAAATTCGTCTTTAATAATTTCGCCGCCTTCTGGCGATTGGGTGTTTGCAGTAATACCCGCAAGCTCTAGGGCTTTGCTATTTACCCAAATAGCGTGGCCATCAATTCTCGATAGTACAATAGGGCGATCGCTCACTACTTTGTCTAAATCGGCAGCGGTAGGAAACTGCTTTTTTTGCCACAGCTCTTGATTCCAGCCACGGCCAATAATCCAACCTTGTTTGTTATTTGCAAATACCTTGAGTTTATTAGTAACTTCATCAATAGAAAGCGCACCGCGTAAATCTAATTGTGACAGGTTATTACCTAAACCAATAATGTGACCGTGTGCGTCAATTAAACCCGGTAATAGCGTATTGCCATGAGCATCAATAAGCTTTGCATCAGGAAAGCTATTTTTTAGCGTATCGCCGCCAAGTTTAACTACTTTACCGTTTTTTATAACTAAAGTAGAAAACTGCTGCACTTCACCTTTGTACAAAGGTGTGTAGCCGTTGGCGTTGTAAATAACTTTAGTTTGCGCAATCGCAAGGCTTGAGCCTGCGCAAAGGCAAGCGAGTAGCAAAGGTTTGATTATTTTTTTGAGTGGCATAGTGAGCTTATTTTTATTGTTAATGGCTTTAACATAACAAACTCACTTTTATAATACCAACCACTTGAGGTGGTTGGATTGTTATTTGTGCAGAGTAAGCCAGTTAATTTATTGGTAAATTAATTACTGACTTGCATAAAGTGTAAATTCGCTTAAAGAAAGGTGGCCGTCTTTGTCTTTATCGTAACTTGCAAAACGAGACCATAGGGCAGGGTCACTGGCTGTTTCTGCTCGGCTTAATAAGCCGTTTTGGTTACGATCAAATTTTTCAAATTGCTTGGCAATGTTATTGCTGCTGGCAAAGCTTGGTGTGCTACAAATACTAAGCGCAACGAGCGCTATATAGCTTATATTTTTCATAAATTACTCAGTAGAGGTTATTCGTAAGATAATTTTTAAATTCAACCAATGAAATTTTATTATCTTGGTTTTTATCCCATTTGCTAAAGTTGTTTAGTAAGTGCGGTTGAGCCTCAAGCTCATGGTGAATTAAATAGCCGCTTTGATCTGTATCAAGGTGATCAAAACGTTGCTTTACATCAAGTGCTAATGAATTAAAGCTTAGTAATAATAAGCAACTAACTAAACAAGCGCGTATCTTCATGGTGCTCCTTCGCAAAGCTCATTTTAATGTCATTCGTAATAAAATAAAGTACTTGCCATAATTTAACGCCCAACATTAAATCCATTTACACACTCCCTCAGGGGTTATAGCAAATACTTTTAGTTAATTTTACAAGACCAAACTTGAATTTAAACTTAAGGCTTAAACGCCTCAAACTCTTTTTTAGAGATCATTTCATCGTTATTTACATCTAAATCAGAAAACTGTTTCATTACTTCTTTATCTTTTTTGGCTTCGGTAATAGATATTTTTCCATCCATATTTTTATCTAAAAAAGCAAAACGAGCATTAAACGATGAAGCCAGGGCAGTAGCACTAATAACTAAAAACAGTAACGAAAATGCGGCTATAAGCTGTTTCATAAAAAACTCCTTTGGTTACTAGGTTAGTTACTTAATAAACTGTTTAAACTCATCTAGCGACAGCTGACCATTTTGATCAGTATCTATTTGTGAAAAGTTTTCATGAAGTACGGCGTCCTCACCAGCTTCAGCTTCGCTGAGAGTACCGTTACTGTCTTTATCAAGTTCATTAAAAGTAGCTTGTACATCCATTGCCAGCGCGTTAGCGCTCAAAAAGCCTAGCGCAACGATTGGCATAATAATTAAAAAGCGATTACTCATGGTCATTTCCTTATAAGATAAACTTAGATTAACTATTACAAAAACGATGCCAATTATTTTTACCGTTTAAATTCAGTTACTTATGGTTTTTGGTGTTATAGGTTAAGCAAGTTTTACAGGTATCTGTGTGTTTTTTGCAACGAAATTTGGCTTATAAATAAAGAAGCAATATAAATCAAAGAGTTGAGTTGTTGCTGTTTGGCAACAGGCGGCTTTGCAGTACGAATAACAGATATATAAATTGATTCAGCTAGTGTATAACTTAAACGCTTAATAATAGGCTGTTTAAAGTTACTAAAGGATGGATGCAATGCCAGCAGCGATGGCTGAAAAATACAAAGCAATACTTAATTGGCGCCCTAATTTAATTAGCCAGTTTGTAATGAGTATGCTGCTGTCGTTATTACCCTTATCGTTAGTGGTTATTGTATTTTTAAATGCGCTTAATAAGCAGTTAGCTGTAACTCAGCAAATTGTTAGTAATAACTACCAAGTAACTAAATCGTTTAATATTTTAAAACAAGAACTCAATAGTTTAGAGCGCGCTACTCGGCAAAATTGGGTACTAAAAAGTGAGTCACTCGATACGCTCATAGTTGATAAGTGGCAAGCATCGCTACAAAGTATTGAAGATCTTACACGTATAGCGCCCAGTAAAAGTCACACCGCACAATGGCAGCGTTTAACGAATACTCTGCAACTAGCACACACTCGACTTGTTGAACAAAAACAACAGCAGGTAGCCTTGTTTTTACCTATTAGCGATTTACTCGCCGAACTTACCTTATGGTTACGCGATAAAAGCGAAACCCAAATTACTAATAATCAAAAAGAAATAGCGCAGTTACAAACTTCATTTATTAACTGGCTGGTGGCGCTAATTCCGCTAACACTCTTAGTAGGAGGCGGTTTTTTGTGGCGTATAAGTGGCCGCTTAAAAAGCCTGACTAAAATTATTGGTAAATTAGGGCAAGGTGACTGGCAACAAAAAATAGCCGTGCAAGGCTCAGCAGAGCTAGTTGAATTAGGTAATAAATTACAATGGGTGCAAGCTCAGTTACATATACTTGAGCAGCAAAAAGACACCTTTTTACGCCACGTTACCCACGAACTTAAAACACCTCTAGCCTCAATGGTCGAGGGCACCGACTTGCTCAGCGATGAAATAGTTGGCCCTATAACTAAAGAGCAACGCGCTGTACTTGAGCTTATTAGCCAGTCTATGGTGCGCCTTCGTACTATGATTGACAGCCTACTTAGTTATAACGCGATTCGTACTAGTAAAGACAGCGTAAGTGAGGTTGAGTTTAATCATTTAATTAATAAAATTAATAGTCATTTTGAGCACCGCCTAACAGCCCGAGAGCAAACCCTTATTTGGCATAACAACTTACCTAATAAGGCGCTTGCGTTACCTGGGGAGTTAATTGAAATGATTTTAGTGCAATTAATTTCTAATGGCTTAAAGTTTTCACAACACGGGCAGGCAGTATCTATAGCGTTAACCTTTGAGCACAGTAAGCTAAAAATGGCGATAAGCGACGAGGGATGCGGAATTAAAGAGCACGAAAAAGCACATGTTTTTAGCGCATTTTATCAAGGTAAGCATAGCAAAAATGTTACGCTACAAGGCAGTGGCTTAGGCTTAACTATTGTTAAAGAGTCAGTAGAGCAATTAAACGGACAATTATTAATAGAGCAAAATGAACCCCAAGGTTGTCGATTTTTAATTACGCTTCCCATAATAACAAATCAAGGAGTTAACTAGCATGACCTCGCGTTTAATGGCTATTTTATGTGTGTGTGGCAGTGCCATCATTTTATCGGGGTGCAAAACTAATAACCCCCAACAGCAAGTGGTTGATAGCCCAGTGGCGCAAACGCAAACTAAAGTAACGAGCGATAAAAACAGCCAGCCAAGCCCAAAGCCTCGGCCTAAAAGCGATCCTATGTATCCCCCTGCGGAGCAAGTAATAGCCTGGCATGCTAATAAATGTGGTGGTTTTAAGTTAACCCCAGATAACAAAGATTTTGTTGGCGAAAAAGAACTAAAAAACTTTTTTCAATTTATGTGTTTAAACACTAGTAGCGATCCTAATACGGTAATGAGTAAGTTACTTAAACTTGACCAAGCTTACTATTGGCCAGACGATATAAAACAGTATTTATGGCTACAAAAACAACAAGTAACACTACAAATAAATGCTAAAAAAGAGCAGCAAGCACTTAATAATAAAATGCAACAAACGCTCTCGTCATTAGCAACCATAGAGCAGCAACTGTTATTACGCGAAGAAACTAAGGAGCAGTAGTTATGCCAGCAATAAAACCGCAAGGTGCAAAAGTATTATTAGTGGATGACGATGCCAGCTTATTAAAATTGCTCGCTATTCGTATCGAATCAAAAGGCTACGAGGTTACCACCTGCGAGAGCGGCCTAATTGCGTTACAAATATTAAAAAGCCAAGTGTTCGATGCCGTAGTAACCGACCTGCGCATGGACGAAATGGATGGCATGGCACTGCACCGCCAATTGCAAAGCCGCTATCCGGCATTGCCCGTTATTATGATGACAGCGCATGGCTCTATTCCTGATGCGGTAGAGGCTACCAAACAAGGCATTTTTGCATTTATTACCAAACCAATAGATAAAGACGAGTTATTCGACAGCTTAGCAAAAGCGATAGAAATACACGGCGTAAATGCCGATGAAATAATACCCACTAGCAATATAGTTACTCGTAGCGGCGCTATGCTACATTTGCTAGAGCAAGTTAAACTGCTAGGGCCAACGCAAGTTAACGTATTAATATCGGGAGCCAGTGGTACGGGTAAAGAGTTATTAGCTCAAGCTATTCATCAGCATAGCCATGTAAGTAAAGGCCCATTTGTAGCGATAAACTGCGGCGCAGTACCGGGTGAACTGCTAGAGTCAGAATTATTTGGTCATAAAAAAGGCTCGTTTACTGGGGCAATAAAAGATCACCAAGGACTGTTTCAACAAGCTGAGGGAGGCACCTTATTTTTAGATGAAATAGGTGATATGCCGCTTAATTTACAAGTTAAGTTACTGCGCGTATTGCAAGAAAAAACCATACGTCCAGTCGGCTTTCAAGAAGAAATAGCCATAGATGTTCGCATTGTATCGGCAACTCATAAAAACCTCCCCGAAGCGATTATAAATCAGCAGTTTAGGGAGGATTTATACTACCGCTTAAACGTGGTTAATTTAAAACTCCCTCCTTTGTGCGAGCGTCGCGAAGATATAAGTCTACTTGCACAATACTTTAGCGCCAGTATTGCAAAGCGAATGAAGCAAAGCGAAAAACACTTTGCCAACGACGCCATGCACGCACTCGTGCGTTACGACTGGCCAGGTAATATTCGCCAACTTCAAAACGTGGTAGAGCAAGTTGTAGCACTTACCCCAAGCGAAGTTATTTCAGAGCATTTAGTGCTAAGTGCATTAAATAGCAACGAAAAAAATGTAGAGCCATTGTCGCTAAACGACGCTAAAAAAGAATTTGAACGCGACTACGTAATAAACACCCTTAAAATGGCTGGTGGAAATGTCGCCGAAGGCGCAAAACTAGCTAAACGTAACCGTTCAGATTTTTATAAACTGATTAAAAAGCACAATATAGATGTTGATAATTTAGCTTAAATAACCAATTTATAGGAACTAAACATGCAGTTATTTATGGTGTATTTAGGTGGGCGAATTCAGGGCTGTCATATAGAAATGCACGACATTCGTTTTGTAGTTGGGCAAAACATTGAGCAAACCTATACTAAATTAAAAAGCCAATGGGTGGGCGACAAAAACAGCGTGCATATGGATAGCTATATGGCAATTAACCACATAGATGGTTATAAAGTTACAGTAAGCGACACGCCCGTTGAGCAAACTAAACAGCTTTACTTTGTAAACTTAGGCGCCTACAGAAGCGATTTAATGGCTGAGCAACACGACTTTGCACTGTATGTAGCAAGCAGTAGTCAAGAGGCCAAACAGCGCGCTAAAAACGATTTACTCGCTGGCTTTAGCCATATTCATAAAGATGATTTACACGACGTAGACGATTGCTTTGCAATAGATTTACTCGACAGCCAGCTTAGTATAAAACTGACCCCAAGTGGGCAAGCACAAAAAATTAAACCTGATTGGTTTGGTTATCATGTACTTTAAACACATAACGCAGGATTAAGAATCCTGCTCGTTTTGTTCTTTTTTTTCGCTTTTAGCCGCCATTTTAAAGGCTACAACCACTAAGCCAAACATTGCAAATGGTAGCGCTGCTAACATGTATTCAATCATGTTACTGTCTTGATAATCTGCTTGCATAAAAAAGTGCCCCACCACACACATTAAAATAACCACCAGTAATATAGGCAGTAGCATGAGTTCTTTTTTTGCAGAGTGCTTTTTCATTGTTGTTATGACTTTAGCTAAAAATAAAGCGCTATTGTAATGAGCAAGTTAGCGGTAGGTCAAACTACTCAGACTTTTAATATGGTTTTGGGTATAATTAGTACCATTAATTGCAGTTTTGGTATTTGTTTTTGGAGGTTACGTGGATAAAGCATTGGAGCAGGTTTACCTAGTTGGTGGTGCAGTGCGTGATTTACTGCTAAAAAGAGCATCAAATGACAACGATTATGTTGTTATTGGCGAAACGCCACAGACAATGGAAGCGTTAGGCTTTGTGCCAATAGGTAGCGACTTTCCGGTTTACTTACACCCAAAAACCAAAGAAGAATATGCACTTGGGCGCACTGAGCGAAAAAGTGGTAAAGGCTATACCGGTTTTGTGGTTGATGCCAGCCCAGATGTGACTCTAGAGGAAGACTTAGCCAGACGTGATTTAACTATAAACTCTATGGCGCTCGATGCTAACGACAATATAATTGACCCATTTAACGGCCAACAAGACCTTAAAGATAAAATACTGCGCCATACAACAGATGCATTTGTAGAAGACCCAGTGCGGGTGTTGCGTATAGCTCGCTTTTTAGCCCGTTTTGGCAGCGAGTGGCGTATACATCCGAGCACTTATGCGCTAATGCAACAGCTTAAGCAGCAAGGCGAGCTTAATCATTTAGTGCCAGAGCGAGTATGGTTAGAGACCGAAAAAGCCCTGGGTGAAAAGCATCCCGAACTTTATTTTCAAGCGTTGCAAGGCTTAGGGATTTTTCCCGAGCTTGAGAAAATGGTTAATGTGCCGCAACCTAAACAACATCACCCCGAGGGTGATGTGTTTGTGCATACCATGTTAGTACTTAGGCGTGCAGCCGATTTGAATTTTGATTTAGCAACGCGTTTTGCTGCATTAACTCACGACTTTGGTAAAGCGATCAGTTTTAAAAAACGCGGTAATTTACGTGGCCATGAACGAGATGGGGTTGCTGTAGTTGAACAGTTTTGTGAACGCTTAAAAATACCTAATTGCTTTCGCGATATTGGCGTACTTACTAGCGATAATCACACTCTTTGTCATACATTAGAGCAATTAAGGCCCGAAACGGTTCATAAGTTAATTGTGACTAATTTAAACGCCTTGGTTCATCCACAACGTTTTATTGCTTTTACTCAAGCATGCCAATGCGATGCACAAGGGCGCGGCGAAACACTCGTAGATAAACCTTACCCGCAAGCAGCTAAGCTGCGTGCTATTCATGCAGAACTATTAAAGCTAGATAAAAAACAAGTGGTACAAGCTGCACTTAACAGCGGCAAAAAAGGCCCAGAAATAGGCGAGGAAGTTAAACAAGCGGAAATAAACTGTGTAAAAGCGTTTTTAACACGAGAAAAACAGGCACAGTGAGTAGGGTATTAAAAGTAATTAAATTAAGTAACTTGATGTGCTGTTATCTTTATTGCACTGGCGCTGCGTTACTTTTTTATAGTTGCGGTTTTGGCTCTGCTCGCTTACAGGTTTAGTGCTTGTTGTTGGCCTATATAATTCAAATATAAAATCTAGCTCTTCTTGCTCTAATAGTGGGTGCATGATTAAACCTTAGCTTAGGGTGATTAGCGCTAGGTTAGGGTCTTGCCACTGAATTAAAAGTGAACAGTTACATTTTAACTCTTACTAAATTGTAACCCAAAAAAAGCCAACCCAGTGGCGAGTATTAGTTAAGTAAATTACAACCCACTTTTACTTAACTAATGGCAGGCTTACAGTAAACACTACGCCATCGCCCTGTTGATTGTTTTTAGCGGTTACACTGGCATTATGGTAGTCGCACACCAACCTTACAATATAGAGTCCTAATCCTAAATGTGGCTGTTGCTGCATTTGCTGGCTACGCACCGACACCATAGAATCAAAAATATGCTCAGTT
The DNA here is from genome assembly GCF_040308705.1 of Pseudoalteromonas sp. 19-MNA-CIBAN-0066. Taxonomy (NCBI): domain Bacteria; kingdom Pseudomonadati; phylum Pseudomonadota; class Gammaproteobacteria; order Alteromonadales; family Pseudoalteromonadaceae; genus Pseudoalteromonas; species Pseudoalteromonas sp. 19-MNA-CIBAN-0066. The sequence goes on from NZ_JBEONZ010000001.1 coordinate 63,593, forward strand.
AAACCTGCAGGTAATAATGGACCATAATTCCCTACGGTTAAAATTGCTGCACTGTCGTTTTGCTTTAAGCTAACACTAATTGGCTTTTCTGCGTGGCTAAATTCAATTGCATTATTAATTAACTTATCGAGCAGTTGCGCTATAAACTCTGGTGCGCCTTGCATAGGAAGCGCAGTTTGGCATATATCAAGTGTAAACAGCTGCTTAGGGTAAGTAAGCTGGTAGCCCTGCATGCAGCCACTTATTACTTTTTGTAAGTCGAATGGCTCAGGCTCATTGCTTTGAATACTTTGCTCTAAGCGAGTGGCTTCGCTCATGGTGGTAATAATTTTACCTAAGCGTTCAACGCCTTCACTGGCGCGATCTAAGTACTTTTGACTCAGCTCGCTTTGTGGTTGCATTTGCAGATTTTCGAGCGATGAGCGCACTACCGCAACAGGTGTACGCAGCTCGTGCGATAACCGCGACGACATATTTTCTAAATAGTTGGTATAGCCACCAAGGCGGCTGACTATATTAGCAAAACTGCGTGATAGATCGCCAATTTCGTCATTAGCATCGCTGTAATTAATACTGCCAGTAACTCGCCCTTGTGCATCTATAGCTTGCTCTGCAGTATCGCGCAAACGCCTAATACGGCTCGATATTCGAGAGGCAAAAAAGAATAAGGTTACAGTGCCAATAAGCATCACGGCTAAAATAACGTTAAATAATTTTTCGAGCGATTTATTACGCAGTGTACGTACGCCATTGGTAGTTTCCTCGGCTATTACCGCGCCAATTACTTTATCTTGGATCCAAATAGGGTAAGCAGCCGATAAAATAACGGCTTTACTGTCGGGGGTTAATCGCCACGATGATGCAGGCTGGCCTTTTAGTGCTTTGGCTAAATGACTGCCTTGCATAGCTGCTACGTCGTGCAGAGTATCTAAAAATTCGTTTTCGGGGCGTGTTAAAATTTTATAATAAAGGGGATGCAAGTAGTTTTGCTCAAACTGTTGCCACCAAGTTTCAGGAGCTTGATTGGCAAGGCCGTCAGCCCATACGCCATCGGCATGATGAATCGAGCCCGATTGTGCTAATACTCTATGATGCTTATCAACCACCCAAATACGGCTGCCACTGTGGCCCATGCCTTTTAAAATACGATTAATTTCGGGAGAGGGCACAAGTACTGAACCTAAATCGCTGGGGTTATTTAAGTTTGAGGTCGACATTATTTTAGGTTCTAAAAAGGGCTCTTTGTTATCTACATCAACAATGGCAAAGCCAAGCTTATTGCCAAGCATACTAATAGGAAAGCGTAGCTCAATATTGTAGCCAGCCGCCGTACTGCTAAAATAGCCCTGAATTTTTGTAAAGGGTACTTTGCTATCTGCATTAAAAGCGTTTACCCAGCCATCTTGCCGTGGCGCAATAATATAGCGGTTAAACTGCCCATCAGGTGTTTTTAAGCCAATTTTTAAATGGTCGTTATTAGTAATACTTAAACTGTTTTTTGGCCGATAAACGAGTTGGTTATCAGTTACTTTAAACAGTGCATAAAGGTAATTATCAAACTTTCCTACCATGTGCTCAAACGACAGATCGCTGGCTTGATGCTTGTTGTCGGTTTTTTGTAAGTAGCGTTTGTCGTATTGCCAAAATAATGCCTGATAGCTCTCCCAATCTGTGAGCTTACCATCGAGTTGAATAGGATTTTTAAGGTTGTACGCGTATAGATCGCGGCCCTTTACAACTTGATCTAAAAAACTAGTTTGCTGATCAAATAATGCAGGGCGTTCATGCAGGGCAGTGGCGAGGGCACGGGTAGTGCCTACTAAGGTTTTTTCTTGGCCTTGGCGTAAAAACTTTTCCATTTCCCACACATATTCGTAGCCCAACCAGGGCAATAAAAATAAAAAGCAAGAAAGTAAAATAAACTTACTACGTAGGCCAAATCGCAACATTAAATTTGCTCCCACCTGTAGCCCATGCCATACACTGTATCTATGCAGTCAAAGTTACTATCGAGTGCTATAAATTTTTTACGAATACGTTTTACGTGTGAAGTTATGGTGCTGTCGTCTACATAAATTTTAGCATCACTCATTAATTCATTACGGCTTTTAACATGTCCGGGGCGCTGTGCGAGGGAGTGCAACATCCAAAATTCGGTTACTGTTAAATCAACTAATAGTTGTTGCCAAAACACCTGCATGCGCTGTGTGTCGAGCGTTAGCGGCCCACGAGTTATAAGTGCATTTTCGTCGGCAGGTTGTTTAAGTGCTTCCATACGACGAAATAGCGCACCAATACGCGCCGCTAAATGAGCCAAACTAATATCTTTTGTGAGGTAGTCGTCGGCGCCCATACGTAGGCCGCATACAGTGTCTATTTCGCTATCACGAGCGGTTAAAAAAATAATAGGCAGCGTTTTAGACAGTGATCGCAATGTTTGGCACAGCAAAAACCCACCATCTATTTCATTACCTAAGCCAATATCAACAATGGCTAAATCGGGCAGGGCATTTTTAAACGCCGCTTCTGCGCTACTACGATTTGCATACCCAGTTACCTGATAACCTTGTGCGCTGAGCATTTCAGTGTAGTTTTCGCGAATGGCGGGTTCATCTTCAATGATGGCTATTTTTTTCATTTCTGGGTTTATCCTCTTTATTACCAACGCACTATAACGAAGTTTTTAAGCTAAGTACGCTTAAAAAGGCAATTGCCTTTTTTTTGCCACAATTGCTCAGTGGTTTGCCATTTTTGCTCCCCTTTGTTGCCACTTGAGCTTGTTTTAATACACCCATCAAAACAAAACATCATAAATTAAAAAGTAAGTTTAAGGATCAATCATGAAGAAGACATTAATAGCGCTAACCCTAGCGGCCGTTTTTTGCGGTCCCGCATTAGCATCAACCTCTAATAATACGGCTACAAAAGAAGCGCACACCGAAACCGCAATAGGCTTAGGATCGGGCGCTATTATAGGTGGTGTAGTAGGCGGCCCTATTGGTGCTTTTGTGGGAGCATTTGCTGGTGGTTTAATAGGCGATGCAAAAGTTGCTGATAACAAAATTGCCCAGCAACAGCGTGCAATAATTGTAATGACAGAAAAAACCAACGACTACCAACACCTGCTTAGCCATAACAGCCAGTTAGAGCAACAAATCGAAGTGCTTGCTAATCAAAATGAGCAGTTAACACAATCGCAAATTAATAATTTACTTGCCATGACAGTACAGTTTAAAACCGGCTCACGTGTTATTGCGCCACATTTTGCATTGCAGTTAGACCAACTCGTTACGCTTTTAAAAAACCAGCCACAGTTAGCGCTCGATTTAAGTGGGTTTGCCGATCAACGCGGTGATGAACAAGCCAACCTTTTACTTTCAAAAGCACGTGTAAATGCGGTGCAAAGCTATTTAATAAAACAGGGCGTAAGCCACACGCGCTTAAGCACGCAAGCATTTGGTGAGCAGCAAACACTTGCTAAAACTAACACAGTAGAAGACAACACGTTTGATCGGCGGGTAACCCTTACTACTCGTTTAATAAATCCTGTAAATAGCCAAACAGCAAGTAATTAAATTAAAGCCTTCGATGGAGTGATTTTATGTTTTTTTTGAGTAAACCAAGCAAAGTGCTTACCCTTAAATGGGTAAGCCTTTTTACACTGGGTATACTGGTGATGTTAACGAGCTTTAAAAGCCACGCACACTCTCCCAAGTTAGAACTTTTTGATAGCAGCGGCGCACAAGCAGGCCCTGCAATAATATTAAAAAGTGATGCAAATATGACATTAACCGGACTTATAAATCATGTTGTAGTTAAACAAACTTATCAAAACCAAAACCCGTTTGCTGTTAATGCGCGTTATGTGTTTCCGCTGCCCGATGAAAGCGCAGTACATGCTATGACCATGCGTATTGGCGAGCGAGTAATTAAGGGCCAAATTGATAAAAAAGTGGCGGCCGAAAAAAAATACGCAGAAGCCAAACAGGCAGGCAAGCAAGCAGCACTAGTACGCCAGCAACGCGCTAATATGTTTATTACAAACGTAGCTAATATAGCCCCTGGGGAGCAGGTTATTATTGAGCTGGAATATCAAGAAATAATTGATTACAGCAGCGGCACCTTTACAGTGCGCTTTCCGGGCACAATCACACCGCGTTATCATGTAACCCAAGGTGAAATTGACATAAATAAAGAAAGCCAAAAACCAACTAACTCGCTACCACATGGTTGGCTAAGCCCAGTTTATAGCACGCAAAAAAATGACGATAAGCCAAGTAGTCAGTTTAATTTAAACTTAGATATAGACGTAGGTTTAGAGCTGGTAGATATAAATTCTAAATTTCATAATGTAAATATTCAAAACACTGCATTTGGACAATACTCAATAGAGTTAAATGAGCAAAATGCGCTAAACCGCGACTTTGTGCTGGAGTTTAAACCACTGCAAAAAGAGCAAGCCCAAGCTGCATTTTTTACCGAGCAGTTTGAAAATGGCGAGCGCTACGGGCTCGCTATGCTAATGCCGCCTGCAGATAACTTTATAGCAACGCAGCGATTAGCCCGCGAAACAGTATTTGTAGTCGATACTTCGGGCTCTATGCATGGGCAGTCTATGGAGCAAGCTAAAAACGCATTGTTTTATGCGCTATCGCTGCTAGACAGTAACGACAGTTTTAACATTATAGGGTTTGATAATGTAGTAACCCCAATGAGCGATAAACCTTTAGTTGCAAGTGGCTTTAATTTACGCCGCGCAGAGCGCTTTATATATGGGTTACAAGCCGACGGCGGTACAGAAATACAAGGCGCACTTGATGCCGTTTTAGATGGTTCGCAGTTTGATGGTTTTGTACGCCAAGTAATATTTTTAACCGATGGTAGCGTAAGCAACGAAGATGCACTGTTTAAAAGTATTCAAGCTAAATTAGGCGATAGCCGCTTATTTACAGTTGGTATTGGCAGCGCCCCCAATAGCTTTTTTATGCGCCGTGCGGCAGATGTAGGCAAGGGCTCGTTTACTTTTATAGGCAGCACTAGCGAGGTGCAACCTAAAATGCAGCAGTTATTTGATAAGCTCGCACACCCTGCAATTACTAATTTAGCGCTAAGCGATGAAAACGGTAATAGCCTAGACTTTTGGCCTTCGCCACTGCCAGATCTCTATTTTAATGAGCCAATAATGGTGGCTATAAAGCTCAATAATACCAGTAATGTAATATTAAACGGGCAAACTGCACAAGGGCCTATTAGTATTAACCTAAACACACAAGCAGGCTCAAATGCTAAAGGAATTGCTAAGCTGTGGGCTCGTCAAAAAATTAAGTCGTTGCTGCTCTATAACTCACAAAATGCAGTTAAAGACGAAGTGCAACAATTGGCGTTTACTCATCAATTACTCAGCCCATTCACGGCTTTTATAGCAATAGAGCAAACACAAATTAATCCAATAGCAGAACAAACAGCTAATGCTACTAACGCAGTTCCTCAGGGTATGGCAATGCGTTTGCCACAAACCGATGGGCAAAGCAAAGTACATATAATATTAGGGATTTTATTGTTAAGTGGGTTTGTGCTAGTAAGGCGTTTTAAATGAAAAAGTGGCTAAGCGCGGGGCTATTAATACTTGGTTTGGGGTTATTTGGTCATGGCGCTTACATGCAAGGCAAAGCATGGCTGGCGCAATTACTAATTGAACAGGCCTGGCAGCAGGCTCTTAAAACGCCTGAAGCAAAAGTTAAGCCATGGTTTTACGCCGATAGTTATGTAACCGCACAATTAAATTGGCCGGCGCATAATGAAAAACTCACCGTATTAGCAGGTGCTAGCGGGCGTAATTTAGCCTTTGCGCCCAGCCACTTTTTACCCGCAGCAGAGCTTGGTAGTAAACAAGCTGGGGCACTCATTGCAGGGCATAACGACACTCACTTTGCTTTTTTACAGCACGTTAAAGTGGGAGAGCAGTTTACCCTGCAATTACAAAATGGCACCTTGCAGCATTATAAAGTAACCGGCAGCGAGGTAATTCATGAGTCAGAAAACACATTTTTACACACTGCACAATTGTATTTACTAACGTGCTACCCTTTTGACGCGTTAGCATCGGGAACCGAATTTAGGCTATTGGTTTCGGCCGATATGATATCGGAGGTAGTAAGATCGGTGGAAATATCCTCGCCCGACTCGGCGCTGGGGATATCAACCACTAATTCTTGATGACGTTGGCTGATCATTACGCCAACAAATACCACAAATATACTCAGCCACTGCCACAAGTTAAGCACTTCATTTAAAATGATGGCCGAAAGAATCAGCGTAAATATAGGAATTAAATTTGAATAAGCCGCTGCGGTTAATACCGATACCTTACTAATAGCGTAGTTATACATACCATAACCGCCTAAAGTAACAAACGAGCCTAAATATAAAATACTTAATAAAGCGGTTATATTGTGTTGATTTTCGCTTGGTAGGTCGATAAAAAGCAAAAACGGTGCAAAAAACAAACTGCCACTAATGCCTTGCAGCGCTATAAGCGTTAACGGTGAATAACGACTCGCTAAGTGTTTAATGCAAACGGTATAAAACGCCGCACATACCATGGCCATAAGTTCTAAAAAATTACCTAATAATGGGTTAGGCGCTTGATTGGAGTTTGGTGAAAGCACAGTGAGCAAAATGCTGCCACCAATACAAAAAGTAAAGCCAATAATAATAGATTTACTGATGTATTCTTTAAGCATAAAAAAAGCCAGTACAGCAATAATAATAGGCAAGCACGACACAATTACCCCTGCCTGCGATGCCGAGGTATATTCCATTGCATGGCCTTCAAATAAAAAGTACAAGCAAGGCTCAGCCAGCGACATAGCAATTAAATACTTCCAGTCACCAACTCTGTATTCAAAGCGTATTACATAGCGCCATAAGCACAGCGATAAAAATAATGTGGTTAGCATGCGTAAAAATATCACCAAAGCGGGGTCGTAAATAGCAATGGCATACTTAAGTGCAATAAAGGAACTACCCCATAAAAAGGTGGCAATAATTAAACATAAACTGGCAGGCATAGCAGGTAATTTACACAATTGAATAAAATCAGATCCTAGCATGAATATATTTTACTTGTTGAAAAATACCCAGCTGGTATAAATAAATTCATCTTTAATTATTCAGTAGTAAAAATAAATGCAAAGGGATCAGGTAATCGTTGTAAAGCTAGGTACAAGCGTACTGACTGGCGGCACCGATAAGCTAGATAAAGCGCATATGGTTGAACTAGTGCGCCAATGTTGTGAGCTTAAAAAGCAAGGGCATCACGTTATTTTAGTTTCGAGCGGAGCCGTGGCGGCCGGACGAGAGCAATTACTAAAGCCCTGTGGCCGCAGCGTAATAGATAAGCAAATGCTAGCAGCAGTTGGTCAAGGCCAGCTCATTCATATTTGGCAAAGCTTGTTTGCTTTGTATGGTGTAAACGTAGGGCAAATGCTGTTAACCCGCGCCGATGTTAACGACCGAGAGCGCTATTTAAATGCCCGCGATACGCTAAATGCATTATTAAACTACGATGTAGTGCCCATCATTAACGAAAATGATGCGGTTGCTACTAGTGAAATAAAAGTAGGTGATAACGATAATTTATCAGCGTTGGTGGCTATTTTAGCTAATGCCAATAAGCTGTTATTGCTCACCGATCAAGAAGGATTATTTACCAGCGATCCGCGCACTAATGCCGATGCCACATTAATTGGTGAAGTGAGTGATATTAACGACGAATTGCGCCAGCTTGCTGGTGGTAGTGGCACAAACTTGGGCACCGGCGGTATGGCAACCAAACTGCAAGCAGCCGACATTGCAAGGCGTGCTGGGGTTGAGGTTATAATTGCCAAAGGTGCGGGTAAAAATGTCATTTTAAAATGTATGAGCGAGCAACTGCCCGGCACACGTTTTTTAAAGCTCACTGCGCCAAAAGAAGGGCGTAAAAAGTGGTTACTCGCTGGACCTAAAAGTAGCGGGCAAATTGTTATTGATGCCGGTGCAATAACCGCGCTGCAAACTAAAGGTGCAAGCTTACTTGCTAAAGGCGTGACCAATGCGTTGGGGGCATTTGAGCGCGGCGATCTAATAAGTGTAATAAATAGCGACAAACAACTTATTGCTCGTGGGTTAACCCGCTTTAGCAGCAGCGAAGTTAATAAAATTAAAGGCGCGCACTCTAAGCAAATAGGTGAGTTACTTGATTACGATGGCGGGGCAGAAGTACTGCATCGCGATGACTTAATTTTACTGTAATAAAAAGCAGTATAGCTGAATAAATAAGCTCCCATTTTAGTAGCTAAATAATTAACCTGACCCGAGGTTGAGCTTACAAAGCTCAAATATACTGGCTGAGTATATTTGAGCTTTTTTGCTGCTATTTTTGTGTTAAAATCTGGCACCTTAAATTTGTTGTAAATAGAGTGCAGTTAATGAAATTAGTTCGTTGGTTATTAGGAAGTATAATTTTATTCTTTAATTTTGTATTTACGCCACGTAGTAAAAAACGTGCTCCAGAAGTGCAACAGCAGCTTGATCAGCAAACCGCACAATTTAAGCTTTATCAATTTAAAGCATGCCCGTTTTGTGTAAAAGTGCGCCGTGCTATTAAGCGCGAGGGCCTTAAAATAGAAACGCGTGATGCAAAAAGTAATGAGCAATATCGTCAAGAACTGCTAGAACAAGGCGGAAAAGTTAAAGTGCCTTGTCTGCGCATCGAGCAAAATGGCCAAGTAACTTGGCTATACGAATCAAACGATATTATTGCTTATATAAATAAAGTAGCAGCATAAATAACTTTACCATCTCACTTATTAAAAGAGACATTACCATGACAATTCGCACCCGTGTTGCCCCGTCGCCAACTGGCGACCCGCATCTTGGCACCGCTTATATCGCCTTATTTAATTACTGTTTTGCTAAACAGCAAGGTGGTGAATTTGTACTTCGCATTGAAGATACCGACCAAGTACGTAGCACTGCCGAGTCAGAGCAAGCAATTATGGATAGTTTGCGTTGGTTAGGACTCGAGTGGGATCATGGCCCAGATGTGGGCGGTGAGTTTGGCCCGTACCGCCAGTCTGAGCGTAGCGATTTATACAAAAAATACGCACACCAACTCGTTGACGACGGCAAAGCATTTTACTGTTTTGCAACAAGCGAAGAGCTGGATAAAATGCGCGAAGAGCAAATGGCAGAAGGTCTACGCCCTAAATACGACGGCCGTGGCTTAAACCACACAGACGACGAAATTAAAGCAAACCTAGCAGCGGGTAAACCTTACGTTATACGTATGAAAATCCCTAGCGAAGGCACTTTTAAATTTAACGACTACCTACGCGACGAAATTGAGATCCCGTGGGAAAACGTCGATATGCAAGTGCTATTAAAAGCTGATGGCTTCCCAACTTACTTTTTAGCGAACGTAGTTGACGACCACCATATGCAAATTAGCCATATTTTCCGTGGCGAAGAGTGGATTAACTCAGCGCCTAAACTATTAAAACTTTACGAAGATTTTGGTTGGGAAGCGCCAGTACTTGGGCATTTACCGCTACTGCGTAACCCAGATAAGTCAAAACTGTCTAAGCGTAAAAACCCAACCTCTATTAACTACTATAAAGAAATGGGTTACCTGCCAGAAGCCGTGCTTAACTATTTAGGCCGCATGGGTTGGTCAATGCCAGATGAGCGTGAAAAATTCACTCTTAACGAAATGATTGAAAACTTCGATATGAAGCGCGTATCACTAGGTGGCCCAGTATTCGACGTAGATAAACTTAGTTGGTTAAACGGCATGTGGATCCGCGAAAACCTAACTGACGAGCAGTTAATTCAGCGCTTTGTTGATTGGAAGTTTAATGGCGAAATGCTAGCTAAAGTATTACCAGAAGCCAAAGCACGTATTAACACATTGTCGGACTTAGTTGACTTAGCTGGGCATTTTGTTGGTGGTATACCTACTTATGATCCTGCGCTATTAACAGCGGGCAAAGCCGATGAAGACGTAATTCGCCAAGCACTACAATTTTTTGTATGGCAGCTAGAAGGCCTACGTAGCTTTGATAAACCAGCTATTTTTGCCATTGCAAAAGAAGTAGCAACGTTCCACGAGCTTAAAATTAAAGACTTTTTAGAGCCGATTTTTGTGGCAATTACGGGTAAAACGTCATCTACCTCTGTGCTTGATGCTATGGAAATATTAGGATCTGACTTATCGCGTGCTCGTTTACGTGTAGCATTGGCGCATTTAGGTATTTCTAAAAAGCAGGCTAAAAATATCGAACGTGCCTACCGCGAATACCCAAGTGCATAATTGCTAAATAATGCATTTTTAAAAGCCGAGCTTAGTAAATAAGTTCGGCTTTTTTGTTTCAGGTTGTTTAGTTATATGACATCGTATTTTGATATTGTTTAGTCTAAGCATTCATAATTTACTAAATGCTACAATGCGGCATATAAACTCATAGGAGGCAGTATGATTGCAACCGTTAAAAACAAAGCCATTTTTAGCAGTAATACATTTTCGATAAACCTTGTTACTTACCCAACTAATCACAGCGTAATGAACCACATTGATCCGGTGCAGCAAGGGCGCTATTACAAACTCAACTTTGTATTAGTAAAACCTAAAAGCGGTGGGGTGTTTAAATGCGCTAAATGTATTATTAACTGGTTTAATAGGGTGTATTTATTTAGGCCCGATAAGTACGAACACAGCGTATCTAAAATCGAGTCTGGAAAGCGTGTGCTACTGAGCTTTGCACTTAATATATGATTTATTAATAGTCGTAGGCCTGTCCGGTACATAAAACAGATAGGTCGCAATACGATACAGAGGTTTCGCTACAAGAGTTAATAGTAAAAGCATTTGCGCCTCTGCGCATGGCATCAGCTTTAAGTAAATCAATAGCATTTGATTTAGAACGGTTATAGCTTACATTATTGTTACCCATACCATCGCCATCACAGCTTTCACCTGCTATTCGGCCTAAAAGTGTAGCGCCACTTTCGTGTGCTTCTTGGTCGCTGTAAAACTGCTGCAAATCTCTTTTATTAACGTAGGTACCAATTTCTTGAGATAAAACGTCGTTGTCTATATCAGTATGAAAAGTCATGTTTGAGCAACCACTTAAAGTAGCCAGTGCAGTTATTATTGCCATAAAACGTAGCATATTAATTAGTCCTTTAATTTATTGTTTGAAGTAGTAAATTACTAACAAAATCGAATGTGGGCAATGTTTACTACTGAGTAAATTGTTAGTATTTGTAAATGACTTTATATGCACTCGGTTTTACTTAGCATAGGATAAGTAAACAAAAAGAAATGACAAATATTTACTAACCAATGGCATAAAATAGCCCACTCTAAACGCTGCGTTTTATAAAAAACATAGCCATATCCCAAACCTGCAATAAATGAAACTAATACATAGCTAACTCCCCCAGCAAAATGTGCCAAAGCAAAAATACCTGCAGTAATTACAGGCGCAAATATTGCCAAGCGGGTAGGCGTAATAATTTGGCTAAGCTTGGTTTGTAATAAGCCTCTAAATAAAGCTTCCTCAGCAACACAGGTAAATAAAAGGTTTATAGCAATAAATGCTAACCAGAAGTCAGGAACCTTAGGGTTAAAGCTTACCAGCCCAAGCATTAAAGCTGCAGTAAGTGCGGCTAAAATGGTAGTAATAATTATTAAAATAGGGGGGGTAATTAATGAAGTCGTCTTTTTAGACTCTGCTTTTAAAGGCTTTATATTTGAATAAAAGTAAGCACAAAGAAAGAGGCCAGCCATAGCTTTATCAAAATTAGCATAAAGGGTAAAAGCAATTGCATCGCTGGTAATATGCTCGTTTATAGCAATAGGAAGGTTGTTAAAACCAGGCACCCAATGAAGCGCTAATGCCAATGAGGAAACTATAAAAACAGTGCTTAATATAGCGCGTATTATTGTTTGCTTTATATGAAGCACAAAGTGATATAAAGCAACGTAAAGCCCAGTACTGAGCAGTCCATATAAATTTATATAACCCTCAAAATACGCACATATAACACTTAAAGCCATTAAGTAGTGCCAAAGTGGTTGCCGTATTATTGATACTTTACAGTACGGAAAAACACATATAATCGATAATGCTAATAAATAAAAAGTCATTATTTTTTTATTACTCTGTTTTATTTAGTAACTAATCTAACAGATTCGACCTCTCATTTTATTTTTTCTGTTAGTATAGCCAGGTTATAAGCCGTTTAAGTAGTGAACACCCTATGTTAAGTCCTTTTTATCAGCAACATGCTGATTATGTTTCGATCTCTCGTGAGCAAGGCTGTCGTTTCGCCAAGTGTATTGCTGATGATTACAACCCACTTCACGATAAAGATGCGAAGAAATTTTGTGCTCCAGGAGACTTACTTTTTTCATTAGTATTAGATCGTTACGGTATTAGTGAACGCATGGAGTTTACTTTTGCGGGTATGGTTGACGAAAATACCAAACTTAGCTTCCCAGCAGAGGCCGATGAGTTTGATGTAACAAACGGCGATAAAGTAATTTTAAAGGTAAAACGCGAAGGTAAAACCAGCAAATGCCCAGCACTTACTAATAGCTTAATTAAAAATTATGTTGAGTTTTCAGGCGCGGCGTTTCCGCACGTGATTATTCCGCTCATGGGTAAGCAAGAGGTAATGATTAACCCTGCACGCCCGATGATTATTTACGAATCGATGATTATAAATCTTGATACTGTTGAAATTAGTGCACCGACACTTGAATTTGCAGAGCCTAGTTTTGAATACGCAGGTAAACGCGGCAAAATTACTTTGCGCTTTAATTTGCTAGAAAACGGTAAAAAAGTGGGTTTTGGTGAAAAGCACATGGTGGTATCGGGTATTCGCGAGTACTGCCAAGCTACGGTTGATGATTTGATTGCTTTTTACAACGAGCGCAAAGCAAATTTAAAACCAGCTTAAAAACGAGATGAATTTTAAAAGGTGCTATTTAGCGCCTTTTTTATTGGCACAAATAAAAGCAGATAAATACGATTAAATAGTTTTCTCAAGCACTCTAATTTACGGCATGAGTGAATATGAGTACAATAGCGCTCTTTGTCATTTTAAAGCTAAGCCTATGTCTGCCACTACGTTCTCATCACTTAATCTCGACCCGTTGTTATTAACTGCGATTGAGCAAAATAATTACACTCAACCTACCGCAATTCAGATTAAAACCATCCCGCCTATTTTAGCGGGCAGTGATGTAATGGGCAGTGCACAAACTGGCACAGGTAAAACCGCAGCGTTTGTACTACCACTGCTACACAAACTTTTAAACACCCTTAAAAAAGATGAGCCAGGTGTTGCTCGCGTGGTAATTTTAACGCCAACTCGCGAACTTGCTCAGCAAGTATTTGCCAGCTTTGAAAAATATGCCCAAGGCACCAATATTAAAGGGGCATTAGCGTATGGCGGCGCAAGCATAGGCCCACAAATAAAAGCCCTAAAAGATGCGCAAGTAATAGTAGCCACCCCGGGGCGCTTACTCGATCATATTGTTAAAGGCAGTGTGGTGCTTTCAAGTGTTGACTCACTGGTGTTTGATGAAGCCGATCGTATGCTTGATATGGGATTTATTGACGAAATTAAACGTATATTGCGCCATATTCCAGGCGATCGCCAAACTTTGTTATTTTCGGCGACTTTTGATGACAGCGTATTTGCGCTTAGTAAAAAACTACTTAAAAACCCAGAATTAGTTGAAGTTGATAAACGCAACTCAGCAGCAGTTGAGGTTGAGCAAGTAATTTACTCAGTAGACGAGGATCGCAAGCGCGAGCTGGTATCGCACATGATCGGCATGAAAAATTGGCGCCAAGTGCTTATTTTTACCCGCACCAAACAAATGGCCGACCAACTGGCTAAAGAAATGTGTAAAGACGGTTTAAAAACCGAGTCAATCCATGGTGATAAATCACAAGGCGCACGCGACCGCGCACTACAAAACTTTAAAGAAGGCATTACCCGTGTATTAGTTGCTACCGATGTAGCCGCACGTGGCTTGGATATTCCGACACTTAGGTTTGTAATTAACTTTGAACTGCCATACATAGCCGAAGACTACGTACATCGCATTGGCCGTACAGGTCGCGCTGGTGAGCAAGGGCTTGCAATGTCGCTAGTAAGTATTGACGAGCAATGGTTACTTGAAGAAATAGAAGTACTGTTAGATACCCGCTTAACGCCACAGTGGCTAGCAGGCTACGAGCCAGATCCAAACAAAAAGCCAAAAGATAACCGCAAAAACACCAATAAATCACGAAAAGACCGCGATAAAAAACGCATTACAGGACAAAGAGAGCCAAGTAGAAGACGTAAATAACAGTTTTTTAGTCTAGCTATCAGCGGCCTGTAAGAGAAAAAGTACCACGGCGTTAAATTAAGCGCCGTGGTATGGATTGATCAGGTTGATCCAAAGAGTAAATCTCTTCAAAACGGAGTAAGACACGGCATAATCATTTAACTGTGAACTTTAGCCTTCTATAATTATCTTTAACTTTATAAAGATACCATCTATTTATTCAATTTTAGAATGAAATCCCTCATCATATTTTTAGCTGCAATATTGTTCTAAATACTTAACACGCATAAGTAATTTTAAATTGTTTTACATAATGATAACATTGAATTAAGTAAGAGAATTTAAGCTTAATTATGAGTTTTTTAGTAAACGAATTAAATACACCTAAAACTTGATGTTACGAATAAGCGTATTCAAACAAAGTAGCAAACAGATAAAATTTTAATTCCAATATTATTAACATGAGGCAATAAATGAGATTTAAAAAGGTATTATATTTATTATTTTTAAGTACTTTAGCTGGTTGTAGTTCAACTTCGGAGCAACCGTTAACATTATCTGCAGGCGGTCAATTACTCCTGGAAACTAAAATACAATCAAATAATGAAATCAAGAAGCTACTTGAAAAAAGTACTAAAGACTTACCAAATAATGAATATTCGAAAGAGCTTGTCGCGCAGCTTGATACTACTACAAATGTTGTTTTTGGAAGTGGGTTAGTTAGCTCTGCCGCTGTACTAGCTGAATCAGGTGCCTGGGTCTCACCTGGGAATTTCACAAATTGGGGGCAACTCGGGTTTTCTGCTATGAGCTTTTTAGTATCAAAAGATATGAAACGTCACCCTCTAACCTATACATACTTTTTCAATAAAGACCCTAAGTGTGACGATTTAAAATGTACTGAAAAAGCACTATCTAGTTTTTTCAAAGATATGTCAGATGAGTACATCAAGAGTAGTTTTAACAAGGGACATAATGGCGCTCCTATTGAGAAAGTTGAAATCAAAACGTCCAATTTCATACTAGATAGAGTTACTCTTTTTTATAATTATGATGAGCCAGAAGGTAAAAGGGATTTAGATTGGACTGTTATGTCTGTTCCTAAATTAGACGAAATTAATGAGGAGCAGTTTATTTGGGGTAATAAAGATCCTAGAAGTATGCCTGATACAATGGGTTTTCTTGATTTGCCCTATATAGAAGCATCAAATATGCTGATTAATGTTTCTAAGAGACACCCGACGATTTTAATTTACCGTGGCATCTCGTATTACTTTGCGAAAGAAGGAAAGCCTTGCTACGGAGGCTTTTTTATAAAAAATGGAAAACCTATCGTTGTAGATGAATTGAACTGTGTTAAATTTGTAGGTTAGAAAACACTATACTTTCAATAATGTACCAATGAAAACGATAATATTGTTAGTGTAATCAGAGTTAAGGAGGAGGGGAAATAAAAGAAGCCTTCAAATGTCCCCTCCCAAAAGAAGTAGTATGGATACTTAGGTATTAACTTCATTAATTTATAGAAATATTACCCACCACAAAGCCGTTTTACAGCATAGGGAAAGCAAGTTTTTATTAATGAGCACATTTAAAAGGAATTAATCTATGAACAAAGTTACTAAAATATGGTTGCTGTATTCAGGCATAGGTTTAGTTTTATCGCTGGCAATAATAAATTTATTAGATATTTTTACCAGCTTTAGGTTTATATCTAACGAAGGAGTTATTTTTGGTGTTATGTGCGCTGCTATGGGAGCAGCGTTAAAAAGCTATTCAGGGCAAAAGGTTAGTAACAAAAGCGGCCAGCAACAAAAGTAAACATAGTTAACATTGATAATAAAGCGCAAAATGCATTTAGCACATAACTGCTAATTTCCCCTTACCTTTAACTAAATACGTTACTTCTCAAATTTAAAATAAAAAAAGGCAAGCTATAAGGCTTGCCAAAGAGTGTAACTAATTAATCTGGTTTTGTATTAAATGCTTAGCCCTTAAGCTATTAACTTTTCAGCTAGATTTAATTCCATGGTGGCTTTTAATAAGCGGTATAAGTTAATTGATGCGTCAATTTCTTCTTTACGGTTAGTTAAGCTTTCTATATTTAAGCCCAGCGGCACGTTTAAATGCGCACAGCTTTTAAGTATTAAATCGAGATTTTCGCGGCAAATACGTACCGATTCACTCAGCGTATTGTTCGCATCAAGCATGCGCCATTTAGTGGCCTCTGGCACTGAGATCCCCAACCATTGCATAAACTCTAAGGTTTTTTCGCCGCCGCACGGAGTAAAAGTTAAAATAAGGCGCTTAGGCTCAAGCCCTTGTGCTTTACAACTACGTGCATAGCTAGTTATTAACTCTATTGTTGCTTGTGCGTCGTAAACCGCTTGCGAAATAAAGAACTTACAGCCTTGAGCGGTTTTTTCTATTAGGCGCTCGTGTTCATTACGTTTATTAGAATGACGCTCTGCAATAGTAACGCCGCCTAAAAAGAAGTCATCAGATTGCTCTGCCAGCGTTTTATACGCATCTGGTAGGCTTAGTTTTATATCGCCTATCGATGATGGGCTACCTACTAAAACAATATTTTTTAAATCGTAGTCGTTTTTAGTTTCACTTAGCCAATCTTTAAACTCGTTCGCACTGCGTTGCGCCACACTTTTATAGGTAATTACATCTAGGTGCGATAAGCCACGTAATAGGTTGCTGTATTCACGTGGATCGACAGTTTGCCTAAATGGAAACGGACGCGCTTGATTAGTACGGCTGCTTTCGTCTTGAATGTCGTAAATTATTACGCCGTCGTATTCAATTTCGTGTAGGCGACCCAATAGCTTTTCTGCAATGGTTTTTAGTTGCGCTTTATCGGTACCAATTTTTGGCGGCGTAGTACCAATAAGGTATACGCCTTGATTGCTATCTTCTATTTTCTCTTGAAGTGATAAAGCCATAATCCTCATTCCAGCTTAGTTTGTTACGATGGAATTAATATAGCAGCCATTTAGATGGCTAGATAGCTTTATTTAATGAAAGTTTTTCAATCGTAGTGAGGTTTATTCATACAAGCTCGTTACCAATTAGTAAATTTGATACAGTTGTTTACATAATAACAACGCTTTAGGCTCTTATTATTGGCGGCTTTGCGGCATAATCAGATGGTACTTTTTATTAAACTAGCTCAACGTTTAGCGATTAAAATTGATTGCTATAAAAGGAAAAACAATGAAATTTAAATTTTTAGCAACCAGTTTAGCGGTATCGCTGGCACTGTCGGGTTGCGCTATTGAACAAAATCAAACGAGCCAAGCAGTAACACAACAACAAACAAACACTACGGGCGAGGGCGTTTTTTCACAAGACTACTTACTAGAAGAGCTTGAAAATGGCTTGCGCGTTATGGTGGTTAAAACCGATTACCCTGATGTAGTCTCGTTGCAAATTCCTGTATCGGTAGGATCACGTAATGAAACGCAAGCGGGCAAAACGGGCTTTGCGCATTTTTTTGAACACATGATGTTTAAAGGCTCTGAAAAATTTCCTGAGGCTGTGTATTCAAGTATTTTAAAAAATTCTGGCGTTGATAACCGCGCTTACACCACCAACGATTACACTAACTATCATTTAAACTTTTCAAAGCAGCATCTTGATAAAGTACTTGAACTTGAAGCTGATATTTTTCAAAACTTAACCTATACCGAAGAGCAATTTAGAACCGAAGCGCAAACGGTAAAAGGCGAGTACTTAAAAAATAATGCCAGCCCAGTGCGTAAATTACTTAGCGCAGTACGCGAAGAGGCCTTTGAGCAACACACTTATAAACACACCACTATGGGCTTTTTTAAAGACATAGAAGCCATGCCTGATCAAATGGCTTATGGTAAAGAATTTTTTGCCAAATTTTATAAGCCCGAATATGTATCACTCGTAATTGTGGGTGATGTAGACCCAAAAGCCACTATGGCTATGGTTAAAAAACACTGGGGTGCGTGGAAAAAGGGTGACTATGTTGCCGACATTAAAGCAGAGCCAACACAGCAAGCGCCAAAATATAGTCATCAACAAAACCCAGGCTTACCAGGGCATTGGTTATTAGTATCGTATAAAGGCACTGCGTGGGAGCCGGCTAAAAAAGACAGAGCTGCGCTTGATTTACTCTCGCAGCTTTATTTTTCAAACAACTCAGATTTATACCAAGAGCTAGTGGTAGATAAACAAATTGCCAGCCAAATGTTTAGCTATAACCCAGAAACCAAAGATCCGGGTTTACTGCATGTATTTGTAAAAGTAGAAAAAGCAGACGATTTAGCCAAAGTACGCGATGCAATCAATCGTACCTACGCTCAAGCGCGTACTGAGTTAGTAGATAGCCAAAAACTCAGCGACTTAAAATCTAACCTTAAATACAGCTTTATAAATGGTTTAGATTCGTCGCAAGCAATTGCTGCAACCCTTGCAAGCTATATGCATTTTGAGCGTGACCCTAGGGTAATAAACCAGCTATATAAAACCTCAGATGAAATAACAGCTGAAGATATTAAAGCAATTGCTAACAAGTATTTTGTTGATAATGCACGCACTACCGTGACTATGTCGGCACTTGATAAAGCGCCAAATTTTGAGCAAGAGGTTGATTTAAACGCACTGGTTGCAAAACTGGAGCAAGCACCTCAGGCTGCTGCATTTAAAGTGCTAGATAAAACTAACAGCTCGCCATTAATCGACGTTAACTTTTTATTCAATACCGGGGCTGCTGCTGACCCGCAAGGTAAAAAAGGCCTTGGCGCATTAACTGCAGCTATGCTGGCGCAAGGTGGCTCACAATCAACAAGCTATAAAGATATTAAACAAGCACTTTATCCGCTGGCAGGTAGCTTTGGTTATCAAATAGATAAAGAAATGCTGTCGTTTCAAGGGCGTATTCATAAAGATAACGCTGCTAAGTGGTATGCATTAGTGAGCGATCAGTTACTTAATCCCGGTTTTAGAGAAGATGACTTTAAGCGCCTTAAAAAAGAGCTAATTGACGGTATTAAATCGGGCTTAAAAGCATCTAACGATGAAGAACTAGGTAAAGAAGTACTCTACAGCGCGCTTTACAAAGGCCATCCTTATGAAAGCTACAACTATGGTGATATTTCAGATTTAGAAGCACTTACGCTTGATGATGTTAAAACGTTTTATAACACAGAGCTTACGCAATCTAAGCTAACACTTGGCTTAATTGGTGCAGTACCGGAAAAACTAAAAGCTACTATGTTAGCTGATTTAGCAGGCCTGCCTAAAGGCGAGCAAAGCCGTTTAAGTATTCCTGATGCGCCTGAGCTTAAAGGCCATCATGCTACTATTGTTGAAAAGAGTGCGCAGTCGACAGCGGTATCGTTTGGTTTTCCAATTGATACAATAAGAAGTAGTGAGGATTGGACTGCACTGTGGTTAGTGCGTTCTTACTTTGGTGAGCACCGTAGTTCTAACAGCTTTTTATATGAGCGTATTCGTGAAACCCGTGGCATGAACTACGGCGATTACGCGTACATTGAATACTTTCCGCGTGGTATGTTTCAAACTAAGCCTGATGCAAACCTAGGGCGCTCTGAGCAAATATTTCAAGTGTGGTTACGCCCACTTCGCTCTAATAACGATGCGCATTTTGCGACTCGTACCGCCTTGTTTGAGCTTGATAAGCTAATTAAAAATGGCATGAGTGAAGACGACTTTGAAGCCACACGTAACTTTTTAATTAACTTTGTGCCGCAAATGGTGGCAAGCCAAAATCGCCAACTAGGTTATGCACTTGATAGCGAGTTTTACAATACCGACAGCTTTGTAAGTTACGTAACTAACAAACTTAAAACGCTAACAGTAAAGGATGTAAACCGCGTTATTAAAGATAATCTACAAACCGATAATATCCATTATGTATTTATTACCGGTGACGGCGCTGATATGCAAAAGCGTTTAGCGCCTGAGCAAACATCGCCAATGGTTTATAATACCGATAAACCAGCAGAGCTTGTTGCAGAAGATAAAGTGATTGCCGATTACAAATTAGCTATTCCGGCAAAAAATATTGCAGTAATAGCAGTAGATAAAGTATTTAAGTAAGTAATTAGTGCAACAATTAAAATTAACTTAGTAAAATACCCCGATATATTCGGGGTATTTTTTTAGTTAGTTAAAAACTGCTTTTTTGAGTTATTAATTACAGTAAATAAAGTGACATTAAATAGGTATGGAGGAGAGATGTTAGACGACAAAGTATTTTTACGATCGATATTAAATACCATACCTGATCACATTGTGGTGATTGATAAGGTTGGTGAAATTATTTATGAAAATATAAGTTGGCAATCTTTTGGCGTACAAAATAGCAGTAATTATATAGCTATGTCACAACAGTATAATTATTTACATGAATGCAAAAAGGCGGCTGAACAAGGCGATGAGTTTGGTGTCAGTGCTTTGAAGGGAATTACTGCTGTAATAAGCCATAAACAGGCTGATTTTTATTTAGAATATCCATGTCACAGCGATGATGAACAACGTTGGTTTATGATGAGGGTGATGCCATTTAGTCATAATAACAGTGAATACTATGTTATTAACCATAACAATATAACCGAGCGAAAACAGGCCGAAAATAAAGCTAAACAGTTGGCAAGACTTGATGGGTTGACGAAAATTGCTAACCGCAGGTATTTTGATAGCGTATTAAATAGTGAGTGGAGGCGCTGCGAGCGTTTGGCTCTGCCTTTATCAATTGCGATGATAGATGTAGATAATTTTAAACTGTTAAACGATACCTATGGCCATCAACAAGGTGATGTTTGCTTACAACAAATTGCTAACTTGTTAAAGCAATATAGCAAAAGGCCGAGCGACTTATGTGCACGTTTTGGAGGCGAAGAGTTTGTATTAATTTACGGCAATACAAACTCTTTACAAGCAACGGCCAACATAGATCGGATTGTTACGCAATTAAAGGCACTAAATATCGAAAATAAGCACTCATTACCAAGTAAAATAGTTACTGTAAGTGTGGGAATAGCGACGATAATACCAAGTAATAACAGCTGCGCTGAAGATTTACTTAATGAAGCAGATAAACTGCTTTATAAAGCAAAAACAGCCGGTAAAAATAGCGTGCGAGTGACAGATTTAAGCTAATGTGGGCTTTGCTGTACTACCTTATGCTCATTACGGTTATATCTAATAACCAGATAAAATAAAGAAGGAATTAACACCTTATCGGCTAAATCCGTTAAACTTAGCAAAAGGCTCTTTTTGATCAACAAAGGCAGTAATATGCGACATGAAATTTGGCAACAGCTTCGCAGCGAAGCAAATGAAGTAGTAAAACGCGAACCTCTTTTAGCGAGCCATGTTTATTCGTGTATTTTGAACCATGAATGTTTAGGGGCGGCGCTGAGTTTTATTGTTGCTAATAAATTGGCAGATGCGGTGGTGTCGGCATTTACTATTCGTGAGCTATTTGATCAGTCATTTGTAAGGTGTGAGCGTATGCTAACGCACGTTGCTCACGATATTAAAGCGGTAAAAGATCGTGACCCTGCAGCCGAAACTTACCTTACGGTAATATTAAATTTAAAAGGTTTCCATGCTATTCAGGCGCATCGTTTAGCTAATTGTTTGTGGACGCAAAACCGTAAAGAGTTGGCGCGCTTTATTCAAAGCCGTAGCTCAGAAGTATTTGGCGTTGATATTCATCCTGCTTGTAAAGTGGGTAAAGGAATAATGTTTGACCATGCAACCGGTATTGTTATTGGCGAAACGGCGGTAATTGAAGATAACGTATCAATACTGCAGTCGGTTACTTTAGGTGGCACGGGCAATGAACAAGGCGATCGTCATCCTAAAATTAGAGCCGGGGTACTTATTGGTGCTGGGGCTAAAATATTAGGCAATATTGAAGTGGGTGCGGGCGCGCGTATTGGCGCAGGCTCTGTTGTGCTAAGTAATGTACCGCCACACACGACTGCGGTAGGTGTACCGGCAAAAATTATTGGTCGCCCAGATTGCGAATGCCCTGCAAAAAGTATGAACCAAAACTTTTTAGCTAAACCTGAGCCTGAAAATGAATCGCATACTAGCTCTATGCTATAAAGTAATGAGCAATTTAAAATGCTAAACAAAAGTAACTTACTTGGCCTGTGCTGTTTTATTTTAGGCGTAGGATTAACCAGTGGTTACTTTTTGTTTTTACATTCTATGCCTATTCAAGCGCAACAAAGCCAGCCGTTTCCTTATAAAAGTATTGTTATAAAGCAAGCTAACGATGAGTCACTCAATAGTACTGACGAGCATGTTAACCCTGCCGATGGTAACTTTCAGGCTGAGAGTATTGCGCCATATACGCATAAAATTGCCACGCTTACCAATGAGCTTGAGCTTAAAAACAAACAACTTAAACGCGTTGAACAAGCGTTAAAATTAGCGCAACTAGATCAGCTTGATTTTGCTAAGCAGTTAGAAGAGAAGTTTATAGCTGAGGATGAAAATAGCCAGTGGAGCTACGAAGTAGAAACCGCGCTAACTGATTTTTTAATTACCAGCGATTTAAGTAATACCGCGCAACTAACTAGTTTAGAGTGCAAACAAACACTTTGTAAGTTTAGCCTAGTTGCCGATAAAACTAATCAGCAAGGGCATGTGCAGTGGCGCGAGCTGAACGATAAATTAGCGCTAATGCCATGGTGGCAGCAATTTAAGCTCACTTCGTCAAATTCAACCGATGAACAGATAGACTTTATAGTGAGCACTAAAGAGTAAGACGCTGCTAACTTAGTACTTGCGAGTGTAGCGTGCCGTCAACCAGTTCAGTAATTAAAGTATCTCCGACTTTTACATCCGCTACCGATTTAACCACCTTTTGCTTATCTGTTTTTGTAATACTATAGCCTCGCGCTAATACATTAAGTGGACTTACCGAATCTAGGCGACTTGCCTGCAGTGCTAAGCTGTTATTAGCTTGCTGTAATTGCTGCTGTATTGCTTGGTTAAGCCGAGTTTGTAATTGTGCGAGTTGGTGACTTGCTTGAGTGAGCTTTTTGTCGGGTGATTGGCGCATTAATCTAGGCGTTAAATTATTAAGGGTGCGCTCTTGTTGATATAAACTATTACGCATAGCTTGTTGTAGTGCAATGCTTAGTTCATCCAAGCGCTGCGCTTTTTGATTTAACTGATTACGCGGATGGCATAAATTTAACCTGTGCTGTAGTTGTAATGCTTGAGCGCGCTTTTCGCTCATATCGTGTTTAAACGCATTAGCAAGACGGTTAACTAGCTGAGTTACTTTATTATGTAACTCTTGCGTATTAGGGCTTACCAGCTCTGCCGCCGCAGAAGGCGTAGCTGCACGTACGTCGGCTACATAGTCGCTAATAGTGGTGTCGATTTCGTGGCCTACCGCGCTCACAATAGGCAGTTGGCTATTAAATATAGCGCGTGCAAGTTGCTCATGGTTAAAACACCATAAATCTTCTAAAGAGCCGCCACCACGCCCTAAAATAAGCACGTCTACTTCGCTGCGAATATTAGCCAACTCTATTTGTTTAATTAACTGCAGATGTGCGTCTTTACCTTGCACCATAGCAGGGTAAATAATAACTTCTAACTGCGGTGCGCGGCGTTTTAGTACGGTTAAAATATCTTTTATGGCCGCGCCAGTTGCAGAGGTTATTACCCCGATACGGTTAATGTTTTGCGGTAGAGGTTTTTTATAAACCGAGCTAAATAGCCCCTCAGCGGCTAAACGCATTTTTAGGGCGTCAAACTCTTGCTTAAGTTGTCCTTCGCCAGCAGGTTCCATATGTTCAACAATAAGTTGATAGTCGCCGCGTGGTTCATAAAGTGAAACGCGCGCTTTTACCGTTACCTGCGCACCGTTAATGGGTCGGTAACTTTGGTTACGATTATTGCCGCGCCACATGGCTGCTTTTATTTGTGCTTTATCGTCTTTTAACGAAAAATACCAATGCCCAGATGCCGGAGTAATAAAGTTCGAAATTTCGCCAGTTAGTACCAGCGAGGCAAAGCCTTGCTCGAGTAGGACACGTATTTCTCTATTAAGGCGTGACACGGTGTAAACCGTTTGCAAAGGCTTCGAAAACATAAAAAACTACCAAAAACTATTTATAACCCTAGTTTATCATAAATATTTACAAAATATGATTTACTAGTGCCAGCAACGCTGTTAAAATTTGGCCGCAATTCCTTATCTTAGATCCACCATGTGAGAAGTTGCCAAAATGCTTAGAATCGCTAAAGAAGCTCTTACCTTTGATGACGTACTTTTAGTACCTGGTCATTCTACTGTTTTGCCACATACGGCAAATATTTCAACTCGCTTAACGCGTGGAATCAAACTTAACTTGCCGCTTGTTTCAGCATCTATGGATACTGTTACCGAAGCTCGTTTAGCTATTGCCCTTGCGCAAGAAGGTGGTCTTGGTTTTATTCATAAAAACATGACTATTGCAGAACAAGCGAAAAACGTTCGTAAAGTTAAAACCTATGAAGCGGGTATTGTTACTTATCCTATTACAGTAACTGCCGATTTAACCATTGCAGATGCACTTGAGCTGTCGCAAGAAAAAGGTTTTTCGGGCTTTCCAGTAACCGATAGCGATAACAATCTTGTTGGTATTGTAACAGGGCGTGATATGCGCTTTGAAACTAAGCTTGAACAGCCTGTTTCTACTGTTATGACTAAAAAAGACAAGCTAGTTACTGTAAACGAAGGTGCTGCGCGCGAAGAGATTTTAGGCTTAATGCACGAACACCGCATTGAAAAAATTCTTGTGGTTGATGATGCGTTTAAACTAAAGGGCATGATCACCGTAAAAGATTACCAAAAAGCACAAGAAAAACCAGATGCCTGTAAAGACGACCAAGGTCGTTTGCGTGTAGGTGCTGCTGTGAGTGTTGGCGCAGGTACTGATGAGCGTATTGCTGCATTAGTAGAAGCAGGTATTGACGTATTACTTATCGATACTTCGCACGGCCATTCTCAAGGTGTTATTGACCGCGTTGCGAAAACCCGCAAAGAATACCCAGACTTACAAATTATTGCTGGTAACGTAGCAACAGCAGAAGGCGCTGTTGCGCTTGCAGACGCTGGAGCCGATGCGGTTAAAGTAGGAATAGGCCCAGGTTCTATTTGTACTACGCGTATTGTTACAGGTTGTGGTGTGCCACAAATTACGGCTATTTCAGATGCTGTTGATGGCTTAAAAGGCCGCGATATTCCGGTAATTGCCGATGGCGGTATTCGTTTTTCTGGCGATATTGTAAAAGCACTTGTTGCTGGTGCATCGTGTGTAATGGTGGGCTCTTTGCTTGCTGGTACTGAAGAAGCACCTGGCGAAGTAGAGCTTTACCAAGGCCGTTACTACAAATCATACCGTGGTATGGGCTCGTTAGGCGCGATGGATCAAAAAGAAGGTTCATCAGATCGTTACTTCCAAAAGTCAAACGAAGCCGACAAGTTAGTACCAGAAGGTATTGAAGGTCGCGTAGCGTACAAAGGTCCTATTGCAACTATTATCCATCAGCAAGTGGGCGGCCTGCGCAGCGCAATGGGCTTAACCGGTTGTGCCACTATTGAAGAGCTAAACACCAAACCACAGTTTGTACGTGTTACTTCAGCTGGTATGGGTGAGTCGCATGTACATGACGTGCAAATCACTAAAGAAGCACCTAACTACCGTTTAGGCTAATCAGCCGTAATTACATCAATTTATGGGCTAGTTTTACTAGCCCTTTTTAAATAGCTACTCACTATATCAGTAGCATTATTTAGCATCTGACTTTACGAGATACTCCATGAGCAAAGACATTCACGATTCACGAATTCTCATTTTAGACTTTGGTTCACAATACACTCAATTAATTGCCCGTCGTGTGCGCGAAATTGGTGTTTACTGTGAACTGTGGGCATGGGATGTGACCGAAGAGCAAATTCGCGAGTTCAACCCACAAGGTATTATTCTCTCTGGTGGCCCAGAGTCGACAACACTTGAAAACAGCCCACGCGCTCCTGAATATGTATTTAATGCTGGTGTGCCAGTACTAGGTATTTGCTACGGCATGCAAACTATGGCAGCTCAGCTTGGCGGCAGTGTACACAGCTCTGATAAAAAAGAGTTTGGTTACGCCCAAGTAGAAAAAGTGGGTAATTGTGCGTTGTTTGATGCGATAGAAGATCATATCACCGACGGCGGCAATGGCGTACTAGATGTATGGATGAGCCATGGCGATAAAGTAATGGATATTCCACAAAGCTTTAAAACCACAGCTAAAACATCTACGTGTCCGCATGCGGCAATGTCGAACGAAGAAAAACGCTTTTACGGCGTACAGTTTCATCCAGAAGTAACGCACACACATCAAGGGCAGCGTTTATTAGAGCGTTTTGCTATTGATATTTGTGGTTGTGAAAAATTATGGACTGCAGCAAAAATTATCGATAATGCCATTGAGCGCATTAAAGAAACAGTTGGCGATGACGAAGTTATTTTAGGTCTTTCGGGCGGTGTTGATTCATCGGTTGTGGCTATGCTTATTCACCGTGCAATTGGCGAAAAGCTAACTTGTGTATTTGTTGATAACGGCCTACTTCGTTTAAACGAAGGCCAGCAAGTTATGGACATGTTTGGTAATAAGTTTGGCCTAAACATTGTTAAAGTTGAAGCCGAAGAGCAATTTTTAAATGACCTTGCTGGTAAGTCAGACCCAGAAGATAAGCGTAAAGCCATTGGCCACACGTTTATTAATGTATTTGATGAGCAAGCTAAAAAGCTTAAAAATGCAAAATGGTTAGCGCAAGGTACAATTTACCCAGACGTAATTGAATCTGCGGCATCTGCCACCGGTAAAGCACACGTAATTAAATCGCACCACAATGTGGGCGGATTACCAGCAGACATGAAAATGGGCCTAGTTGAGCCGCTACGTGAGTTATTTAAAGATGAAGTACGTAAAATTGGCCTAGAGCTAGGTTTACCGTACGACATGCTTTACCGTCATCCTTTCCCTGGACCAGGTTTAGGTGTGCGTGTACTTGGCGAAATTAAAAAAGAATACTGTGATTTACTGCGTCGCGCCGATGCTATTTTCATCGAAGAGCTTCACAAAGCAGAGCTTTACCATAAAGTAAGCCAAGCGTTCACTGTGTTTTTACCGGTTAAATCGGTAGGGGTTATGGGTGATGCGCGTAAATACGATTGGGTTGTATCACTGCGCTGCGTGGAAACTATCGACTTTATGACCGCGCGCTGGTCACATTTACCATATGAATTTTTAGGTGTGGTTTCAAACCGTATCATTAATGAAATTGATGGTATTTCGCGTGTTGTTTACGATATTTCGGGTAAACCACCTGCAACTATTGAGTGGGAATAATCGCGCGTTAGCTACTAGCTAGTATTAGCAGTATATAAAAATAAAAGCCCATGATTTCATGGGCTTTTTTGTTGCTAATATTACTTTAAGTATTTTTAGATGACTTTATAAAGAACGACATAATTAACCCGCTAATCGCAAGTACAATTCCCAAAATAAACGCTGTTTGTACACCCGCTGTTAATGAGCTACTTACTGCAGAGGGCGCTGATGGATCAGCAACGTTTTCCAAAAAACTATTTTGAGAAGCCGACATGATTGTAATCGCCAAGGCGGTGCCAATTGAGCCAGATACTTGCAGTAAAGTGTTTATTAAAGCGGTCCCGTCAGCATATAGTTCTCTGGGGAGCTCATTTAAACCATTTGTTTGCGCAGGCATCATAATTAATGTTACGCCAATCATGAGAGATGAATGCAAAAAGATAACCATTGCAATAGAGGTTTCTGTGGTTACATTCGACAGATTCCATAGCGTAATAATCATAATAATAAAGCCAGGTGTAAGTAGCCACTTAGAGCCAAACTTATCAAATATACGCCCCGCGATCGGAGACAAAGCACCATTTATTATTCCACCAGGCATAAGCACAAGGCCAGCAGTAAGCGCAGTTAATCCAAGGCCAATTTGTAAATATAAAGGCAAAAGAATCATGGTTGATAAAATAATCATGAATGTGGCAGATACACTCAATAAACCTAAAGTATACTTTGGGTATTTTAAAGTACGTAAATCTAACATTGGTTTATCGAGTTTAAACTGTCTTAACGAAAATATAATAAGAGAGATTAGCGCAATTATAATGGTACTAATTACCAGTAAATTTCCCCATCCTTTTTCACCTGCAATACTAAATCCATATACAATGCCACCAAACCCGACAGTCGATAACAAAATTGACAGCACATCTATTTTAGGCTTACTCAAAACAGAAACGTTCTGCACATAAGCCAGCCCGTATACTAATGAAAAAACAAGAAACGGAATGAGTAACCAAAGAATCCAATTCCAGCTCAACAGCTCAATAATTAGCCCCGAAGTAGCTGGTCCAACAGCCGGTGCTGTCATCATAACAAGGCCAATTAACCCCATAATAGTGCCTCTTTTATGAACAGGGAAAATGATGAGGGCTGTATGGAACATTAAGGGAATTAATAAACCGGTTCCGATTGCCTGAATAATACGACCTAACAGCAAAACACTAAAAGAGGGGGCTATACCGGAAACTATCGCCCCAATAATCGAAAAAAGTAACGAAGCAACGAATAATTGCCGAGTACTAAACCATTGTATTAATAGTGCAGAAACGGGAATGAGGATCCCCATAGTCAGTAAGTAACCTGTTGTTATCCACTGCACGGTAGAGGAAACAACATCTAATTCACTCATTAAATTGCCAAGTGCCATATTTAAAGCCGTTTCGCTAAATAAGCCAATGAATCCGGCAATTAAAAAGGATATTAGAATAGGGACTGGTCTTATAACTGTTTTATCTTGTTCATATGCAATTGTAGACATTAAAACTCTCTTCGCTGATTAACTAAATTGACCTGTGTTGATTGATACTTTATTTACTTTTTAAATTTACTTTTTAATAAGCAATGAGGGAATTTGCTCTGCTATTGTTTCAAGCGGCTTGCCCGTTTTCATTGTTAAAGCTAAGAGAATACCGCCCTCAGTTAGCGCATGAAAAACAGTAGCTAAACTTGTGGACTGTTGCTCTGTGTAGCCTGCTTCAAGAAACTTTTCAGTATAAATAGATTGCCAACTTTTAAAGGTCGCTTCACACGCCAAGCGAATAGGTTCACTAGTGGAATGTTTTTCTCCAGCAATAGTGCCAATTGGAGAGCCAAGAGGGGTTCCGCCTTGTCCAAACACTCTGGATAATTCATAAACATAAGCTTGAAAAGCATCTATTGGATTGGATACACCCGCAAAGTTTTTTTGAATATCTTCCATAACAAGTCTTTTAGTATTGTTAATTGCAGCAGTCGCCAACTGCTCTTTGCCTTTTGGAAAGTAGTAATACAAGGAGCCCTTAGGTACGCCACTTTCTTCAATTATGTCATTTAGGCCCACTCCGCAATATCCGCGCACTCTAAATAAGCGTGATGCCGTCTCAATTAGAACGTCTTTCGGCTTTACTTTTTCACTCATAACTAAAACACCTCAAATTATAACGACTGGTCTATTATTTCAATGGTAAGGAGGAATCGACTCTGTGTCAATGCTATCGGCTTTACATTTTATTTTGTGTAACCGGTAATATTATCACCAGCATGGCTCTAAAAATGCGACAAAAGGCGATAGCCAAAGGGGGGCGGAATAGTAGTACGCTTTGTTCTTATCAATATGGTTTGAAGGTGATAATTTAGCTACAAGAGCAAGTTTAAAGGGAATAGCGAAGATTTAAGAGCATGCTAAAATTAGTAAGGCAGGGAGCTTGAGTTATTCAAATTGTAAAAACTATTTAAAAAGTATCTAAAAGCTGCCTAGAAACCATCAGCAAACTATCAGCAAACTATCAGCAAACTATCAGCAAATTATCAGCAAGCTATCAGCAAGCTATCAGCAAACTATCAGCAAATTATCAGCAAGCTATCAGCAAGCTATCAGCAAGCTATCAGCAAGCTATCAGCAAGCTATCAGCAAGCTATCAGTAAGTTATTAGCAAACTATCTAAATTAGTGCCTAGTTTTATTGAACCACAACAAATAGTAGTATCAGCACAGTGAGATAAAGTAAGCTACAGCACTTTATTGCTATTATATTTTTATTCACAAAACGTAAAAATAATTAATTTAGTGCTCGGCTATTAATATTTGCCTGAGTCTAAGTAATTAAAAAATGAAGAATTAGCCTGCTAATTCGTCGTTTTGTTTATTTAAAAGGCAATCAAACCAAAAAGATGATTTTTTTCTTTACCTTTGGCCAAAGGTCTCTATAATTCGTCGGTATTGCAGGGGCGTAGTTCCAATTGGTAGAACAGCGGTCTCCAAAACCGACGGTTGGGAGTTCGAATCTCTCCGCCCCTGCCATTTCTTCTTTACATCGAATTTATTACTTCTTATATTACCTTACTTACTAATTTCATCGAGTCGTTATGCATTCACGTTACGCAGCTGTTTTTGGTATAGAAAACCTCGAATTAAATCAGCATTATCAAACGGTTAATAACCACCCAATAAATAATAAAGCAACTGACACTAAAGCAGACAGCGTCGCGCCTGAGTCTATTTCGCTCACAAGCCAGTTATTTGCAGATATAAAGCGTGCCATAGCCCCCATTACCATCAATAGTGTAATACAAGGCACGGTACTGCAATTACATGGCGATCAGTTAGTTTTAACAAATTCACAGCTCAGTACTGCCGATAAACGTGCTTTATGGGCTTTAATGAGTGACCATCTTGATAAACTTTAAATCAGTAGACGCAACCGCTATACCGCAATTAATGGCTATAGAAACCGCATGCCACAGCCACCCGTGGACGTTAAATACCATGAGCTCATGTATTGGTGGGCGCTATTTTAATTTAGCAGCGTTTAACGGTGATACCATGGTAGGTTTTTATATTGGCGAAAAGGCCGGGCCCGACTTTACCTTGATGGATATTTGCGTTGCCCCAAGCGAGCAAGGAAAAGGCATTGCAAAACAGCTACTGAACCAGTTTATTGAATATGGTGAGCAGCAAAATGCTGAAAATTTATTTTTAGAAGTACGCGAATCAAATACCCCCGCAATAAAGCTCTACGAAAATGCAGGCTTTATAGAAATGTCAGTGCGTAAAAACTATTACCCAAGCGACAATCCTGCTAAAAACGGATTTGAAGACGCTATTTTAATGGGCATGGCACTGGGCTTAAACTTTCAATAATATTTTGTAGTGAAGAGTTTGCAGTGATAACTGTATAAAGAATATTGTTGCAGTAAGCCGATAACTTATACCGGCTTACTTTGCTCACTAATAACCTGCTCAATAGCGTTAATTAAGTTAGCTGTTAATTCGTTTAACGCGGCTTTGCTATCGCTTTTTAAATGATCTTCTAAACGCGCAGCACAGTGATAAATATCATCAAAGTTAAAACACCCAGCACTGCCTTTTATATTATGTGCTAATGCGCGTAATGCGACTAAGTTACCCGAAAATTGTAAGCTTTTTATTTCAGCTAAATAAGTTGGCAGGTTAGCGACGTAATTTGCATTTATTTGTTGGAATTTTTCACTTTTGAGTATGACGTCCCATTTATTTTGATTGTCTTTTTCAAGGTGTAGGTAACTTACTAATACGCTTTCTAGGGCATCTTTATCTATAGGTTTCGCCAGAGCCTTGTCGCATCCTGCAGTAATATATGTGTCTACGTCATGGTTCATTACATTCGCAGTGAGTGCGATTATAGGGCCGTCGTATGCTGCATGGCGTAATATTTTAGTCGCTTCTAGGCCACCCATTACTGGCATTTGCATATCCATAATAATTAACTGATAGTCGTTTACTAGCGCCATTTCTACCGCTTCAGCGCCATTGTTTGCTATGTCGGGCTCTAATCCCCAAGTTTGCAGCAGCAGCTTTATTAATAATTGATTATCGGGGTTATCTTCGGCCACTAAAATATGTGCATCAAAATTATTACTAGCGAAGGAAAGCAGCGGATCTTTTTCTGGAATGAGTTGATTGGATTGCTCTAAAAACAGGTTATCGGCTAATGGCGTTTGTAAATTACAGGCTATGGTTATAGTAAAGCAGCTACCTACATCTAATTCGCTTTTAACGGTTATATCACCGCCAAGACGTTGTGCTAAATTTTTTGAAATACATAGCCCAAGCCCGGTGCCGCCAAAGCGACGGGTTGTGGTAGCGTCTGCTTGCTCAAAAGGAGTAAATAAGCGCTTAATTTGACTTTCAACCATACCAATTCCGCTATCTTGTATTACAAACATCAGCTCTTGGCTTGCTAGGTAATGAACCGTTATAGATACATGGCCTTGCTCGGTAAACTTAACTGCATTGCTGGCAATGTTGATCAGTATTTGTTTTAAGCGGGTTTCGTCGCTGTTTATAGTGTGTGGTAACGGGAGTTGATAATTAATACTAAGCTTTAGCTTTTTTTGTTGTGCCAGCGGTTCAATAATTGACTCAATGTCGTGCATTAAGCGCACTACATTTAGTGGAGCTTGCTCTACAGCAATTTTTTCGGCTTCAATTTTAGACAAATCTAAAATGTTATTTATTAACTCTAGTAAATGCTTAGAGTTGCGTAAAATGGTGCTTAAATGCTGTTTGTTGTTGGTGATTTTATCGTTATGTAAAAGCTGTTCGGTAAAGCCCATTATTGCCGTGAGTGGGGTACGAATTTCGTGGCTCATATTAGCCAAAAAGCGACTTTTAAGTTGATTTGCTTGCTCTGCTTGGCCAATCGCAAGCTCTAACTGGCTGTTCATGGTTTCTAGCGCTTTGGTACGGCTTTCTACTTTGTCTTCGAGGTGATGTTTATATTCTTCTAACTGCTCTTGATAATGCCTAATTTGATTAACCATGTGATTAAAGTCGTTAAACAATATGCCTACTTCATCATCGGTGTGCGCGGGCAGTGAAACACCTAAATCGCCATCACCTACACGGTGGCTAGCTGCACCTAATAGCTCAATAGG
Organism: Pseudoalteromonas sp. 19-MNA-CIBAN-0066; assembly: GCF_040308705.1. Classification (NCBI taxonomy): domain Bacteria; kingdom Pseudomonadati; phylum Pseudomonadota; class Gammaproteobacteria; order Alteromonadales; family Pseudoalteromonadaceae; genus Pseudoalteromonas; species Pseudoalteromonas sp. 19-MNA-CIBAN-0066. Next base: position 97,052 of record NZ_JBEONZ010000001.1, read on the forward strand.
ATTAAGTAATAAATTACGCACTACAATAAAAATAAGTATTGGCAGCGTAATAACCGAAATAATAACAATTAAGCCGGTAATTAAGCTAATAGCCTTACCCGATTGATACAAAACGGCTTTAGGAATAGTCGATACATAATAACCACCGCTCATTTGCACCGCAAAAATCATCCGCTCTATTTTATCTATACTCGAAAGCTCTATGGTTGATAAAGAGCCAATGTCGGCTAAGTTATGTACTTGGTTGAGCTCAAATTCACTAATGTATTGGCCACGAATACTATAATCGGAACTAAATAAAATTTTCCCCTCGTTACTAACGAGTAAGTTAAGAGTGTTGTTGTAAGGGGCTTCTAAAATACTGGTATTAAGAATAGAAGGATCAATATGCAGTACTATAAAACCAAGCTGTTGTGGGCGCTTAAGATAGTAGTCAATGCTATAAATACGCTGAATAAAATACAAGCTGGTGGTGCCATCTGCTTTTTGCATCATAAACTGCTGTTGGCTTAAATTACTTTGCTGTACTTTGTCAAAAAAAGGATACGATTTTGGTGCTATGCTTAAATTACTTGAGTAGTAGGCATCGCTTTTGCCGTTTACCGACATTAAGTTAATGCTAATAATATCGGGATAGGCCTCGCTATAACTGGCAAACACATCCATTAACGCACCCAAGCGATAGGTGTAGCCACCATCGGCATGTAAATCGTTAGCTAAAAAATCGTTCAATACGGGTGAGGTGGATAATAGCTTAGCAGTGGATTGAAATGAGTCAATATAGTTAAATACTTTTTGTTGTTGTTGTTCAACAAACCGGCTCATAATTAAATCAGCTTGTTTTTGTGTTGAGTTGGTTACATTAGTTAGCGTAAAACCACCTAAAAATAACAGCGGAAGTATAACTAACGGCGTTATATACCATAATAACCTAATGCTTAACTTACTGGTTTTCATTACCAAACAACACATCCTCCATGTAATGTTAGTAATAATATGTTTTACAGCTATATTACTCAAGCTTAGCGTTTGTTTATTGTGCTGGTAATATTTATAACTAAGCACAATCTAGGACAATAATTGAGTAAATACGCGCTCTGGGAGAGTTAATAAAAAAAGAATCAGTTAATAACTAAGCATTGATTGTTTATAGAGTGAAGATCAGCGAAAATAGTCTTCAATTACGATTAACATAACGGATCGCGTGTGAGGAGCCAAATTGGGTTCTTCCTAGGGTGTGTTGAGCTTTCGGGGTTGAGCAATATTAGCTCTGAAACGTCAGCATACATAAATGTCCGTATTCAAACTAAAAGAACTTTTTTAATGGCAGAGCAAAATCTCCTCAGTGAAATTAATAAACGACGTACCTTCGCGATTATTTCGCATCCAGATGCGGGTAAAACCACCATCACCGAAAAAGTACTCTTATTCGGACAAGCTATCCAAAAAGCCGGTACAGTAAAAGGCCGTGGCTCTAACCAGCATGCTAAATCTGACTGGATGGACATGGAAAAAGAGCGTGGTATTTCTGTTACTACCTCAGTAATGCAGTTTCCGTATAAAAACGCCTTGGTTAACCTGCTCGACACACCTGGACACGAAGACTTCTCAGAAGATACGTACCGTACCCTAACAGCAGTCGATTCGTGCTTAATGGTTATTGATGCGGCCAAAGGTGTAGAAGACCGTACGCGTAAATTAATGGAAGTAACACGCCTGCGTACTACGCCAATTGTTACTTTTATGAATAAATGTGACCGTGATATACGCGACCCAATGGAGCTGCTTGACGAAGTTGAAACCGAGCTTAAAATAGCGTGTGCGCCAATTACTTGGCCAATTGGTAGCGGTAAAGGCTTTAAAGGTGTTTATCATATTCATAACGATGAAGCGGTTTTATATAAAACTGGCCAAGGTCATAAAATTCAAGACGTGCGCACCATTAAAGGGATAGATAACCCAGAACTGGTTGATGCTATTGGTGACGATCTTGCCGCGCAATTACGCGATGAGCTAGAGCTGGTTATTGGCGCATCAAATGAATTTGATTTAGAGCTGTTTTTAGCCGGCGAACTATCGCCAGTTTATTTTGGTACAGCACTAGGTAACTTTGGTGTTGACCATGTACTTGACGGCTTAACTAAATGGGCGCCAACGCCATTGCCACGTGAAACAGAAGACCGCCAAGTAGTTGCCACTGAAGAGAACTTTACTGGCTTTGTATTTAAAATTCAGGCCAATATGGACCCGAAACACCGCGACCGAATTGCCTTTATGCGCATAGTGTCGGGTAAATACAGCCAAGGCATGAAAATGAATCATGTGCGAATTGGCAAACAAGTAAGTATTTCTGATGCGGTTACGTTTATGGCTGGCGATCGTGAGCGCGCAGGTGATGCATTCGCTGGCGACATTATTGGTTTACATAACCACGGTACGATTCAAATAGGTGATACTTTTACCCAAGGTGAAAAGCTTAAGTTTAGTGGTATTCCTAACTTTGCACCGGAATTATTCCGCCGTATTCGTTTACGTGATCCGCTTAAGCAAAAGCAGTTATTAAAAGGCTTAGTACAACTTTCAGAAGAGGGTGCTGTACAGGTATTTAGACCGCTAATAAACAACGATTTAATTGTAGGCGCAGTAGGTGTACTTCAGTTTGATGTGGTTGTAGCGCGCTTAAAAGCAGAATATAACGTAGATGCAATTTACGAAGGGGTTAACGTAAATACAGCCCGCTGGGTAAGTAGCGACGACGTTAAAAAGTTTGAAGACTTTAAGCGTAAATGTGAAAGCAACCTAGCCTTAGATGGCGGCGATAATTTAACTTACATAGCGCCAAGCCGTGTAAACCTTAATTTATCAGTAGAGCGCTACCCAGAAGTCACCTTTAGCCATACACGCGAAAACTAAAGCCAGCTTAGTAAAATTTTAAAAGCCTGCTTTGGCGGGCTTATTAAGGTAAAAAATATGAACATTCGTACTATTTTAGTAGAAAAAGCCATTGCCGCTATGAAAGCTGTAGGCTTACCAGCAGATACTAACCCAGCAGTTACACAAAGTACTCGTCCACAATTTGGTGACTACCAAATTAATGCTGCCATGGGCGCGGCTAAAAAAATGAAAAGCAACCCACGAGAGCTTGCGCAAAAAATTATTGATAACCTAGATGTAAGCGATATTGCCGAAAAAACTGAAATTGCCGGCCCAGGGTTTATAAATATTCATTTAAAGCCTGAATTTTTAGCACAAAGCGTTAAAGCGGCGAACAGTGATGCAAAATTAGCGGTTAATGAACACGCTAATCCACAAAAAGTGGTTGTTGATTACTCATCGCCAAACCTTGCTAAAGAAATGCACGTAGGCCATTTACGCTCAACCATTATTGGTGATGCGATTGTGCGTGCGCTTGAATTTAGAGGCGACAGCGTTGTGCGTCAAAATCACATGGGTGATTGGGGCACACAATTTGGTATGTTGATTGCGCATTTAGAAGATCAAATTAGCCAAGGCGTAGATTTAGATACAGTAGCACTTGCCGATTTAGAAACCTTTTACCGCGACGCTAAAAAACGTTTTGACGATGAAGAAGGCTTTGCCGACAAAGCACGTAATTATGTAGTTAAATTACAAGGCGGCGACGCGCATTGTGAAAAACTGTGGAAGCTTTTTATTGCCACTTCAGTTAAGCACTCTGAAGAAGTATATAAGCGCTTAAATGTAACGCTTACACAAGCTGATATTATGGCTGAAAGCGCATACAACGCTGAGCTAAATGACATTATTAGTTTATTAAAAGATAAAAATATTGCCGTGGAGTCGCAAGGCGCACAGGTTGTATTTTTAGATGAACTAGCAAACAAAGATGGCGAACCATCGGCATTTATTGTACAAAAATCGGGTGGCGGCTTTTTATATGCAACTACAGATTTAGCCGCATGTGATTACCGCTCAAATAAGTTGGGTGCCGATCGTATCTTAATTTTTGTTGATGCGCGCCAAAGCCTGCACTTTAACCAAGTAGAGCTTACAGCACGTAAAGCTGGTTTTTTACGCGATGAAACTAGCTATGAGTTTTGCCCGTTTGGCACCATGATGGGCGCCGACAACAAACCATTTAAAACCCGTACCGGTGGCACAGTTAAACTTGCCGATTTACTCGAAGAGTCGATTAATCGCGCAGCAATAAAATTAGCCGAGCGTGAATCTGATCTATCAGAGCAAGAGCGCAGCGAAATTGCCCGCAAAGTAGGTATTGGCGCAGTTAAATATGCCGACCTTTCTAAGCACCGCACCAGTGATTATATTTTTAACTGGGACAGCATGCTAAGCTTTGAAGGCGCAACAGCACCTTACTTACAATATGCCTATACGCGTATACGCAGTATTTTTCGTAAATCAGGCGTTGATGCAGCTACACTAAATTCAAACGTTACTATCGTAGAGCCGCAAGAAAAAGCGCTAGCGCTTAAGTTGCTGCAGCTTGAAGAAGTACTTGATTTAATGATCAGCGAAGCCACACCACACGTACTATGTGGTTACTTATATGAGCTAGCAAGCTTATATATGACGTTCTACGAAGCCTGCCCAGTACTTAAAGAAGGCGTAGAGCCAAACGTACGTGATAGCCGTTTAGTGTTATGTAATTTGGTTTCTAAAACATTAGAAACGGGATTGGACTTACTTGGCATTGAAGTCATGGAGCAAATGTAATCACCTTCTGCTGCGTGTAGTTCGCTTTAGCAGCGTTGGTAAAACTATTTAGCCTAAGTCACATACAAACCGTATGTTCCTTGGCATAAATAGTTTTACCGCCTTGCTAGCACTCCTACACTTGCAGATGTAACGCTTTACATTGACACCGTAGGTTGGGTTGAGTGAAACGAAACCCAACGATACACCTGAGACTCTGTGTTTATTGCTATCGAATATACCTAAAGCTTGATGTTTGTTGTTACTAGCATCACTATTTAAGCTCGTTACTCTAAGCTCTTTTCTAACGCTTTATTTAAAGGATTTATTATGAAACTCGAAGATATCCGTCGTGAATACCTGCAAAACGCGTTAAGCGAAGATAACTTGCTTGATGATCCGTTTAAACAGTTTGAAACCTGGCTTGAGCACGCTGTAGCAAGTAATTTACCTGATCCAACCGCTATGGTAGTGGCGACAGTTGATGATACCGGGCAGCCTTCGCAGCGCATTGTATTGCTTAAGCATTTAGATAATGATGGTTTTGTGTTTTTTACTAATACAGGTTCGCGCAAAGCGCAGGAGCTTAAAGGTAATAATAAAATATCGCTGCACTTTCCTTGGCACCCTATGGAACGCCAAGTAATTGTGTATGGCGAGGCTAAACCTTTACCTACTTCTGCGGTGGCTAAGTACTTTTTATCTCGCCCTAAAGAAAGCCAGCTAGCAGCGTGGGCATCAGCACAAAGTCGCCCAGTTTCATCGCGTAAAGTGTTGATGGAAACCTTTGCCAATATGAAAAACAAGTTTGCTAAAGGTGAAATTCCTTTACCTGACTTTTGGGGTGGCTATTGTGTTGTACCGCAAAAAATTGAGTTTTGGCAAGGTGGGGCACACCGCCTGCACGACCGCTTTATGTATCAGCGCCAAGCAGACAACAGCTGGCAAATTACACGCTTAAACCCTTAATAAATCGATGAGTAAGTAACAATGCAATTTATTGACTCTCATTGCCACCTCGACTTTACAGAGTTTGACTCAAACCGCGAGTCACTCATTAGCGAGTGTGTAGCAAAGGGAGTTGAGCAGTTTGTGGTGCCCGGTATTAGTTTGGCCCAATCGCGTGCATTACTTGAATTTAAAATTAACTTTGCAGGCGTAAAAATAGCTGCAGGACTGCATCCTTACTTTTTAAATCAGCATCAAGAGTCCCATATAGAGCTGCTATTTACATTTGCTACGGCCAATAAAAACCAGCTGGTGGCAATTGGCGAATGCGGTCTAGATCGAAGTATTGAAAACCTCTCCAAACAAACCTTTTTATTTGAACAACAAATAGCACTGGCTAATCAGCTAGGGTTACCGTTAATTGTGCATCATAGGCAAAGCCATGATTTAATAGCGCAGTCGTTTAAGCGTTGTAAGCCTAAGTATGGAGGGGTAATTCATGCGTTTTCGGGATCACTTCAACAAGCTCAATATTATATTAAGCAAGGTTTTAAGCTCGGTGTAGGCGGTGTTATTAGCTACCCGCGAGCGGTTAAAACGCGCGATGTAATTGCCAATATAAATACATCGCACCTAGTGCTTGAAACCGACTCGCCATCAATGCCGCTATGTGGTTATCAAGGGGAGATCAATACGCCGCTGCAAATAGTGCGGGTATTTGATGTATTGTGTGAATTAAAGCCCAAACAACACAAAGAGCAACTAGCTACAGAGCTTTACGACTCATGCTGTGATGTTTTTTGTATATAACGATTAACCTGCCATATTTTTAAGCCACGGCCAAATTGCCAAGTAAAAATACATGCAATTACCAACATTAATAATACTTGGCGACCTAAGTCATGAAAATGATTGTGGCTAGATGTAACTGCCGCACGGGTTAAATAAGTAATAGATACAAAACCAACAGGTCTGTCGTCGTCACTTACCACGGGCTCTATAAACGGTGTTTTAAGTTTACTAACACCAGGAGTTGATTCAGATAGCTGGCCGCTAACATGCAGCGATTGCCAATTATCGCTACTGGCTATAAGCATGCCTTGCTGGTCGTAAATTGTAGCTGAAAGTACAAATTCATCTTTGCTTATGTTGTTACATAATGCATTAAGTTGCGGCTTGTTTTTTTCAATTAACGGGGTTTTAGCATTTAATGCCATAAATTTGGTGAGCGATTTTGCCGTACTATCGGCACTGTCATAAAGTAATTGATGGCTTTGAAAACTACTATTAATGCCCACCCAGCTCAGTAATATTAAGCAGGCAGTAGCAAGCAATAAACGCACTAAGCGTTTTTTTTGTGAGGCAGTGATAGGGTTTTTAAGATGGTTATTTTTCATAGTCACCGTATATACTACTGACAGCATTTTGATTTGATGTTACAAATGCTATACCCAAGTTGTTTGGGTATACTATAACCTTAAACCCCACCTGATGGCGAATTTAGCGCAAGTAATATATTTAACATTTTGTAAGTAGCTATCAGGATAACAAAAAAATTCACGGAGAATCCATGTCGCAAACGAACATGGCACAGCCTGGTGCTGAGCAACCATTAACGCAGTTAGTATTAAATAAATGGTTTAGCTATCAGGATGAGGTGTTTTTACCGTTAAAAAACCTACCTAATAAACACCAAGGTTTATTTAGTATTGCCTTTGCTGGCAATTTTAGTATTACCCATATTAAAGCCATAATAGATTTTTTTGCGAAGCATAATCAAACCGTTACAGGGCTTTGCCAGTATCAGCCCGACTTAAGTTTACCAGCGGCACTGTGTTTTTATATTAAGCAAGCAGAGCTGCCGATTAACCCGCTAGTATTACAACAATTTTCCAGCACACTTGATTTTCAGCTAGTGCAAATAGCTTGCCCACCCAACTTGTATGAGCCAGGTTTATTGGTAATGGATATGGATTCAACCGCTATTACTATTGAGTGCATAGATGAAATTGCACGCTTAGCTAACGTATACGATGAGGTTGCTTCGGTAACAGCACTGGCAATGGCTGGTAAGCTTGATTTTAGTGAAAGCCTAAATCAGCGCGTCGCTAAACTTACCGGAATTGAAAAAAGCTTAATAGATGAGTTAAAAAATAATTTACCTTTAATGCCGGGTATTAAAATGCTTTGCCAAATACTTAAACAGCATCAGTGGCACTTAGCCATTGCGTCGGGTGGTTTCGTACCCTTTGCAGAGCAAGTACAAGCGTTAATCAATTTAGATGAAGTACACGCTAATGTGCTTGAATTTAAAGATAATAAGCTCACAGGTAAAGTATTAGGCACAATTGTAGATGCACAGCAAAAAGCCGTTATTTTAGAGTCATTACAGCAACAGCTGGGATTAATAAAGTCGCAAACAGTGGCGATTGGCGATGGGGCTAACGATTTAAAAATGATGGCAACAGCAGGGCTAGGTGTAGCAGTACATGGTAAAGCAAAAGTGGTTGAGCAAGCCCAAGCAGCTATTTGCCAAGGCTCGTTATTACAATTACTGTATATGCTAGCTATACCATTAAATAGTGAGGCTACTGTTTAACGCAGGCGGTTTAGCCAAAGCAGTTTGCGGCGACCCATTTGGTCAACTTGTTGCTGTTCAAGTTTTAAATGGCTTAAGGCTTCTTCGGTGATATCGACAATATCACCGACACCCGCTACAGACCACAATGCCTCTTCTAATTCCCTTGCTTTATGCAGCGCATATTGACTCACATATTTTAGTTCGTTAGATAAATAATCGGTATCTGGGCGTCCAGTACGTGATATATACAAGCGCATAACAAAAATAAGATTCGACTTTAAGCCTTTGCTTATTTGTTCCTGAAAATCATTATAATCCTCACCTGCTATGCAATAACTGGTAATAGACTCTGAAATACTGCCCTTACGGGGATCAAAATTAATCACAAGTGTAAAGGCGCTTGGCGGATCTTGGCGGCTAAGATCTTTTATCTGTGGGGTGATCACATTAACGATTTGCTCATCAGTAATAATGCTCGATAAATCGGTTTTATTACCCAACAAACCAAAGTTTTGTAAAAGCACATGTAGTGGGCTAGGGTATAAGCCAAAGCCAATTGCACCTGCTTTAAAGTGCGCTCCTTCTTTATGTAAATAAAGTGGGAACTGGCAAACGCTTTTAGTTACCATATTTCTAAGTGCTGTAGAGAGCCCAGGCACTTTAGGCGCTTCTTCTGACACTTTTAGTTTATCTTTATTACTGTTAATTAACTGCGTAAAAAACAGCACTCCAGCATGGGGTAAGTCGGCAACTCGGCTGGCTTTTAAATTAATAATAGTGAACGACTTATTTACAGCCATCACTTCGTACTTTAGCTCACTAAGCTGATATGTTTTGGTTATTTTTTGTAAGTCAGGAAACGAGAGTAAAACAATGTCGCCTTTTTTTAAGCTTACTGGTTGTTTGCATTCAAGCTGCAAGCCCATAACCGAAAAGTCGCGAGTAAGGCCATGTACTACCTCATCGTTTACGTTAATCGACACATTCGTTTTATATAAGTAGCGCTTATCAGAGCGAAGATTTACATACTCTAAAGGTACAATATCTAAATAAGGCGCAGACTTACTTTTGCTATGGCCAAAATTCTTCAATTGATTAATCAAAGCTTTATCGTAATTTAATTGCTGATAGTGTTGCTGTTCAGTTTTATTACCAATAGCAGTTAGTACCACCATATATTTTACATTTTTCACTAACCCTTCTACCCGAGGAGAAGGCGGCTTATTGAGCTTTTCAATATTTTTACTTACAGTGTTCGGTAACGATAAAGGAATAAATGAGTCATCTGGATGGCTTGGCATAATTTGTATTTTAAAGCACTGCCAAGTGTCTTTTTGACTGCCAAAACTTAAAAATAAGTTTTTTAGCTGAGGGTTTTGTTCAAGCTCATTACGTGTTGCAGAATAATAATAAATTTTGCCCGCTGAAATATGAGTAAAAGTATATAAATAATCTTCTTTAACTGGAGCCTGTTTTAAAAGTAATGCATTAATGCGTTGCTCATTAAGCACACTGTATAAACAAGGGTTTTGGCGTTCATCGGTAAAGTAACGTTGAATAAAAATGTTGTTTTCGGTGGTTAGACTTAAGCTAGGATAAAGTACATTGTCTTTTTTACTTAAAAACACATATAAAGAGGTGACGCGTGGAATATAGTATTGCTCGTAACCCTTAGAAACCACAGCATCGAGCGTATTATCAAGGTTTACTTTATAGCGACGTTTATTACCGTGGATAAAGCTTTCTAAAAAATTATCAAACGCTTCATTATTTTCAATAAAGGTGCGTTTTAAACGAATATGATTAAACTCTTTAGAAATATTTTCTACGGCGACAACCTCATACTGAATGCCATTTTTTAAACCTAGCTCAAAGTCTTGCTCTAAACCTACCAAACGCAAGGCGATTAAATGTCCTTTTTTTAGTACATAACGAGTGGCTAGCTTTATTTTACAACCACTGAGGGATATATCGGAAGTGCTAGCAGCAATACTTTTTTTGTCGTTGTATTCAACCGTTACTTTAATTGAATAGTTCATTCGCTCTTCAGAGCGGCTTTCATAAGAGGCAAACTTTATAACATTTGTATTAAGGGAGTCATCAATGGCTTGCTCTGCAATTTTTTCTGTGGTTTTGCGTTGTAACACCCGATGATTATTTTCGGTGTTCATCACTGCCTCATAAACGGCAAGGGTATAACCACCGTGTTGTTTTAGCGCAGCTTCAAATACTTCAATCGCTGTTTCATCCATGAAATGTTGCTTGCCATTGTGATCATAAGGCTTTACCTGCCCAGTCACTAAACCACGTAAGTCAATAAAGCGCGCTATCGGCTGAGATAAGCGTGTCATTTCCATTTTCATTAAAAATTGTTCAGGCTTTGTAAGCCCAGCTATTTTAGACTTAAAAATTAAATCAAATTTAGGATTGCCTAAATAATGTTTTAATTCAGATATAAGATCTTCGTGCTTGAGCAGTATGTCTTCAGCCATTTATAAAACCATCACCGTCTAATTAAAAAAGTAGGTATACTATTAAATCCATTTATTAGAAAACTCAATAAATGTCGTATCGTGTTATTGTTGTTAATATAGGTACGATTATTCGAGTAACTACAGTTTAGCGCTTGTTATTATGTGTTAAATACCAATTTATTGGCAAGTTACTTTAAACTATTATTCAAGCAATAAGTATGCCCTAAAGTATAGTAAAAAAGAAAACAGCATTTATAGATAATAATAGTAGTGCTAAATTATCTTGTTGGCATGACTCATTGTTAGGCGAAAGTTTAAAATGGTAAAATAAGCACTTAACATTAAGTATTTTTAAAATTAAAGAATAGTAGGTAAAGTTATAAATGGCTAAAGCGGCAAAAGTAGAGTTTGTTTGTACCGAATGTGGCATGAACTACCAACGTTGGCAAGGTCAATGCCGCTGTGGTGCATGGAACACATTAGCAGAATTTAAACCGTCAGCAGGGCAAAGTAAAAAAGCATCGGCACGCGTAAGTGTAGGTGGTTATGCTGGGGGGATTGGTGGCGGTTCTAAAAAAATTAATGATATTGCTACCGCAGAAACTGAAAAACAGTTAACTGAAATTGGCGAGCTCGATCGTGTTTTAAGTGGCGGTGTAACAACGGGGTCAGTTAATATAATCTCTGGCGATCCAGGGGCTGGTAAAACAACCTTGTTATCTGATTTAGTGGCACGAATGTCACAACGCATGCCCTCACTTTACTGTACCGCAGAAGAATCTTTATCGCAGTTTAAAAACAGAGTGAATCGTTTAAAGTTAAATTATAACCCTGATGCGCTTTATTTACTTTCCGAAACCAGTGTTGAAACCATCATTGAAGAACTCGATAAAAATAAAATTAAGTTTGCAGTAATAGACTCCATTCAAGCAGTGGTCACCGACACAGCTAACGGTAGCCCAGGCTCGCCTTCGCAAGTGAAAAGTGCCGCGCAAGCACTTACGCAATACTGTAAGCAAAATGATGTCACTATGTTCATTATTGCCCATGTAAATAAAAACAACGAAATAGCTGGTCCGCAAACGCTGGTGCATATAGTTGACGCACTATTGCATATAGATACTAACGATGGGCAAATTCGTACCTTACGAGCAAATAAAAACCGCTTTGGTGATATAGATACAGTCGGTATTTTTAGAATGTGCGAACGCGGTATGCTCAGCGTTGATAACCCCAGCGAAATATTTTTATCAGGCTCAACTACAGATTCACCTGGCTCTGCAATTACGTGTATTCGTAAAGGTAATCGTAATTTATTACTCGAAATTCAATGTTTAACCACTGAGATTGAGGCGGAATTTCCGCAGCGTGTTTGCGTTGGTTTAAACATGAACCGAATAAAAATGCTCACCGGCATACTGCGTAAGCACACAAAAACTAAAATATTTCACGATACGTTTTTTAATATAGTGGGTGGCTTAAAAATTGATGAATCAGAAACCTGTATAGATTTAGCGTTGGTTGCTGCGCTACTTAGCAGCTTAAATGATTTTGTGGTGCCACGTACCACTTGTATTATGGGAGAGCTGAGCTTAAATGGCGACGTACGCCCAATAGACAGTGGCGTACCGCGCGTTAAAGAAGCTGCGCAGCATGGCTTTACGGAAATATTTATTCCATTTCGTAATTACCATAAATCAATGGAAGGGCTGGGCGCTAAGATCACCCCGATAAAAACAGTACATGAGTTACTTAGTTTAATTAATTAGCAAAAACGCTTATCGGTGATGTTCTGCAATGTTACTCTTGAGCTGAAACAATTTATATAAAGACTTAAATAAGGAAATAACATGAAAAAGTTAGTTATAGCTGCAGCAATTGTAGCTGCCGGTGTTGGTGGCGTAAGTTATGCAAATCACGTAGCCACTAAAGAAGTACGTGCAGAAATAGATAAGCAACTAGCACTAGTGAGCGAGCAAACCGGCGCTACATTTAAGTATGCAGACTTATCGGCTAGTGTTATTTCCAATAGTGTAGAAATTAGCAATATGGAAGTCATTAGTTCTGAAGGCGATAATGTTGCCAGTATTCAAAGCATTGAAGTGACAGGCTACGAAACCGATAAAATTTCACCACACACTACATTTGATGTAAAAAGCTTTCAATTTAATAAAGACTTTGTGGCTAAATTACCAGCCGATACAAATACTATGTTAGCGTCGGCCAGTTACGATTTACATTCATCACTTGATTACGATGAAAAATCGGGCGACAGCGATGTGGTAGTTAAGTTAGATGCAAAAGACATTGTTAGCTTTAATATGAATATGGGTCTGGCAAACACACAAGCACTTATGGATGCATCGCTTGCGATCAGTAAAGCGCAGCAAGCAGCGGGCAGCGAACCTTTAACTTATGAGCAAGAATTACAGCAGCAAACGCTAATAATGCAAGCTATGAGTAAGTTAGAGCCGCGCAGTGTTAACTTTGAACTTAATAACCAAGGCGAGCTTAAAGCATTGCTAGAAAGCGAGCTTATTAAGCAAGGTATGAGTGTTGAGCAAATGCAAATGATGGTTGAGCAGCAGCTACAGCAAGCGCCAGTAACCGAAGAAATTGCAGGAGCGATTAGCGGCTTTGTTAAAGGCTTAAATTCATTTAGCGTGTCGGCAAAACTACCTGAAGGCAAAACTATGATGGAAGTTAACCAACAAATAATGATGCTAATAGGCCAGCCTGAAAAGCTTGTAGAGTACATTAATCTAGAAGTTAAAGGCGACTAAAAGTAGCTATAGCAATCGCGATATCAGTTAAAAATGATAACACGATACACATAATTAAAGCGTGGGTTTAACTCGCGCTTTTTTATGCGTAAATTTTGCGTTTAGACTAGGTGTTAACTCTCAAAATTAACAATTAGTTTACCAGTACTCATTTTATCGTTAGTATTCATTACTATAAAAACTGTTATTTATCATATTAAATAGCCATTAAGGCTCAAACTAATTACTTAAAGTTGAATGGGGTTACAGATGGGAAAAGGTCGATTAGAAGCTTTTAGTGATGGTGTGTTGGCAATTATTATTACCATTATGGTATTGGAGCTAAAAATACCTGAAGGCGCGGGAATTGAAGCACTTGTGCCTATGCTCCCTAACTTTTTTAGCTATGTTTTAAGTTTTGTATACGTAGGGATTTACTGGAATAACCATCATCATTTATTACACGCTGCTGGCAGTGTTTCGGGTGGGGTATTGTGGTCAAATTTAAATTTACTTTTTTGGTTATCATTATTCCCGTTTTCGACCAGTTGGATGGGAGGTAATCACTTTGAGCCACTACCTACCGCGACTTATGGTGCCGTGCTGTTTATGGCGGCGATTGCGTATAATATTTTACAACGCAGCATAATGGCGACAGATGGCTGCAGCTCTGTATTGCGCAAAGCAATCGGTGCAGACTGGAAAGGCAAAGTGTCTATGGCGCTTTACTTATCGGCAGTAGGCGTAGCATTTGTAGCACCATGGTTAGCACAAGTAATATATGTGGCAGTGGCGCTGTTATGGTTAGTGCCAGATAAAAGAATAGAGCAGGCCGTTAATCAAAATTAAATTTATTACTCTTTTAATTAGTTTTACCGCTAAGTAGGACAATAAAAAAGCCGCGTTTGTTATAAAGCAAACGCGGCTTAAAATTTTCTAAAACTTAAATTAGTTAGTGCAGAATACGTGCTCTTATCGTGCCTTCAACAGCGCTTAGCTCTTTAAGGGCAACTTCTGAGTGGTCGGTATCTACATCAATAACTACATAACCAATTGACTCATCCGTTTGTAGGTACTGCGCGGCAATGTTAATACCGTGCTGCGCAAACGCTTGGTTTATTTGTGTTAATACGCCAGGACGGTTGTGATGTACATGCAGTAAGCGACTACGATTAGCAAGCTCTGGTAGTGAAACCTCAGGGAAGTTAACAGCAGTAATAGTTGAGCCGTTATCTGAGTATTTAGCTAGTTTTCCAGCTACTTCAATACCAATGTTTTCTTGTGCTTCTTGAGTTGAACCACCAATGTGCGGCGTTAAAATAACATTGTCGAAATTACGCAGTGGCGATACAAACTCTTCATCGTTAGATTTAGGCTCAACCGGGAATACATCGATTGCTGCGCCGCTGAGTTTTTTATCGGTAAGCGCTTCTGCCAATGCATCAATATCAACTACAGTGCCGCGAGACGCATTAATTAAAATAGCGCCCTGTTTCATAACCGCAAGTTCGGCAGTACCAATAAGGTTCTTAGTTTGTGGGGTTTCAGGTACATGCAACGTAATAATATCAGAGCGTTGTAATAGCTGAGTTAAATTATGTACTTGCTTAGCGTTGCCAAGTGATAACTTATCTTCAATATCGTAAAACTCAACATGCATACCAATATTTTCGGCCATAATACCTAACTGGGTACCAATGTGGCCATAGCCAATAATACCCAATGTTTTACCACGAGCTTCAAACGAGCCGTTTGCGGTTTTTAACCAGCCGCCACGATGTGCAGCAGCATTACGCTGAGGAATACCGCGTAATAGCAACAGTATTTCACCAAGTACAAGCTCTGCAACCGAGCGGGTGTTAGAAAATGGTGCGTTAAATACAGCAATACCACGTTCGCGCGCCGCATTTAAGTCAACCTGGTTGGTGCCAATACAAAAACAGCCAACCGCAACGAGCTTTTCAGCTGCTTCTAACACAGCTTGGTTAATATGAGTACGAGAACGAAGCCCCACAAAGTGTACGTCTTTAATACGTTCTTTTAGCTCGTCCTCAGGTAAGGATGTTTTAACATAGTCGATGTTGCTATAACCGTTACGTTTTAGCGTTTCAACAGCGCTTTGGTGAACACCTTCAAGCAAAAGAATTTTAATTTTGTCTTTTGCCAACGATACCTTACTCATAACCTCATCCTATTTAATTTGTGGCCCATTTTTAGTGCCGATAATCACTTTATCAGCGCCACGCTCTGCGAATAGGCCGTTGGTAACTACGCCAACAATTTGATTAATTTGTGTTTCAAGTTGTTTAGCTTGGGTAATATTTAAATTATGTACATCTAAAATAACGTTACCGTTATCGGTAACTACACCTTGGCGATACACAGGATCACCACCAAGTTTTAATAATTCGCGTGCTACGTAACTGCGTGCCATGGGTATAACTTCAACCGGCAGTGGAAAACCACCCAAGGTTGCTACTAATTTGGTGTCATCTACAATGCACACAAATTGTTTAGCTACCGCTGCTACTATTTTTTCACGAGTAAGGGCTGCACCGCCGCCTTTAATCATTTCGTTATGGGCGTTAATTTCATCAGCGCCGTCAACGTATACATCTAAAACATCAACGTCATTAAGTTCAAATACTTCAATGCCTAGCGCTTTTAAACGAGCAGTTGAGGCTTCTGAACTAGAAACCGCACCTTTAATGGTGTCTTTTATTGAGCCTAGTGCATCAATAAAGTGATTAACCGTTGAGCCTGTACCTACGCCTACAATAGTGTTCTCTTTTACAAACTCTAACGCTGCCCAAGCAGCTGCTTTTTTTAATTCGTCTTGTGTCATTGTTTTATGCTCATTTATGTCAAAAATTTCTGCTGGTATACAAAGTAACGCTTTACCAACAGTAGGTTTTATTTGGGGTGATAATTGTTTTAAGTGGCACATCCCATGATTCTATGGGTAAAGCTGTTACTTTTTGGCATTCATGTGCTAAACCAATAAGTTGCGGCTTTTGCCAGTGTTGCTGGTGTAGCCGCGCCAATGTCCGATCGTAAAACCCACCCCCCATTCCTAAGCGATTACCTTGGTTATCAAATGCCACTAATGGCATAAGTAGGTAATCAAGCTCAGGTAACGGGCATATTTGAGTACAATTGAGCTTAGGTTCCAAGATACCATAGCGGTTTGCCTTCATGGGTGAGTTTTTTTCATAACGCTGAAATAGTAAATTAGCCCCGTTAAAGGGGTGGATTACAGGTAGGTAAAGGGTGTGCCCTTTATCCCACAATTCATTAATTAACAATGAGGTATCTAACTCGCCGTCGTTACTAAAATAAATGGCAATATGCTCTTTTTTAGTGTTTTTTTTGCCATTTAAGTATTGAATAAAATTCATTTTTAGCGATTGGGCGGCAATTAATTGTTGGTTACTTGATAAATTATTACGCAGTTCGCGGACAGATGCTCTTATTGTTGCACGTTTATTGCTCACTTTAGGATTTCACCCCGTAATTAAAAAGAGAATAAGTTAGGGACGGTTAAATATATTGCTAATAAAATAAGCAAAGTAACCACAGTTGCTATGAGTGAATATAACAACACATTACTGCGTTTTTGCAGTGGTGTGAGCAACTCATCATCAAGCATAAGATCATCGTCTTGCCACTCTATGTGTTCATCGGTAATTGCTGTGGCTTCAACCTCGGGTAGGCGCTGTTCAAGCTCGTCTAGTTTTTCTTCAAGGCGAATTAAGCTACTGGTAATGTAATCAAGCGCATCAAAAATTCTGTCATCGCGCTGGCTACTCGTTGCACTTGCCAGTTGAGTATTTTGATTAGGGTTGGTAACAGCCTGCAGCTTACTTTTAATACCTAAGCTGGCAAGTAGTTTGGCTTGCTTTAGGGCTTTGTCTTTATTGCTTGGCACAAATAGCGGTTTACCATTAAAAAAAAGCGACACTTTTTCATTTGATGTTTTTAATTTAGTAGCAAGCATGGCAGTAACAGCTTTGCTGTCAACGCCCTCAGCGAGTCCTACAAAGGTAACACGAAAGTTGTCGGCCATTTTTAATTCCCTAAGCTTTTATAGTAAAACGAGTATATACCGAAAGTGCAAAACAATTCGAGAGTGATTTATGTTTCACGGCTTGAATAATAAGCTTTAGATATAAAAACGACCCTTAAAAGGGCCGTTTATATTTTTAATAGTATGTTGGCTTAAAGACCAGCAGCAGCGCGAAGTGCTTCTGCTTTATCAGTACGCTCCCAAGGGAACTCTTCACGACCAAAGTGGCCGTAAGCCGCCGTTGGAAGGTAGATAGGGCGCTCTAAATCAAGCATTTTAATTAAACCGTAAGGGCGCAAGTCAAAGTGCTCACGAATAAGCTCAATTAAACGGCTTTCTTCTAGTTTGCTGGTACCAAAGGTTTCTACGCTTATAGACGTAGGCTCTGCAATACCAATAGCGTACGATACTTGTAGCTCACACTTATCAGCAAGGCCAGCAGCAACAATGTTTTTAGCAACATAACGTGCAGCATAGGCAGCACTACGGTCAACTTTTGATGGATCTTTACCAGAGAAAGCACCGCCACCGTGACGAGCCATGCCGCCGTAGGTATCTACAATGATTTTACGACCGGTTAAGCCACAATCGCCCATTGGTCCGCCAATTACAAAGCGACCTGTTGGGTTAATAAAAAACTTAGTCGCGCTAGTAATTAGCTCAGCAGGAAGTACCGGCTTGATGATAGTTTCCATCACCGCTTCGATTAAATCTTTTTGTGAAATATCTTCGCTGTGCTGCGTAGAAAGTACAACAGCATCAATACCTACTGGCTTGCCGTTTTCGTATGCAAACGTAACTTGTGATTTTGCATCTGGGCGTAACCAGTTAAGCTCGCCGCTTTTACGAACCTGTGCTTGGCGCTGCACTAAACGGTGTGAGTAGGTAATAGGAGCAGGCATTAGTACTTCAGTTTCGTTACATGCGTAACCAAACATTAAGCCTTGATCGCCAGCGCCTTGCTCTTCTGGGCTAGTACGGTCAACACCTTGGTTAATGTCAGGAGACTGTTTACCAATAGTGTTTAAAATTGCACATGAATCTGCATCAAAACCCATATCTGAATTAGTGTAGCCAATGTCGCGAATTGTTTTACGTGTAATTTCTTCGATATCAACCCATGCGCTAGTAGTGATTTCACCACCAACCATAACCATACCGGTTTTTACGTAAGTTTCACACGCAACTCGGGCATGAGAATCTTGCTCAAGGATAGCATCAAGTACCGCATCAGAGATTTGATCGGCGATTTTATCCGGATGACCTTCAGAAACAGATTCAGAAGTAAATAAATGTTTTGCCATTGTATTTCTGCTCACAAATATTGCGCTTCACAAACGTCGGTATTAGCGCTTAAAAATTAAGGGGCGTATTTTATCGAAAACAAAACACCTTGCATAGTGTTTTTACGCCTAGACGTCTAAATAAAATATTTAATAACTTTTCGGTCTCAAAAAATATTCATAATGACCTATTATTATGGGTTTTTAATTGCACACCGCCCCTACAATAAGTAAGAATGGACTATACACTAGTCGCCAAGTTATACGGCGGCATAATCGAATACATAAATACCCGCGCAAAAATATATTAAGGTAGGAGAATTCATGCCATCTCGCAAAGAACTTGCAAATGCTATTCGTGTCTTGTCAATGGACGCAGTACAAAAGGCCAAATCTGGTCATCCTGGAGCCCCTATGGGCATGGCAGATATCGCAGAAGTATTATGGCGCGATTATCTAAAACATAACCCAACAAACCCAGAGTGGGCTGACCGAGATCGCTTTATATTATCGAACGGCCACGGTTCAATGCTTATTTATTCTTTATTACATTTAACGGGTTATGATTTACCGTTAGACGAAATTAAAAACTTCCGTCAAATGCATTCAAAAACACCTGGTCACCCAGAGTACGGTTATGCACCAGGAATCGAAACTACTACGGGCCCGTTAGGTCAAGGGATCACTAACGCAGTAGGTATGGCAATTGCCGAAAAAGCGCTAGCTGCACAGTTTAACCGCGAAGGTCACGATATTGTTGATCACTTTACCTATGCATTTATGGGCGACGGCTGCCTAATGGAAGGCATTTCTCATGAAGCAGGTTCACTTGCAGGCACATTAGGCCTAGGTAAACTTGTTGCATTTTGGGATGACAACGGCATTTCAATCGATGGCGAAGTAGAAGGTTGGTTTACCGATGATACGCCAGCTCGCTTTAAAGCGTACGGTTGGCATGTAATTAGCGGTGTTGATGGCCACGACAGCGATGCTATAAGTGCTGCAATCGCAGAAGCTAAAAGTGTTACCGATAAGCCATCACTAATTTGTTGTAAAACAATTATTGGTTACGGCTCACCTAATAAGTCGGGTAGCCACGATTGTCACGGTGCACCACTAGGTGAGGACGAAATTAAAGCGTCTCGCGAATTTTTAGGTTGGACTGGCGATGCATTCGAAATCCCTGCAGACATTTATGCACAATGGGATAGCAAAGAAAAAGGTCAACAGCTTGAATCAAGCTGGGATGAAAAATTTGCAGCATACGCAAAAGCATACCCAGAGCTAGCGTCAGAATACAAGCGTCGTATTAACAACGAACTGCCAGGCGATTGGGCTGAAAAATCTCAAGCATACATTGAAGAGCTGCAAGCAAACCCTGCAAACCCTGCGTCTCGTAAAGCGTCGCAAAATGCATTAAACGCATTTGGCCCGTTATTACCAGAATTTATGGGTGGCTCTGCCGATTTAGCTGGCTCAAACCTAACAATTTGGGATGGCTCTAAAGGCTTAACACGCGACGATGCAAGCGGTAACTACATTTATTACGGTGTACGTGAGTTTGGTATGTCGGCAATTATGAATGGTATTGCGCTGCATAAAGGCTTTATTCCTTACGGTGCTACGTTCTTAATGTTTGTTGAATATGCAAAAAATGCCGTACGTATGGCTGCATTAATGAAGCAACCAAGCATTTTTGTATACACGCACGATTCAATTGGTTTAGGTGAAGATGGTCCAACTCACCAACCAGTAGAGCAAATTGCAAGCATGCGTTTAACGCCTAACTTATACAACTGGCGTCCATGTGACCAAGTGGAGTCGGCAATTGCATGGCAACAAGCTATTGAGCGTAAAGACGGTCCTACATCACTAATCTTTACTCGCCAAGGTTTAGAGCAACAAGCACGTAACGCACAGCAACTGAGCGACGTTAAAAAGGGTGGTTACATCCTTAGCTGCGACGGCAATCCAGAGCTTATTTTCATTGCAACGGGTTCTGAAGTGCAACTAGCACAAGATTCTGCAAGCGAACTACGCAAGCAAGGTAAAAAGGTACGTGTTGTATCTATGCCGTGTACTGATGCTTTTGAAACGCAAAGCGCAGCATACAAAGAAAGTGTATTGCCAGCATCTGTTTCACGCCGCGTAGCAGTAGAAGCAGGTATTGCTGATTACTGGTACAAGTACGTTGGCCTAAATGGCGCAGTAGTAGGTATGACTACCTTTGGTGAGTCAGCACCTGCTGGTGAGCTGTTTGAGCACTTTGGCTTTACTGTTGAGAACATAGTAAACAAAGCAAACGAACTTTTTTAATCGCCTTTGATTAAATAAAGTAAGTAATTGAAAAACCCGCATATGTTGCGGGTTTTTTTATGCCCGAATATGAAACAACTTCACTTAAAGCAATACTGCTTTCCTTGCAAGAAAGTAAGCTATCAGGCAAGGTAGTGCGATAAAATTTATAAATAAAAATCTTAAATTATTAGCAGGAGCTAAATATGTCAAAGTTCGAAAATGTTAGTGTAATTAAAAAAGCCAATGTGTATTTTGATGGCAAAGTGTCAAGCCGAACCGTTTTATTAGGCAGTGGTGAAGCAAAAACATTAGGCTTTATGCAACCAGGTGAGTTTGTGTTCGACACTAACCAAAAAGAATGTATGGAATTATTAGCAGGGCAGTGGGATATTTTATTGCCAGGTGAAAGCGAGTGGAAAACATTTAATGCGGGCGAATCATTTAATGTTGATGCAAACGTAAGCTTTAAGGTAAAAGTAAGCGATTTTGCTGATTATTGCTGTTCATACACAGATTAATAGCACAAATACAACGCGGTTAGTATGTTATTTAACCGCTTAAAGAGCCCGTATAATGCGGGCTTTTGCATGTTTAATGCTCAGTGAGTGATCTAAATCAGCTTTACTAACAAATATTTGCTTAAATAGTTACATTTCTCCTTGTGTTAATTCATATTGCCCCCAATACTAACTATGAAGTAACACATAAAAGGATATAAAATGAAAATTAATCTTACAGGTCACCATGTTGACGTTACTGATTCAATTAGAGAACACGTAAACGAAAAGTTTTCAAAAATAGCGAATCACTTTCCATCTTTGATCGCGCTCGACATTATTCTTTCTAAAGTTCACAACAAGCTTCAAGCGGAAATTAGCACTATTTACGAAGGTGCACGTATATCGGTTAAGGGCGAAAACGAAGTGCTGTATCCAGCAATTAGTAGTGCCGCAAAAAAACTAGATACGTCACTAAAACATCGCAAAGGGCAAATTAAAGCTAATTTGCATGAAAAACCAGAAATAACAACCCCAGAAATTGCACACGAAATCATCCAAGAGATGGATCTTCGTTAACGTTTTTAGAGTTTAGGCCCTAACTTTTAGGGCCTAAAACCATTATTTATTAACTTCGTTTTACCCCCTCATTTATTAATACTTTTCAGCTTTCATTTTGCGTTAAAACTCTGTAATTTATTCATTATTATAAATAAACAGTAAGTACACACATGCGCTCTGTAGTATCAAATTGGCAAACTCGCTTAAATGCATTGGGGCCGGGAATTCTAATGGCAACCGCTGCAATTGGTGGTTCACATTTAGTGGCATCAACCCAAGCGGGAGCCATATTTGGCTGGCAATTATTTTGGCTTATTTTAGTAGTAAACGTTTTAAAGTACCCATTTTTTCGCTTTGGCATGGAGTACACACTCGCTACCAAAAATAGCCTAGTAGAGGGTTATAAAAGCAAAGGGCCATTTTATTTTTACAGCTTCATTGTCCTAAATGTTGTTGCCGCTATCGTTAATACCGCAGGCGTATTATTACTCACCGCAAGCTTGTTGCATTACGCACTACCTATCACAATAGAAATAACACTGCTGTGTTGGATTTTACTTGGCGTGTGCTTAACCATACTTTTGCTAGGGCACTTTAAAGCGCTAGATAACGTGGCAAAAGGCATTATGGGGCTACTTACATTAGCAACATTAATAGCACTTGCTATTGCCTTTAGTAATGGCCCAATGGCACCTGCTGACTATGTAGGCCCTTCACCGTATGAGTTAGCCATGCTTAGCTTTATGGTGGCACTAATGGGTTGGATGCCCGCCCCCATTGAAATATCAGCACTTAGCTCACTGTGGTTAAAAGAAAAACAAACACAACAAACAATATCTAAACGCGAAGGCTTATTCGACTTTAACGTGGGTTACTGGTTAACCGCAGGCTTAGCGCTAGTGTTTTTTAGCTTAGGTGTATTAGTGCAATACGGGCAAAGCAGTAATATAGAGCTCGGTGGGGTCGCTTTTGCCAAACAGCTTATTGATATGTACGCACTTACCATTGGCGAGTGGGCAAGGCCGCTAGTATCAGCCATCGCTTTTTTATGTATGTTTGGCACCACATTAACGGTACTAGATGGTTACGCGCGTACTTTAAACGAATCGCATAAATTACTTGGTTTTAAGCAATCAAAACACAGCTTAAATACATGGCTAATACTGCAAGCACTTGCTGGTATGGCGGTTATTTTATTTTTTGAATCAGCCTTAGGTCCTATGCTTACCTTTGCCATGACACTGTCATTTGTAACCACTCCTATATTTGCTTGGCTTAACTTTAGCCTTGTGCGCTCAGAGCCCAGCATTAAACACGGCGTACTACTTAAAAGTTTAAGCTGGGTAGGGCTACTGTACTTAGTCGGTTTTTCTGTGGCATTTGTAGTGTGGATGATGATGTGATTTTAGGCAGGAGGAGCAAGGTTAGAGGGTTCATAGTTGAACGAGCTATATGAATTTTTCAGTTACAAATATTGTGAAGTTCACTTGATGCAGATAAACACGTTGTTTATAAGTAGATAGTCAATAGCGAATTACTGACAGTAAATAATTATGATGTTTAAAGTCAAAAATTACCGCTTTGACAGCCGTCGTCTCAAACCTTGAGTACAGTGCTAAATAAAAAGTAACAAGCGATGGCAATTGAGTAATTAATGCAAGTGTAACTTTATTCTGGTTTTTTAATCCTGCGATTGCTATCAGTTACGTGCTATGTATAATCTTAAGCTTATTAAAGGATACACTCAAAAGGAAGTACTATGAAAATGAATAAAGTTTCACTCTTACTATTAACTACTCTTGTTGCGAGTCCTATAGCATTCGCAAAAACTCCTAACTTTAACTTTGTTTCTGGCGGTTACCTAGATGGCGATATTGATGGTGAAGGCGCAGATGGTTGGACAATAGATGGTAGTACGCTAGTAAGCGAGAACGTGTTCTTATCTGGTCAGTATCAAACCGTTGGTGATTCAGAAAACGGTTTAGATGTAGATATAAATTGGCTTAGTGCAGGGGTTGGGTATCGTACGGCAATTAGCGCCAGCACCGACATTTATGGTTTGGTGACGTATGAAAACCTTGAGGCAGAAGCATCATATCGCGGTAACAGCGCTTCGGAAGACGAAAATGGATATGGCTTATCTGTTGGGGTTCGTTCAATGGTGAGTGATAGCATCGAGCTGGATGGACGCTTGGGTTACATCGATATTGCAGATGAAAGTGAGACATCTATCTCTGTAGGTGCACGCTTTCATATGAATGAGAGTTTTTCATTCGGTGCTAATTATACGTCATTGGATGATTTAGATTTAATTAGTGCAACAGTGCGATATAGTTTCTAAATCTGAATACTAGCTTTATCTAAGCGCACTAAATAAGTGCGCTTTTTGTGTCTACCCCATACTCTTTTGTGTTGATTTTGCTGCGTTCAACCCAAGCTATGTAAAAAATAACCGTCACAGTAACATGTAGCATTTACTCCATTATCACGGCTATAACTGCGCTAAGCAGTATGAATATCGACCACACTTCATCAAACGCATTGTTTAACTCAGCTCTTTTATCGCTTTACTTATTCCATCTAAACTCAGCGCATACATGCGGTTGTTCATCAGCTCTTTAATAAAACCTATTGATTGATAGTACGGCCAGTGTTCAACGGGTTGTGGGTTGAGCCAAGCCACTTTATCAAAGTGATTTGTGACACGTTGTAACCATGCACTGCCGGGCTCTTCATTGTAGTGTTCTACCGAGCCGCCGGGGTAGGCTATTTCGAATGGGCCCATAGTGGCATCGCCTACAAATATTACTTTGTAGTCGCTGGTAAACTTATTAATTAGCGTCATGGTGTCTATTACGTTTGAGTGACGGCGTTCGTTGTCTTGCCACACGTGCTCATATAGGCAGTTATGAAAGTAGTAAAACTCTAAGTGTTTAAATTCGCCATGGGCGGCGCTAAATAATTCTTCGCAGGTATGAATGTAGTCATCCATTGAGCCGCCAATATCAAACAGCATGAGTACTTTTACTGCATTGTGGCGCTCTGGTGCCATTTTTACGTCAAGCATGCCGCCTTGTTTTGCGGTAGCGCGAATGGTCTCGTTTAAATCTAGCGTGTCGCTGGCGCCAGTGCGGGCAAATTTACGCAGTTTTTTAAGGGCAAGTTTAATAGTACGCGAGCCAATTTCACGGTCGGAGTCTAAATTGCGATATTCGCGTTTATCCCACACTTTTACTGCTTGGCGGTTACGGTTGCCGTCTTGGCCTATACGCACACCTTCGGGGTTATAGCCGTATGCTCCAAAAGGTGATGTGCCGCCGGTGCCAACCCATTTATTACCGCCTGCGTGGCGTTTTTGTTGCTCTTCTAAGCGCTCTTTTAGGGTTTTCATTAGCTCGTCGAGGCCGCCCATGGCTTTAAGTTGGGCTTTTTCTTCATCGCTAAGGTTTTTTTCAAACTCTTTACGCAGCCAATCTTCTGGTAAGTTGTGCTGTTGCTTTAAGCTCTCGAGCAAATCAAGGTCAGCAATACCACTAAAGTAGTCGCTAAAGGCTTTGTCGAATCGGTCAAAGTGCGTTTCGTCTTTGACCATTATAGTGCGTGCTAAATGGTAAAAAGCGTCTACGTCGGCAAATATAACACCCTTTTTTAAGGCGTTAATTAAATCAAGCAACTCGCGCAGGCTTACCGGTAAACGGTATTTACGCAGCGTGAAAAAAAACTGTATTAACATGTTAGGGCCTGTTTATCTTTCGAGGTTAAATTTGCAGCAGTGTGTTTGCTATTTAGGCAAGGCAGAGCCTATGTAGTGTGGTTATTCCCCATAAATAGGCGATAACGCAGCATAAATACCAAACACGCGCTGCCTGAAGGTTCGTCCTAGGGACGATTAACTCTTTGTTGCTCGGCTTTTACTTAGCCCACTAGGTTACAAACCTCGTGCCACGATTAAATCGTCCTTAGTTAGAACAAATTTTAATCCTGAAAGGTCAACAGATGTATGGACTCCCACTTCCATCAGAAGTAACGTAATAAGTGTTCAAACTTTTACTAAGGAGCCCATACATGTTGAATTGTAATGTGATAGCGATTGATTTAGCAAAAAATTTATTTCAAGTTTGCAAAACGCAAAGCAATGGCAAAGTTATTTATAACAAAACAATAAGCAGAGCCAAGCTTAAAGAGTTATTAATTAAAGAACAGCAATCTTTAGTTGCTATGGAATCATGTGGTGGTACGCATTATTGGGCGCAATTTGCTAAACAGGCAGGGCACCAGATCAAAGCGATCAACGCGCGACAGGTAAAAGCGTTTCGTCAAGGGCAGAAAACCGATGCAAATGATGCGCTGGCTATTTCAGTTGCAGCGAGACAGCCTCATATAAAAGGAAGTCGTTTACTTTCAGTGCAAGAGCAATGCTTACAAGGCATTGAATGTATGCGTGATTTATTAGTCAAACAAAAAGTCAGCTTAGGTAATCAACTAAGAGCTTTATTGTTAGAGTTTGGTTACCCAATTGCTCAAGGGGATACGAAGTTGACCCAAGCGATACCTGAGATATTAGAAGATGCTGAAAACAGCCTAACAGGCGCTTTTCGCTTCACAATTAACCGAGTTTATCAGCGTTTTACTGAGGCGGTCGAAGAGGTGAAGCTGATTGAAAAGCAATTGCATGAAGTAATTAAAGAAGATCAAACCTGTATACGCTTGCAAGCATTAGAAGGCGTGGGACCGGTCTGTGCAATA
Organism: Pseudoalteromonas sp. 19-MNA-CIBAN-0066; assembly: GCF_040308705.1. Taxonomy (NCBI): domain Bacteria; kingdom Pseudomonadati; phylum Pseudomonadota; class Gammaproteobacteria; order Alteromonadales; family Pseudoalteromonadaceae; genus Pseudoalteromonas; species Pseudoalteromonas sp. 19-MNA-CIBAN-0066. The sequence goes on from NZ_JBEONZ010000001.1 coordinate 123,960, forward strand.
CTGATTAAAATAGCACTAGGTAATACAACCCATTTTAAAAATGGTCGAGAAGCTGCGGCCTGCTTTGGTCTAACACCAGTACAGCATAGTAGCGGGGGAAAACAAAAGATAGGCTCGATATCTAAAGTAATAGGAAATAAGAAGCTGCGTAGTGCTTTGTATAAAGGCGCATTAGCTGTTGTTTCACAACTAGAAAAAAGAGAAGTTCGTAGCCAAAAAGATATATGGTTAAAAGAATTAAGTGTACGTCGAGGCAAAAAAGTAGCCGCAATAGCGTTAGCAAATAAAACAATCAGAACGGCTTTTGCAATGCAAAAGCATAACAAAGATTATCAGCCACAATTACTTGTGGCTTAAAAACTTGTCAGAAAGATCGATTGAAATAGGTAAGACCGACCTTCAATAGACTGTTAGGGTCTGAAGTTTGAAAAACTGCTCAACAGAAAAGTCATGAAGGTGCGAATACATTTGAGGCCAGGGGTAGCTCCTCAATTTGAGCCCGTATATAAGCTAGCATCTAATTTATTTCAATTTTATTTTTGACATTAATAGGGAGTCCATATAAGGCCCTAGCGGCTCATAAACGCGAGTTTTTCGATTAGGCTTATGTCTTGCTCATTTTTAAGTAATGCGCCAAACATTGGCATTAAACCGCCTTTTTTAGCTTTGTCGTGGAGTGTTTTTGCGTCTATATCTTCTGCCATAAGGAGCTTTAACCAGTCGAGTAATTCGCTGGTAGATGGCTTCTTTTTAAGACCGTTTGCTTCGCGTAGGTTAAAAAACACTTCGAGTGCTTGGCGTACTAAATCTTGCTTAACATTAGGGTAGTGCACGTCAATAATTTGCTGCATTTCATCGGCAGATGGAAAATCAATGTAATGAAAAAAGCAGCGGCGTAAAAATGCGTCGGGCAGCTCTTTTTCGTTATTAGAGGTGATGATCACAATAGGGCGCTCTTTTGCTACTACTCGCTCGCTGGTTTCGTAAACATGAAATTCCATTTTATCGAGCTCTAACAGTAGATCGTTTGGAAACTCAATATCGGCTTTGTCTATTTCATCTATTAATAATACAGGGCGTTTACCGTGTTGGTCGGCGTAAGTAAATGCTTGCCACAGTTTGCCTTTAACTATGTAGTTACTAATATTGTGTACGCGCTCGTCGCCCAGCTGGCTGTCGCGCAGGCGCGAAACCGCATCGTATTCATACAAACCTTGCTGCGCTTTGGTGGTCGATTTAATGTGCCACTGAATAAGTTCGGTATCTAAACTTTTTGCCAGCTCTTCAGCTAGCATGGTTTTACCTGTACCCGGCTCACCTTTAATTAAAAGTGGCTTTTCGAGCATAATAGCCGCGTTTACAGCTTGCTTAAGCGCAGAGCTGGCGATGTAATTATCGGTTGAATTAAATTGCACTTTATTACCTTCTTATCGTCACAGGTCAGATGAGTTTTTATAATCCTATCATGCCATAGTTAACCGGCTTCACCAAGGTAGCTAAACCGAGGAATAGTTTTGCCGTCTTTTTCAACTGTTTCGCTAAACATTTCTAAAGGGCGTGCCCATATACCAAACTCACCATATAGCGCTTGGTAAATTACCAGTTGCTCACTGGTTTTGCTGTGAGTGGCTACATAAAGCACTTTGTACTGTGCCCCTTTGTAGTGTTGGTATATGCCTGATTTGAGGGAAATTGGTTTTATTGCTGTAGTCATGTTTTGATCTCTTGTATAATTTGTTTCTGCACTTTTAATGCTAACTAATTTGCCAATACTATGAACTATATTACGCTAGATGATTACAAAAAAGCATGGGTTTTTCGCCATAAAGACATGCCTGTTTCAGCCGACGATGCTGCAAACATTAAACCTATGAGCCTTGAGCGCGCAGCTGTACTGTGGACAACTATGGTGAGCCGTGAGTTTGATCACCCTGATTTTTTTGATAAAACAGATTGGTGTGGTCAAGATGAAAGTTATAGCCAAGAAGTAAACTGGGAAAGCGCATGGGAAAACGGCGATGAACAACTTCCCGAAGCCATTTTAGCGCACTTAGATTGGCAAGCTAATACCACTGTTTATTTTTGCATGGCACGCGACAATATTATTGAAACCACCTTTGATGTGTTTAAACGCAACTGGCAAAACTTTATGTTTTTAGCCGACGGCAGTTTACTCATAGGTAAAAAACGCAATACTGTAGTGCAGTTTTTAGAGTCGGGCATAGCTAAATTAGGTGAAAAGCCAAGCGCTTAATTTAGCACTCGGCGCTTAAAAATTATGCAGTACTGTGTTATAAAACATTTACCTAAGTGTTTTTGAGTACGGCAATTGGCAGCAAAAAATGAGCCTGTTGGCGCGCCACAACAAGTTGAAATGTGGCAAGCCGATGCAAAAAAAGTGTTATATGCACAATTGTGTAATGCATTTTATCAACGTGAGGTTCAGCGTTTAGTCGCTGAGCCTAATAGCGATAGGCTGCGTCGCCAATTAAAAAGTCTACCTTATTACATTGAACGTGCTGCCACATTAGTTGCTAATACAAGCTCGCCTTTTAAACTAGATTCGCAAAATGGCTCTTGGCTTGCAAAGCAAAAACCGACCCCACCAGAGATTAACATTCAAGCAAATGAACTTTTTTATCAACATAATGCCAAAGTCGGGTTAATAATCCCTATTTTAGTGCGTAGTGATGAGCAAATTCGCGTTAGAATAGACAGCCTAGACCAAGTAAGCGACAATAAAGTGCATTGTAATGAGCTAGGTTGGTTTGCGTTTTCGGGGCAGGGACTTGAGCTGCCAAACGCGCAATTATTAACGCCGAGTAAAGTGTCATTAACTGCGGCATGTTGCGGGCACCAATGGCAGTTTTCAAAGCGTTGTTTGCCACGGGTTTTATCGCTGCGCGAAATGCTACTGGCAGGAAGTATAAATTGGCGCAATGTAAAACGATTACAAACGTAACTTGGTTCATTAAATAAGTTTATTTGAATTTAAAAATAAGGAGTGTTAAATGCGGTTTTTTCAGGTTGGCTTGTTATGTTTAGCACTGTTTGTGCAGTATAGATTGTGGTTTGGCCATAATGGCGTACAAGACTACACACGTTTAAAAAGTGCGGTTGCATCTCATTTACACACTAACGAAAAATTGATTAAACGCAATAAAGTATTAACCGCCGATATAGAAGATTTAAAGCTTGGCCATGAAGGCATAGAAGAGCGCGCACGTAACGAATTAGGAATGATTAAAGCGGGCGAAACATTTATACGTGTTTTACCAGCTCAACAATAATATGACAAATAAACCAACTATAGCTGCCATTATACCTGCTGCCGGAGTGGGTAGTAGAATGCAACATAATGCGCCTAAACAGTATATTAAATTAGCAGGTAAAACTATTTTAGAGCATACGCTCACAAAATTATCTGCTTTAGCGCAGCTTAATACAATTGTTGTAGCCCTAAATGAAAACGATCCTTACTTTGATCAATTGCCAGTGATTGATGCGCGCATTGTGCGTACTTGTGGCGGTAAAGAGCGTGCTGATTCTGTATTAAACAGTTTACTTTTTTTAGCCACCAACCCGCCCGACTGGGTACTTGTGCATGATGCTGCCCGCCCGCTAGTTACTATTGACGACATAAATACACTTATAAATGAGTGTATAAACGCCGACGAAGGCGGAATTTTAGCCAGTAAAGTAAAAGACACTATAAAACGTGGCCATATTTATGCTGAGCAAACCGTACCCCGAGATGATTTATGGCAAGCCCTTACTCCGCAGTTTTTTAAATACGAAGATCTTAAAAATGCGCTGCAAAATGCACTGGCAAGCGGCGCAGTTATTACCGACGAAGCAAGCGCCATTGAATGGGCTAACAAGCCAGTAAAATTAATACCAGGGCGTAGCGATAATATTAAAATAACCACTCCTGAGGATTTAGACTTGGCTGGTTTTTTACTTCAAAAACAACAAAACGAGAATGCATTATGATACGAATTGGTCATGGTTTTGACGTGCATAAATTTGGCGGTGTTGGCCCATTAACTATCGGCGGCGAAAAGATTGATTATCCGCAAGGTTTTTTAGCGCACTCCGACGGCGATGTTGCTATTCATGCTCTGTGCGATGCTATTTTAGGCGCGCTTGCAATGGGCGACATTGGTAAACACTTTCCAGATACGGCCAGTGAATATGAAAATATCGACAGCCGAATATTACTGCGTCATGTGGTGAGCTTAGCTAAAGAGCAAGGTTATGTATTGGGCAATGGAGATGTAACTATAGTGGCACAAGCGCCAAAAATGTTGCCTCATATTCAAGCTATGCGTAGCAACCTTGCAAGTGATTTAAACTGCGAACTATCGCAAATAAATGTTAAAGCTACAACCACCGAAAAGCTCGGTTTTGAAGGGCGAAAAGAAGGCATTTCGAGCCATGCAGTGGTAATTATGAACAAAGAGTCAATGAGTAAAACAAACGCATGAGCGATTTAAATTATTTATACGGCGCACCGTTATCAAAAGCTGACTTTAAAACCACAGCCGAAGACTTTATGGTAGATGAAGACTTAGGCATTGAGTTTACCGGTAGCGGCGAGCATGTATGTTTGCAAGTAGTAAAAAAAGGCGAAAACACCCAGTACGTAGCAAAGTTAATTGCGCAGCGAGCTGGAGTATCACCACGCGATGTAAGTTATGCTGGGATGAAAGATCGCCACGGAGTGTGTTCGCAGTGGTTTAGTGTAAAAGTACCCATTAAAAAACCGATTGATTTTAGTGATTTAAACAGCGAAAGCGTGTTTGTTGTATCGCAGCAACGCCACGAACGTAAGCTGAGAACGGGCTGTCATAAAGGTAATAAATTTACTATTACGCTGCGCAATGTTACCGATCCTCTGGATATTTTGTGCCGTATTAATGCGGTACGCAGTGGCGTGCCTAACTATTTTGGCGAGCAACGCTTTGGCCGTGATGGCCATAACCTGGTAATGGCTGAAAAAATGTTTGCAGGTGAGCGTATTCGCGATAAAAAATTACGCGGTATTATTATTTCTGCAGCGCGCTCGCATGTATTTAATCAACTCGTAAGTTTACGAGTAAAGGAGCATGGTTTAGCTAAAACCATGCACCGTGAAGTATTTATGCTCAGCGGCAGTAATGCCTTTTTTGAAGACGCTATTAGCGATGAAAATATTGCCCGCCTAGCCTCTGGCGATATTATGATGTCGGCACCTATGGTAGGTAAAAGCGAAAAAGGGCTCACCGAACAAGAAAAAGTATGGCTTGGGCCTTATCAGTATTGGTGCGATGGTTTAGGCGAGTTAGGGCTAAAAAATGAGCGCAGAATGCTGCGTTTAATCCCGCAAGATTTTAGCGTAGAAACCATAGATGAAAGCACTTTGAAGTTAAGTTTTGGTTTACCAAAAGGCTGTTTTGCTACGGCATTATTACGTGAGCTGGTGGATTACACAGACGCAAGCCCACGCGAGCGAAAAGAAAAGGACAGCAAAGATGAAGATCCTATTAAGTAACGACGATGGTGTAGGCGCTAAAGGTATTGCGGTGTTATATCAAGCATTAATGCAAATTGCCGAAGTCACTTTAGTTGCCCCCGACCGTAACTGCAGTGGTGCAAGTAACTCGTTAACTTTGCTTAACCCACTGCGTGCTACAAAGCTTGAAAATGGCTTTATATCGGTTAATGGTACACCTACTGACTGTGTGCATTTAGGCGTTAACCAGCTTGTTGATGAAATGCCCGATTTAGTGGTCGCAGGTATAAACCACGGCGCTAATTTAGGTGACGACACTTTGTACTCAGGCACGGTAGCTGCAGCAACCGAAGGACGCCATTTAGGTTTGCCTGCTATTGCGGTGTCTTTGTGTTCGCACCACGGCGAGCATTTTGAAACGGCGGCAGCGGTAACTATAAGTATTATTAAAGGTTTAGCGTCGCATCCGCTACCAAAAGATCAAATTATAAATATTAATGTACCCGACATTCCTCTAAGCGAATTAAAAGGCGTGCAGGTAACGCGTTTGGGTGCGCGCCATAAAGCCGAAACCATGACCAAGCAAACCGATCCTTGGGGTCGAGATATTTACTGGTACGGATCTTTAGGGACAGAAAGTGATGCAGGTGAAGGTACCGATTTTCATGCAATTAATAATGGCTATGCCTCGGTTACCCCACTGAGTGTTGATATGACCGCTAACGAGAGCATTAAAGCGGTAGGGGAGTGGTTAGCTGATTTGGAGATAAACCGTGCTGGCTAATTATACCCGCAGCGCCAAGGCGCTATCAGCGCTATTACAGCGTGAAGGTGTTGAGGATACGCAAGTACTAGATGCGATTGCACAAATACCACGACATATATTTGTGGGTGACGTGCTGCAACATAAAGCGTATCAAAATACTGCGTTACCAATAGGCCAAGGGCAAACTATTTCGCAGCCTTATATTGTGGCGCGTATGACCGAACTGCTGCAATTAGCTGGTGTGCGCGACAAGGTGCTAGAAATAGGCACTGGATCGGGCTATCAAACGGCAATACTGGCTAAAATATTTACCAAGGTTTACTCAGTAGAGCGTATTAAAGCATTACAATGGCAAGCTAAGCGCCGTTTACATCAGCTCGATTTATATAATGTGGCAATGAAACATGGCGATGGCTGGCAAGGTTGGGAGTCGCAAGCGCCGTTTAACGGCATTATAGTCACCGCAGCCGCGGCTAAAATCCCGCAAGATCTATTAGCTCAATTAGCAGATGGTGGTGTGTTACTTGCCCCAATTGGCGAGCAAGAGCAAAAATTAACTATGGTTATTCGCAATGGCAATAACTACACAGAACACATAATTGCGCCGGTTAGATTTGTACCGCTAGTCGCTGGTGATATTGAATAGGAATTCATTTTGAAGTTGTTTACTAAGTTATACGATATGGCTCTAGTGTGGGCTAAGCACCGTCATGCTGAGCGTTATTTAGCTGCAATGAGCTTTGCAGAGTCTGTGTTTTTTCCTGTCCCTCCTGATGTAATGCTGGCACCAATGTCGCTTGCTCAGCCTAAAAAAGCATGGCGGTTTGCAAGTTTTGCCACTATAGCGTCTGTTGTTGGTGGCATAGTAGGTTATTTACTTGGCTTTTGGTTATTTGAACCGGTTGTTGAGCCACTTATAGTACAAATGCACTGGCAAGATAAATTTGATATTGCACTTGATTGGTTTAAAAACTATGGCGTGTGGGTGGTATTTATAGCCGGTTTTTCGCCTATTCCTTATAAAGTATTTACTATAGGCGCAGGGGTATTACAAATGGCATTTTTGCCGTTTTTAATTGCGTCTGCAGTAGGGCGAGGCGCTCGGTTCTTTTTAGTTGCTGCACTGATGAAGTGGGGCGGTGTTAAAATGGAGCAAAAATTACGTCAATACATTGAAGTGCTTGGATGGGCAGTTGTGCTTTTAATTGCAGTTGCATACATTTTATTACGTTAAGCACTATAAAATAATGTTATTAACATAAGGAGCTAAATACAGTGAATAAACAAATAAAATGTTATGTTGCTTTATTTATTAGTATTTTGCTCTTTGCTTGCTCGTCTAGCCATGTTCCGGCGCCTGTCAGTAGTTTAAATAATGATGTTAATAATTACGGCAGAAAAATTAACATTAATGGCGATAAATATACTGTTCAAAAAGGCGATACACTTTATTCAATTGCATTTAGTGCAGGCCAAGATGTTAGAACCTTAGCAAAAAATAATTCAATACCAGCACCTTACACAATATTCCCCGGGCAGAGTATTTCCTTTTCTTCCATAGCAAAAAAATACAAAAAGACAAAAAAATACACTCCTCCTATTAAAAAAGTCGCAAAAACTTCACAAAAAAATAACAATAAATCAAAGAAAGAGCTTGATAAGCCTAAACAACGAGGGTATGTTCAGAAACAAGCCAATAAAAAAATTAGTAACTCTAAGCATTTGTCGAGTAGTAAAGTGCAGTGGTTTTGGCCAGCAAAAGGCAAAATAACACAACGCTTTTCGAACAAGGAAAATGGCTACAAAGGCTTACAGATTGCTAATAAAAAAGGGGCTGCCGTTTTAGCCGCCGCACAAGGAACAGTGGTTTATGCGGGTAATGCGCTTCGAGGTTATGGTAGTTTAATTATTTTAAAACATAATGACGACTACTTGAGTGCTTATGCACACAACTCGAAACTACTTGTTAAAGAAAAACAGGAAGTTAAGGCTGGACAGAAAATAGCAGAGATAGGAAATACAGAATCTGCGGTAACGGCACTTCGTTTTGAAATTCGCTACCGAGGGCAAGCTGTAAATCCTGCTAAGTACCTTCCCTAATTTTTAAAGATATTGATAACTTGCTCAGGAGAAGTCTTATGGCTGATGCAGCAAAAGTTGATAAAAACACCCTCGTAGATAATAAATTAGATGAAACTGCTGTTGATGATGATTCAACACCGCTGCTTGAAGCTGTGGATGATGACGTTTTTGTCAAAGAAGAAGTCACTAAAAATTTAGATGCTACTCAGCTTTATTTAGGTGAAATTGGTTTTTCTCCGTTGTTAAGCGCTGAGGAAGAGGTGTTTTTTTCTCGTAAATCTTTAAAAGGGTGCGAAGCGTCTCGCAAGCGCATGATTGAAAGTAACTTGCGCCTTGTAGTAAAAATTGCTCGTCGTTATAACAACCGAGGTTTAGCGTTACTTGATTTAATTGAAGAGGGTAACTTAGGCTTAATTCGCGCCGTAGAGAAGTTTGATCCTGAGCGTGGCTTTCGATTTTCTACTTATGCAACATGGTGGATACGCCAAACGATAGAACGCGCCATTATGAATCAAACGCGCACTATTCGCTTGCCAATACATGTAGTAAAAGAACTTAACGTATATTTACGTACCGCGCGCGAGCTAACTCAAAAATTAGATCATGAACCAACCGCCGAAGAAATAGCAGCTTGTTTAGATAAGCCGGTTGAAGATGTCACCAAAATGCTGCGCTTGAATGAAAAAATAGCCTCGGTTGATATGCCGATCGGCGGCGAAAACGATACCGCTTTGCTCGATATTATTGCCGATGACAACAATGTTGGTCCTGAGGGCGAAGTACAAAATAACGATATGAATAAACACATTGTTGACTGGTTAGGAGAGCTAAACCCAAAGCAGCGTGAGGTGTTAGCCCGTCGCTTTGGTTTATTAGGCTATGAGCCATCAACGCTTGAAGATGTTGGCCGTGAAATAGGATTAACCCGTGAACGCGTTAGACAAATTCAGGTAGAAGCATTACGTCGTTTAAAAGATATTTTGCAACAAGAAGGCTTAAGCACAGAGAGTTTATTTGAGCACTTTGCGTAAGTTTTAATAAAGTACCATGTTATGTGTAAAAAAGCTGAAGGTTTTATTCTTCAGCTTTTTTTTGTTTGTAAATTAAAGAAGTGCTTTTAATTTATAGAGTAAATCGTGAGCTTGTCGCGGTGATAGATTATCAGGATCGATAGCCGTTAACTGCAATTCTACTTCAGAAGGGCTAATTTGTTGGGCTTGATTGTTAAAGGTAAATGCTTGCTGCTCAATATTAGGCGCGGTGACACTTTGGTGATTTTCGAGTAGTTTAAGCTTTTGTTTTGCCTGATTTATTACAGACTTGGGTACGCCAGCAAGTGCAGCAACTTGTAAGCCAAAGCTTTTACTTGCTGCGCCATCAAGTACCGTGTGCATAAAGGCAATAGTGTCGTTATGCTCTATGGCATCAAGGTGCACATTTACCAGCCCAGGCGTTTGCTCTGCAAGCTCGGTTAACTCAAAGTAGTGGGTGGCAAACAAGGTTTTTGCTGATATTTTTGACGCTAAATGATCGGCAGTAGCATACGCAAGCGAAAGCCCATCGTAAGTGCTTGTTCCGCGGCCAATTTCATCCATTAATACCAAAGATTGCGCTGTGGCATTATTTAAAATCGTGGCGGTTTCGGTCATTTCTACCATAAAGGTAGAGCGCCCTGAGGCGAGATCGTCACTTGCGCCAATACGAGTAAATATACGGTCAATATTGCCTATTTTAGCGCTGTCTGCGGGTACGTAACTGCCAATATGAGCCATTAGCACTATAAGTGCAGTTTGGCGCATATAGGTTGATTTACCACCCATGTTTGGACCGGTAATTATTAACATTTTACGTTGTGCATTTAGCTCTACTGGGTTGGCAATAAAGGGTTCTTTCATTACTTGCTCAACCACAGGATGACGACCTTGTTTAATGCTTATGTTGTCGTTATCGCAAAGTATCGGCTTAGCGTAGTTAAGTGTAAGTGCACGCTCTGCTAAGTTATTTAGCACATCTAAGTCGGCAAGGGCGGCTGCCATTATTTGTAATTGCTCAATATGCGGCGCAATAAATCTAAATAGCTCTTCGTAAAGCTGTTTTTCGAGCGCTAATGCTTTTGACTGGCTGCCAAGTACTTTGTCTTCGTGCTCTTTTAGCTCAGGAATAATATAGCGTTCATTATTTTTAAGTGTTTGGCGGCGAATATAATCGGCAGGCACTAAATGCGCATTGGCGCGACTAACTTCAATAAAAAAGCCGTGTACTCGGTTATAACCAATTTTAAGGGTACTGATCCCTGTACGTGCACGCTCTCGTAACTCTAACTGATCAAGCACATCGGTTGCGCCTTTGCTTAAGTTACGCCATTCATCAAGCTCGCTGTTATAACCAGGGGCAATTACACCACCGTCGCGAATAAGTACCGGCGGGTTTTCGATTACTGCACGCTCTAATAGCGCTTGTAAATCAGGTAGCTCAGGCGATTGCTTAATAATGCTGGCAATGCGCGGATCGCTGGCATCGTTTAATAAAGTATGCAGCGGTGCAAGTGCTTGTAAGGCGCTGCGCAAACGAGTTAAATCGCGAGGACGAGCAGTGCACAAAGCAAGGCGGGCAATAACACGTTCTACGTCGCCAATTTCTCTTAATGATTCGTGTAGCTCACCACAAAGCTGTACATCTAAAATTGCGCTAATAGCGTTTAACCGCGAGTTTAGCTCGTCTTTATTACGCACCGGGGTATGAATACGGCGCTTCAGTAAACGAGATCCCATAGGGGTTGCTGTTTTATCAAGTATTTGCGCTAGCGTGTTTTCAAATCCACCCGATAAATTAACGGTCAGCTCTAAATTTTTACGAGTAGCAGCATCTAAAATAACGGCATGCTCGTTGTGTTCAAGAGTAATGGCACGAATATGGGGTAATGCAATACGTTGAGTGTCTTTAACGTATTGCATTAAACAACCTGCGGCAACTAAGGCGCAGTGGGCTTTATCAACGCCAAAACCGACTAAATCTTTTGTACCAAATTGCTCACACAATAAATGCTGGGCGGTGTCTAAATCAAATTCCCACTCAGGGCGGCGACGCGCGCCTTTAATGTGCTCAATTAAATGAACATTTTCGAAGCTTTCGCTATACAGTAATTCTGCAGGGGCGAGGCGTTGTATAGTTGAAGTGAATGCCTCGTCGGTATTAACTTCTACAACGTTAAAACGACCCGAGTTAATATCAAGATAAGCAATGCCATAAGTACCATTTTTACTCTGCCATACGCTGGTAAGTAAGTTGTCTTGGCGCTCTTGCAGTAGGGCTTCATCAGAAATAGTACCAGGGGTGACAATACGCACTACTTTGCGATCAACAGGCCCTTTACTGGTAGCCGGATCGCCTACTTGTTCGCAAATAGCAACAGATTCGCCCATTTGCACTAAACGGGCTAAATAGTTTTCTACGGCATGATAAGGTACACCGGCCATAGGAATAGGATCGCCACCGGCTTTACCGCGCTGAGTTTGCGAAATATCGAGTAATTGAGCGGCGCGTTTTGCGTCATCAAAAAAGAGTTCATAAAAATCCCCCATCCGATAAAACAATAAAATATCGCGATGCTCTGATTTTATTTTTAGATACTGCTGCATCATAGGGGTTTGTTGTTTTATAGTGTGTGGAGCATAAAGATCAAACGACATGTATTTACCCAAAGGCTGAATATGGAATTACATCAAGAGATTAAAACACTTGCTGCGCAATTAGGCGCTATTTTAACGGATAAATGCTTATGGATCACTACTGCTGAGTCATGTACTGGTGGCGGGGTAAGTTATGCACTTACCGACACTCCTGGAAGCTCTGCCTATATTGACCGTGCATTTGTAACTTACAGTAACCAAGCAAAGCAAGATTTACTAAATGTAAGTGCCGCCACATTAACGCAATATGGGGCGGTAAGCGAGCAAACGGTGCGTGAGATGGCTTTAGGCGCAATTGCAGCAACTAATGCCGATATTGCGATTACTGTATCGGGTATTGCAGGCCCAGGAGGAGCAACCCCAGATAAGCCGGTAGGCTTAGTATGGTTTGGACTACACATTAACGACAAGCAGCTGGTATTTAAACAAGTATTTACCGGCGATAGAGCACAGGTTAGACTGCAAGCTATTGTATTTTCTTTAAAAACTATAATAGAGCAGATAAAATAATAAAATTAACTTGATACTGTGATTTCATACAGTATACTTGTCGCATTAGCTGGATTTGGAGAGTAAAATGAACGATAACAAACAAAAAGCGTTGGACGCGGCTTTATCACAAATTGAACGTCAATTTGGTAAAGGCTCAATTATGAAATTGGGTGATAACAAAGCGTTAAACATTGAATCTGTATCTACAGGCTCATTAGGTATCGATATTGCCTTAGGCATAGGTGGCTTACCTATGGGGCGTATTGTAGAAGTATATGGTCCTGAGTCGTCTGGTAAAACAACGCTTACTTTGCAAGTTATCGCACAAGCACAAAAAGAAGGCAAAACATGTGCCTTTATTGATGCTGAGCATGCTCTTGATCCAGTTTATGCACAAAAGCTTGGTGTAAACATAGATGAGCTTTTTGTATCGCAACCAGATACTGGCGAACAAGCACTCGAAATTTGTGACATGTTAGTACGCTCAAGCGCGGTTGACGTAGTTATTATTGACTCGGTTGCAGCACTTACACCAAAAGCTGAAATTGAAGGCGACATGGGCGATTCGCACATGGGCTTACAAGCACGTTTAATGTCGCAAGCATTACGTAAGCTAACAGGTAATATTAAACGCTCGAACACCTTATGTATTTTCATTAACCAAATCCGTATGAAAATTGGTGTAATGTTTGGTAACCCAGAAACAACAACGGGTGGTAACGCACTTAAGTTTTACGCATCGGTACGTATTGATATTCGTCGTATTGGTTCGGTAAAAGAAGGCGACGAGGTTGTTGGTAACGAAACCCGGGTTAAAATTGTTAAAAACAAAGTAGCACCGCCATTTAAGCAAGCCGAATTTATCATTATGTATGGTGAAGGTATTTCTAAACAAGGCGAGCTAATTGACTTAGGTGTGAAGCACAAAATTGTTGAAAAAGCAGGTGCTTGGTATAGTTACTGTGGTAACAAAGTTGGCCAAGGTAAGTCTAATTCAATTAAGTTTTTAAAAGAAAATCCAGAAATTGCAGACGAAATTGAAGGCAAGTTACGCGACATGCTTTTACTTAAAGCAACTATTGAGCCAGACGATGGTGAAGATAAGTTAGGTGATGAAGCTGACCTTTAAGCAGTATTAAATAATTTAAGCTTGATTTGACCCGAGCTTTAAAGCAGCGCTAACCAGTAATGGTTAGCGTTTTTTTTGATTTAAATTTACAACTGCCAATTTAAAGATAGAGCGTAGTTACGCGGTGCACCATAGTAACCTTGAGCCCAATACAAGCTGTGTAAATATTTTTCACCTGTGGTGTTATTAATATTAAAAGTAACGCCTATATTTTCACTCAATTTATAAGTTGCCATTAAATCAAGTAATCCGTAGGCATCTTGCTTTGTAGTCACGCTTGCGATTTTGTTAGTATCTTGGACTCGGCTTGTTGAATCTTGCCAGCGATAATTTGCACCAAACGATAAACCATCAATGAAAGGAACTTGATAGATTGCTGCAACCTTGAGTTGATTCTCAGGGGTGTAATCTTTTACTGTGTCATCGCCATCAATGCTTAAATTACTAAAGCTAATGCTTGCACTCAAGTCATCTGTAAACTTACCGCTTAGCTCTACTTCAAAACCATTACTGTTAATACCATCCGCTGCGTAGTAACGAGTATCGTCGGGTAATGAGTTAGGTATAGCGATAGCAAGGCCATCTTGTTTTGTATCAAAGTAAGCAAGTGTTACAAAAACTTGCTCGTCTAAAAGCTGGGCTTTAACACCTAGTTCGCTACTTTTACCTGTAATAGGTGCAAGTTGGTTGGCATTTATATCAAGCTCCTTTTGCGGCACAAATGTTTCTGTGTAGCTTGCATAAGCCGATAAAGACTCGTTAAAATCATACACAGTGCCAATGTAGGGTATTAGCTGTGAATCACTTTGTGTTTGCGCAACGCCATAAGCTGTGCCTGTTGTTTTCCAATCAGTATAACGCACGCCAGCTAATAGGCTTAAAGGTTCGCTTAATTTGATACGAGTAGAAATATAAGCAGATTTTTGCTCATTAGTTATATTGCTACCATTTATACTATCTGTAAGTGTTGCTTGTGGTATTACACCATCCCATGTTTTAAGTGACGGCATTGCCGGAAAACCATTCCCTGTAGTGTAATCGTAAAGAGATTGCTCGGTGTAATCCATTTTTGCTTGGCTAACACCCAATGACAAGTCGTGCTCTTGGCCAAATAAATCAAATTTACCACTCGCATATAGATCAAATAAGTCGTGCTTATCGCTATAATCATAACGGCTTGCGTAACCGGTTAAGCCAAGTTCGGTGTCTTTATCAGGGGTACCGTATACATAAAATAATTCAGAGTCTTGCTCGTTTTCAACATGAGCGTAACGCGCTTTAGCCACCCATGTTGCTGATAAATTTTGTTCAAGCGTTACATATACTTGCTCGGCACTGTTATCCCAGTAAGACCAGTCAGCCGCAGTGCTAGTTGATTCGTCATAGTCTGTTGGTGTGCCATCGGTATAATAAAGTGGTAGTGCACCCCAAAGTGGGCTATCGGCATCTTTTTGTTGATTAACGTAGTTAACACTTAGCAGGGTGTTATCGGTTAACTTTCCCTCGTAGGCTAAATAAATAACGGTTTTATCTGTTTCGTAGCGATCTAGATATGAGTCGGCTTTTTGTTTGGTAAATACAGCTCTAACAGCATGCTCTTCATTAATAGGCGTTGATACATCTAAATCTAAGCGTTTTTTATTCCATGAACCGTACGAAACAGATGCATTAGCTTGGGTTGTGTAAGTTGGTTTTTTTAGCACCATATTTACAGTAGCAGAAGGGTTACCTGTACCTGTCATTAAACCGTTCGCGCCACGAACTATTTCTACACGGTCGTAAATTGAGGTATCAAGGCTGCCTTGAATTGATCCCGAGCTTTGTGGAATACCTAAACCATTAACTTGAAAATTTGTAATATCAAAGCCACGGGCTTTAAAATAAGTACGATCGGTTTCTATTTGCTCTACCGTTACACCCGGCGTGCTTTCTAGCACTGCGTTTATATCATCGAGTGAAAAATCATCCATTAAAGCGCGAGAAACAACTGAAATAGACTGCGGAGTTTCTTTTATGGTTAAACCTAGTTTGGTTGCCGATTGTGCTTCTTCGGTAATATAGTTTTTATGATGTTGACCATACACAGCAATCTTTTCAATTTGCTGCTCGCTTTTATCGTTTTTTGCAAATGCATGCCCAGATAAAATTAAAGAGGTAATAAGGCTTAGTTTAGATAAACGCAAAACTTTAGAGGACGACATGGTGTTTTCCAAAAGGTTCAAAAATAAAGCGCTTAACTTAATCTAAATGATATTGATTTGCAATTGCGTTATTGATTTTTATTTATAACAATTTGTACTATAGGGATTAATAAAGAGTGATGAAGTTGATAAAACAGATGAGACTTATAAATTAATTAACAAAAAAAAGCGGCCAAAGCCGCTCAAGGAAGTAAACTATGTACGCTTAAAATGCATACTTAACCGAGAATTGTAAACGGTCCATATCGCCATCGTTACCGCTTTCAAGCTCGCGCTCGGCATGCTTAAACTCAGCACCAAAAGTTAAGCGTTTAACTGGTGAGTATAAAATGTTAGCACTGTAGCTTTGGCTTGATTTAGTTGGATCGCCTGTAAGGGCGAGTAAGTCTGTGTTGTTATCAGCACTGAAAAATGAATATAAGAAAGTTGAACGCCATTGGCTGTTCCACTTATGCTGATACGCTACAAAGCCAGAAGTTGAATCAATAGCATCTAAATCATCGCCATTGAGTACTGCACCATGGGCTACATTAACACCAACATAACGGCCTAAGCCTTTACCTTGTGTAAGCATAAACTTAAAGTTGTCTTCGCCTAGTTTAACCATACCCGATGCACTAACACCAAATGAAGTTTCATCGGCATCAATAGCACCTACTTTATAAGTAAGTTGACGGGCAAGTGCAGCAACTACTAAATTACCCCAGTCAGCTTTATGGGTATAACGTGCAGTAAAGTCAGGAAGTGAAGCATCGTCGGTTACAGCCATTACACCAGCTTTATTGTCAAAAGTTGTAATGGTGCTTTCTGGGTTTTCTAATGAGAAAGACCAAGCGCCAGTAGTGTATTTAACTTGAGTTTGGCGTACAAACACTGTGCCCTCTGCTGGGCCTATAAAATCAAGTGCTTCAGGTAGTGCGCCAACGTTTTGAAAGTTAGACCATGTTTGGCCAAATAACCAACCATCGTAGCTAATAAATGCATGACGTACACGTGGAGCGTAAGAGTTAGATACACGCTCGTTACCACCAGGAGCAGAAGCTAAAAAGTCGATTTCAATTTTGGTGTTAATGGTTTTGCCATTATCAAGTAATGTGGCTGTACCAAAGTTAAAACGAGATTCACGAGCATGCATATCAAATACAGCGTCAGAGCTATTGTCTGGGCCTACAGTCACTGTGCTCGGTACATAAAAGTCACGACCCACGTTAGTGCCCGCTGGTGCGCCTGCAGAATAGTCACTCCACATAGCATCTAATTTAATATATCCGCCGTAAGTAAATTCAGTATCTCCAACTTTTGCTGCAGTGGCTGCATAAGCTGTGCTTGAAAGTGCACATAGTACAGCACTTGCTGCAAGTGTTTTTAATGGGGTAAATTTCATTGTTGCGTCCTTTATAGGCTACGTGTTGATTATTGCTTTTTATTTAGAGTGTATTAATAGCGTGAGTATTACTTACGAATAAAAGTTAATTTAAAGATTTTTTATTCGTTAAATAAAAATTAAAGCTAATTAATGCAAATATTATAATACTTAGGTGAAGCACTTTTAAATATGTACACTATTTACTCAATCATCTATTAGTCTATAAGACTAAGGTGTAATGATTACAATGTGATTATTTACTTACATTTAACATCATGTATTATTTATGTAAAAGTAATAAATAGCGCAGCGATTATAAACAACAAATTAGTAATTAGAATAGCTTTACAACTAAGGTCTAATACTTAATAGCGCATTGCTGAGTAATCCTTGAGAAAAGCCTAAGGCAAGTAATTTAAATGGAGACCAAGATGTCAAAAAATATCTATCCAGTTCCTACGCATATTAAAAACACAGCTCTCGTCGATAACGATAAATATAATAAAATGTATAAACACTCGATTGATGATCCACAAAGTTTTTGGGCTGAACACGGTAAGCGCCTTGATTGGTTTACTCCTTATTCTAAAGTAAAAAACACCACCTTTGATAAAGGCCACATAAATATTAAGTGGTATGAAGATGGCTACCTTAATGCATCGTATAACTGTATTGATCGCCACTTAAAAACAAAAGCCAATAAAGTGGCGCTTATATGGGAGGGCGATAACCCATCGCAAAGCGAGCATATTACTTATCAAAAATTACATGATGAAGTAGCAAAGTTTGCTAATGGTTTAAAAAAGCTGGGCGTACAAAAAGGTGATCGAGTCGCTATTTATATGCCAATGAGCCCTCAAGCTATTTACGCAATGCAAGGGTGTGCACGTATTGGTGCTATTCACTCAGTTATATTTGGTGGTTTTTCACCCTCTGCGATTGCCGATCGTATTAAGGATTCGGGCGCAAAAGTGGTTATTACTTCAGACGAAGGACGCCGTGCTGGTAACTGCGTGCCACTTAAAGCAAACGTTGACGAAGCCGTGTTGCAAGAGTCTGTAACAAGTATAGAGCATGTTATTGTGCACCAACTTACCGGTGGTGATGTTGATTGGCACGACCATGATATATGGTGGCACGATTTAGTAGCAGACGAAGAGCCTGTGTGCGAGCCTGAGGTAATGAACGCTGAAGACCCGTTATTTATTTTATACACCTCAGGGTCAACAGGTCAGCCAAAAGGCGTGGTGCATACCACGGGTGGTTATTTAGTTTATGCATCGATGACGCACGAATATATATTTGATGTAAAAGAGGACGATGTTTTTTGGTGTAGCGCCGATGTAGGTTGGATCACCGGGCACAGTTATATTGCTTATGGCCCGCTGGTAAATGGTTGTACCCAAGTTGTATTTGAAGGTGTACCTACTTACCCAACCGCAGGGCGTATGGGCGAAGTTGTTGATAAACATGGTGTTACTATTTTATATACCGCGCCTACCGCTATTCGTGCCTTAATGGCAAAAGGTGATGAGCCTGTAGCGTCATCTCATCGTAATAGTTTACGAATTTTAGGATCAGTTGGTGAGCCAATTAACCCTGAAGCATGGAACTGGTATTACGAGCAAATAGGTAAGTCAAATTGCCCTATCGTTGATACCTGGTGGCAAACAGAAACGGGTGGCATTATGATCACCCCATTACCAGGTGCTACCGATTTAAAACCAGGCTCTGCAACGCGTCCATTTTTTGGTATTGCGCCGGCAATATTTGACGCTGAGGGTAATACGCTTGAAGGTGAGGCTGATGGTAACTTAGTTATTTTAGATAGCTGGCCATCGCAAGCACGTACTATTTATGGCGATCATGAACGTTTTGAACAAACTTACTTTTCTACCTACCCAGGTGTGTATTTTTGTGGCGATGGCTGTCGTCGTGACGAAGATGGTTATTATTGGATCACTGGTCGCGTAGATGATGTACTTAATATTTCGGGGCATCGTTTAGGCACTGCTGAAATAGAAAGCGCACTGGTTGCACACCCAGCAGTAGCTGAAGCCGCTGTAGTAGGTTATCCGCATGATATTAAAGGCCAAGGTATTTATGTTTACATTACCCCTAACGAAGGTATAACGGTAAGCGATGAGTTAACCAAAGAAATTCGTAACTGGGTTCGTAAAGAGTTAAGCCCAATTGCGTCACCCGATATGATTCAGTGGTCACCGGGGTTACCAAAAACGCGTTCTGGTAAAATAATGCGTCGAATTTTACGTAAAATTGCGGCCAACGAGCACGAACAACTAGGTGATACATCAACACTTGCCGATCCATCTGTGGTTGATGAGTTAATTGAAAATCGATTAAATCGTTAAATGCGCGTTAAAAGCTTGATTACAAGTTGATTCTAAACGTAGTATATCGGCTGTGCTCTACTAGATAGGGCACAGCCGAATTTATTAGGAGTGAACCATGAGTCAGTTTTTAATAGCGGACGACCATCCGTTATTTCGTGAAGCACTAAAGGGTGCACTAACTGTAAAATTTGACGATTTAGAAGTATTTGAATCATCTGATTTTGACAGTACATTGCAGGTGTTAAGCGAGCAAGAAGATCTTGATATATTACTGCTGGATTTACACATGCCAGGTAATGGTGATTTATACGGCCTTATTCGTATTAGAGAAGACTATCCTAGTTTACCTATTGCGGTAGTTTCGGGAAGTGAAGACGCTAATATTGTATCTAAAGTAATGGGTTACGGCGCAATGGGGTTTATTCCTAAGTCATCATCATCAGATGATATTGCCAATGCAATTAATCAAATACTCGAAGGCGATACTTGGTTACCAACAGAATTAAAAAATAAAGTCGCCGAAATTCAAGGCGAAGACCGAGAAATTGCAGCGCAAGTTGCCTCACTTACCCCACAACAATACCGTGTTTTACAATACCTGCACGAAGGTTTGCTAAATAAGCAAATAGCGTATGAGTTACATATTTCAGAAGCCACTGTAAAAGCGCATATTACCGCCATATTTAGAAAGCTTGGCGTATATAACCGCACACAAGCGGTATTAATTGCTGCAAAACTACAATTAGCACCTATAGAGCAAATATAAAACCATGCATAGAATAGAGGCACAAAGCCTCTTTTTTAGTCTTATTTACGCTTATATACGCAATTATCACAAGCCATTCACCTTTATTACATGATCTCCTATAAAAATAATGCTAGCTTACGGGCATTTTATAATTAAGAGAACATGGTATGTCAGACTCTTTAGACTCCAAGGCCCAAAGTAGTAATGAAAGCGCAAATAAAGGCTGGTTTAACCGCTTTTTAGCCGGCGTAGAATTTTTAGGCAATATGCTACCGCATCCCATCACCTTATTTGCAATATTTTGTATCGTAATTGTTGTATTTAGTGGAGTGGCGGATTGGTTTGGCCTAAGTGCAATCGATCCTCGACCTGAGGGCTCGCCTGGGCGCGAACCCGATGGTGTTATTGAAGTAGTGAGCTTACTTAGTGCCGAGGGATTACAGCGTATTGTAACT
Organism: Pseudoalteromonas sp. 19-MNA-CIBAN-0066; assembly: GCF_040308705.1. Classification (NCBI taxonomy): domain Bacteria; kingdom Pseudomonadati; phylum Pseudomonadota; class Gammaproteobacteria; order Alteromonadales; family Pseudoalteromonadaceae; genus Pseudoalteromonas; species Pseudoalteromonas sp. 19-MNA-CIBAN-0066. The sequence goes on from NZ_JBEONZ010000001.1 coordinate 144,736, forward strand.
GGCTTGGTAACTAACTTTACCAGCTTTGCACCACTGGGCACGGTACTGGTAGCTTTACTTGGTGTGAGTGTTGCTGAGCACTCAGGACTGCTGTCGGCAGCAATGCGCGGCATGGTAATGGGCGCATCAAAGCGGTTAGTGACCTTTATGGTGGTGTTTGCCGCTATTTTATCTAATACCGCCTCTGAGCTGGGCTATGTGGTACTTATTCCATTAGCTGCAATGATATTCCATAGTTTAGGGCGTCATCCATTAGCGGGCTTAGCAGCGGCGTTTGCTGGGGTGTCGGGTGGTTATAGTGCTAACTTATTATTAGGCACAATAGATCCCTTACTGGCAGGCATTACCACACCAGCGGCGCAAATGATCGACCCAACTTACCAAGTAGGCGCAGAAGCTAACTGGTATTTTATGATGGTGTCGGTGTTTTTAATTGCGATTTTAGGCACCCTAGTTACTGAAAAAATTGTTGAACCACGTTTAGGTAAATATAATCCTGAAGAGGCCAGTGCTGATCTTGCACAAAATAATATTGCCGCGTTAACGGCCAAAGAAAAGTCGGGTTTAAAGTGGGCAGGGGTGTCGTTATTAGTTGTATCGCTGCTACTTGCATGGACCATAGTGCCAGCCGATGGCATTTTACGTAACCCCGAAACAGGATTAGTAGCCCACTCGCCCTTTTTGAAAGGCATAGTGGTGTTTATTTTTGTAACCTTTGGTATTCCGGGCTTTGTATATGGGCGCGTTGTTGGCACCATGAAAAACGACAAAGACGTAATTAATGCGATGAGCAAAAGTATGAGCTCAATGGGCATGTATATTGTGCTAGTGTTTTTTGCTGCGCAATTTGTCGCGTTTTTTAAATGGACCAATTTAGGCACTATTTTAGCAATTAACGGTGCTGCATTACTGCAAGCTTTAAACTTAACTGGCCCCGAAGTTTTTGTATTATTTATATTAATGTGTGCATTGGTTAACTTAAGCTTAGGGTCGTCTTCGGCGCAATGGGCTGTTACCGCGCCTATTTTTGTACCTATGCTAATGTTAGTTGGTTACGCGCCAGAGACCATTCAGGCGGCTTATCGTATAGGTGACTCGGTTACTAACTTAATAACGCCAATGATGAGCTATTTTGGCTTGATCCTCGCTGTCGCAGCTAAGTACAAAAAAGATATGGGTATAGGCACACTGGTAGCCACTATGTTGCCATACAGTATGATATTTTTTGTTGGTTGGGTTGTTTTGTTTTATTTATGGGTATTTGTATTGGGTATGCCAGTAGGGCCAGGATCACCCACTTATTACACGCCTTAATAGTACCTGGGTAATACAATAAGTATTATTTAATTGTTTAAAAATGCCAGCATAATTTGCTGGCATTTTTGTTTTACGAAAACACCACGGTTTTATTACCGTTAATAAATAGCTTATGCTCAGAGGCAAGTTGTAGCGCTTTACAAAATACTGTTTTTTCTACATCTTTACCCATATTGGCCATCATTTTTGCAGTTTCTGCGTGGGTTACAGGCGTAACATCTTGCAAAATAATAGGCCCTTCGTCTAACTCGTTATTGACAAAGTGAGCTGTGGCTCCAATGATTTTTACGCCACGTTCAAATGCTTGATGATAAGGTTTTGCACCAATAAAAGCGGGTAAGAACGAGTGATGAATATTAATAATTTTGCCCTCAAAGCGTTGTACAAACTCAGGGCTTAAAATACGCATATATTTAGCTAAACCAATAATGTCAGGGTTATAGCTGGCAATTAAATCGCCTACTTGTTGATCGTGCTCGCTGCGCGTTAATCCCTCATGAGAGATAACATGAAAAGGGACATTAAGCCCTTTAGCAAGCGGCTCTAAAATAGGGTAGTTTGCTATAACGGCTTGCACTTCAATATTTAGCGCTTGTTCGAATTGCTTTAATAATACGCCACCTAAGCAATGTGCTTCTTTAGTAGCAAGTAACACAACTTTAGTTTTTGTACCATTGTGTAAAGCTACTTTAGCGTCTGCAGGTAGTATTTCGCGTAGTAGTGGTAAAAAGTTACTTTGTGGCTCACCAGTGAGCTCTGTACGCATAAAAAAGCGTTTAGCGTCTTTGTCTACAAATTCATTATTACGTGTAATATTTAAATTATGCTGGTGGCAAAGCCCGGTGATTTTGGCTATTAGCCCTACATCATCGGCGCATTGTGTGGTTAGTATGTAGCTCATTCTCTCATTCTTACCCAATTATAGATTGCTTTATTATTTGCGTTTTAGCGCATAAAGCAAGGGCTTTGTGTGTTGTTACAAGGTTTAATTTAGAACAAGCATGACATTAAAGTGAGCAAAGTTAACTGGGGTTTCAAAAGGTATAGTTGCTGTTAAAAATGCCACTGATTGCCAGTGGCATTGATATATAATTAAGTTACTGTGTTATGACTTGGTTTCTGAGGCTAAATCATCTTGTTGTCTGATAAAGCCGGCGGCTTCTTCATCATTTTTTGTAATTGCGCTTTGTTGTGTTGGCATAGCGCGTGTTTGCTGATTAAGCTGATGAATTTGCGACGCGTTACCTAAATCACGCTCACTGGTAATTGAGGCTATTGACTCGCGATCTTTTAAGAACGCAATCACATCGTTTTTAATTGCTTGTAACTGACCTTCGTCTTTGTGCATTTCCATAATATGGCGTGGATGCTCAAGATTTTTCATACCTGTTGCTGCAAAAGTGGTGGTTACTATTCGCGAAACAATAACCCAAGGGGTAATGCTGCTACGTACTAAGGTGTTTTCAGAGCGAGTGCTGTCGTGAATACCTGTACCGGTTGATATTTTAGACTCAGTAAATGTACCTTCACATTTAAAATAGACCAGAAGTGATTCAAATTGCATTTCAGCAAAAAACAAATGTGCATTGCTACTTAATAGCTGAGCAAAGGCTTTAATTAATACACCTATCAGTAATAAATGTACGCTTGCCATTACTAGCTCGCTGATAGGTGAAATATGACGATTATTAAGTGCTTGCTCTATTGAATTGATATTTGCGCTATCAATATAACGATAAATATCGATGAAAGAGTAGGCTAATAATACCGTGAAAATAAGCGCGATTAAATACAGAAAATTACCACTAAGTAGCGCCAATAATCTAGCCATACTAAAACCTTTACCTAAATCTAGCTCATGTAGTTTAGGTTGTATTTCTTGAATTATTTCGCCTTTAAAGCCGCCTTTTCCTTCTACTTGCTCTTGCAGTTGTGGGTTGAGCTCGCGGTATACGCGATTAGGCACTTCTTTATAACGACGGTTAGCCATTACTAGGTTATCTAAATTAATAAAAATTTCAGTAGGGTGTACAGATTCTTGCCAGTTTTCGCGCAGCTCAGATACCTCAGTGCTTGGTGTTATGCTATTTAATCGTGCTTTTAACATAGTAAAAACCAGTGCGCAGCTCAAGGTGGCTAAAATAATAATAGCGACTAAATACATACCCGCATGTAGGTTGGGTAATTGTTCAAACCAAACATCTATTTGCGCTTTACTAATGTGTTGTTCTTGCATTAACCACGACATAGAAAGGCCAATAATAATGGGTAAAATAAACGATAGCGAAATAATTTTAGCCAGTGCACCACCACCAAGTGGTTCAATTTCTCTTGCAGCATTGCGAGTGGTTGGTTTACCTGCCGAGCGCCATGAGAACAATACATAAAACATTAAAATGCTACTGTATATGGGAAATGCTAATTCGCCTGCTTCACCGGTAAAGCCCGACAAAGATACAAAAGCTACCAGTCCATACGCAATAAGTGCCACAAAGGTACTTACCCATGAGCCAAATAATTGCTGGGCAATATTACGCATCGGGTAGGGTAAAAACATTAGTTTAGGAATAAGGCTATGCAACAAGCGAGATAAAAAGCCTTTAGGCTCTTTAAAAGTAATGTTTTTACGACCCATAAGCATTTCTTCTAGTTCTTGGTCGTTATAGGCAACTTCTTTTTTTTCTTCTTTTGCGGTAGAGCTTTGCGATTTACTGTAGTTATAAGCCAGTGACGTAGGGTGATTACGGCCAACAAAGTATTTTAGTGTGGCATAAATACCTGTTGAGAGTGAAGCAATGCCAAACCCTAAAATAATCATCCCAAAAAGCATCAAGATCCACCCAGCAGTTGCATCTTCTTTAACTAACCCTGCAGCAACAACAAGCAGCGTAATGCCGGTAATTGACTCTATAGCACCTCTTAGTGCGGTTACTTTACCTTCAAGCTTGAAGGGGTTTTTAAGTCCAAGATCAATCGATCCATAATCAAAAGCCATTGAATATTCCTTTATAAAAGAATTTTATTGGGAGAAATAAGTGTAATAATCAATTTATGTTTATTACACTTATTTATTAGTTTTGGCATTATAAGCTTGGTTTAAGCAAATAGCCTAAAATGTTAAGCGTTTATTATTGCAGCATAAAGGTTTCGTATTCTAAATCTTCAAACTGTTTAGATAACCAAAACAAACCCACAACCGAGCTAATAATAGTTGCAAATGCAAAGCCATAGCCATAAAACTGTGGTCCAAGTGCAACCGATAAATAGGTAAAAACAACATTTACGACTAAAAATATTGCTGCGAGTACCAGCACAGTAAAACGTTTATCTAAATAAAATAAAATATTGAGTATTGATAAAAATATAACCTGTACACCCACACCCACTACATCGATAAATAATAAGGTTTTGTAGTTAGGATCTATGCCTATAAAAGTGAGTATTTGCTCACCCCAAAGTAATAAGCAAGCTACGGTAATACCCTGAATTTTAAATATATCGTATAAACCACCTTGGGCAGTTTGTATCATATTATCTTTTAATAAATAAATTTCATTTAAAGAGGCACCTTCGCGTATTGCAGTGTAAAAACGGTCGTACTCCTCTACAAAGTCGGTTTCCATTCTTACTAAAAACACGGCCATACCAGGAATAATAGACAAGTAGGCTAAAAATATGGGTAAGTCGTAAATAGGGCTTGCCCTGAGAGTGCCAATAATTTCTATTGAAGTACTAGGAGAGTACCAAAAAATAATTTTATCAGCCCAAACACCTATATTGTAAAACAAGCCACAAAAGAACAGGCTGTAATACACTTTTTTATTATTTAAAAAATCAAAGCTAATTAACTTATCACCAGGGTAGCGGCGAATAATCATAAATAAAAAGCTAAAAAATAACAGCGCTTCGCCAGCAAAAAAAGCAAAAAACAATCCATCTAATTGCCAATCTCTTAGTAAATATGCCAGTAATACCATAAAAGAATAGCCACTAAGCATAGTAACTAAAATGAGCCGGTACTCTTTCATACCCGATAAAAATATAGCCCCGAGCCACTGATTACATAAGCCGACAAATGCACCTAAAATAATTAATTTAGTCACTACTGGCAGTGGCAATAATGGCCACACAGCAAGGCCAACGAGTAACGCAGCTATGGTGGTAACTAATTGCGCGCCAAGTAGATTAGGCAGTATTTGACCATCATCTTTAGTAAAAAGTAGGTCGGCAATAAAACGCGTTAATAATAGCTGTAAGCCGCCAGTTAAAATAAGCGAGGCGGCCATCATGTAGGTAACTAAGGTTAAAAATTGAATGATCAGTACTTTTGGTAGCACAATGCCCAAGCTTAAAATACCAATAAGCATTAAAGCAATAATAGATAGTAACCAAGGGCCTGAGCCAATTAATCCAGCGTAGCCGTAAGCTTCAAATACTGAAAGCAGGGTGTTTTTTTTGAGAATCTTACGTATCTCAAAACCTATTCCGGCCATGCCATTGTGTCCTTATAAAGTTTATCGTAACGAGCAAACATATGGCTCTCATCATAAAATTTTTGTACCCGTTCAAGGCCACTTTTTTGATATTCGCGCCATCTTTGCTCGTTTTGCAATATATTTACTATTTGCTGAGCAGTGTCGCTAGGTGAGGCTATTGCTACCACTTCGCCAGCTTTGCCAAAGGCTTTGTCTTGTGCGGTTGCGCCTTCTATTATTTCGCGGCAAGAACCTACATCACTGGCTAATACAGGCACGCCAGCAGCCATTGCTTCTAGTAGTACCAAAGGCTGCGCCTCAGATATTGAGGTGAGTGCTACAACGCCTAACTTAGGCAGTATTTCAGCAATGTTTTGCATGCCTAAAAATTTCACATTGTCGATTAAATCTAAGCTGTCGACCAATAACTGGCATTCTTGATAATATTTTGGATCTTCCTCAAAAGGGCCAATTATCCAGCCCTCTAGGGTGGGTATAATAGATTGTGCTTCTTTAATTGCGCGTATAAATGTTTTTATATCCTTAATAGGCACAACACGACCAATTAAACCAACTACCATTGGCGTTTTTTCTGGGCGTTGTAACAGGGCTTGTTTAAAACGCACTGTTTTAATGCCATTAGGTACCACAAGCGTTTTTGCCGGCTCTGCGCCATCTTTAATTTGGCGTTGCATATTACCATCGTATAAAGAAATAATTTTAGTTGCTTGTTGGTACGTTGTACGGCCAATTTGCTCAAAAAAGTTGATCCACATACGCCGAATAAAGCCCATTTCGGTATTTAAATTTTTACCTAAGCTCTGCTCCGAATCTTTGATCCAGCTTGCTTGAATTAAATCAATTTTACGCTCTTTTGTGTATATACCATGCTCGGTAAGTAAAAAAGGCGTACCACTTATTGCACTGGCGCCTGAGCCTAAAATACCGGCGTAGCCTGTTGATATGGAATGAATTAGTTTTACTTTTGGCAGGCCCCTAGCAATTTCTGCTATTTTAAATAACGGCTTATATAAATTACGATATGACCAAAAAAAGTCGATAAATGACGATTCATCACAATAGCTTAAATAGTATTTTGAAAGGGCTTGCCAAGATGACTCACTATATAAAAAATCGGCTGCATTAATGCCATCTTTTTTGCCGAGTGTTTCAAAAGCAAATTTTAATAACTCAGTGGGTATAGGGTCGTTACAGTCACGAAAGTAGCTTTGCAGCTGTTGCCAAAAATCAAACAGTTCTTGCTTGTATTTAGTGCCATGCTTCGCTTTTATTTCAGTGGTATTATTTTCAATTAAATAATGAACATGTAATTTAGTCACATTATCAGGTAGCTGGTATTGAATTTCGCCGTAGTGCTCAGGTGCTCCACCCAAAAATACCAACTCAAAATTATAATGTGGTAAGCCTTCAATTATTTGATGCACCCAACTTGATACGCCACCGCGTACATATGGGTAGGTACCTTCTAAAAGTAGTAATATGTCAGCATTCTTTTCAGCCATGCCAGTACTCCTGTAAATGGCGTAGTTCGCTACCTTCAGGTTGTTTAGGGAGCTCATTTAAATAGCGCTTACAATCATCTAATAGGCCCATGTAAAAAGCGACTTCAGCTTTATATGGCAATACATGGCGCTGCGCCATGCCAAATTCTGTAGCGTGTGTTAAGTGCGTTAGTGCTTGCGGGTATTTGTTTAGCGATAAACAAATACGGCCTAATAACACAAAGGTGGCAGGGGCTTTTACATGCTCAACACTTTGCAGAGCCAGTAGCTCTGCTTTTTCTAGTACGTAGGATTTTAGCGCGCCTTGGGCTAAGCCTAAATAACTTAGCTCCCAGTACAGCTCAGCTAGTTGCTGTTGCAATTTACCTAATTCGGGTTGCGTGCTTGTTAAGGTGATTTCTTGCTGATATTGGCTTATTTTTTCGTTTATTTTAGTTTCTTTACCATCCAGTGTTGAATAAGCAAGTAAACGAATATCATCTTCTAGATCTTTAAGTGCAAGTTTTAAAATAGGAATAGCGCGTGCGTCACTCATGTGACGTGCAGACATTACAGCACTTAAACGCTTATTAGGCTCACTGGCGTGTTTTAAAATAGCTTTTAAGCCACCAATAGAATAAGACGGATTTGCCGAAGTCATTTTAGCTTCAAAGGGAAGCGCTGGGATTTTATGTTCTTCTATTTCAATGTCGTCATTTTTGATTGGTTTACATAGGGCAAAGCTTAATGCAAATACAACACCTATAATGCCAAGTATGGGCAGTGAAAGCAGTAATAAAAATAAAAACAAAACACTGCTAAATGGGGTTGTTTTGTATTTTACAGGAATGAGTGTATAGCTAATAAAAGCATAAAAAAGGCTAGCTAATGCATGGAGTAAAGTAACAATTAGCCAGTTGGGAGTGTCGAGTATTTGCAGTAATGCAAAATACTCGCATATACACCCTAAGATGGCTGCAATGATAATTTTAATCATGAAATGCGACCAATCTTTTTAAATCGTCATTATTAATAGGCAATGCTATTTGTTGCTCGATAACAATACCTAAATCAGTTAGGTTTTTGCCAGTACGTCCTTTGCTCCAACTATTTAAGCGGGCAATGAATCCTGCTTTTTCAAGTTCATCAGCCAAAGGCATAAGTAGCAGTAATGTTTGTTTTTCGTTGTTATACAAATAAATGTCTAAACCACGGCGGGCTTCGCTTAAATATTTCATAAGTTGACGCGATTCAGGATTAATATTTGTAGCTGTTATTTTTAATAAATGCGATGGGATTTTATAGCGTTTAGCCTCTTTATTTGCACGTTTTACTTGTTTAATAAAGTAGGGCGCTTCATTGGCTTGCATTACCGGATTAGTTATTTCGTGACGGAGTAAGTCACCAATGTGTCCAGCCATAACAGCAAGCAAGGTAAGTGTGGTGTTTTTAAGAGCAAAAAATTGCACTTTTTCGACTAATATAACCCCATAAACTGTGTCGCTAATATCTGTAATTGGAATCGCAATATGGTACTGACTTACACCTAAAGAGGCTTTTACGTCTTTTACCGATACTAATTCGTTTTCTGCAAACATAGCACTGACAAGCGGATCTGACATGGATACTGTATTCATTTTACCAATAGCAGCAAGTGGCGGATCTACAATGATGTTGTTTTCAACCTTGTATATACCCGCTTTTTCTAATGTTCCGTATTCAACAAATAAATTTAAAATACTTTGTGCGGCTTTATCTAGACACCTTTCTTCTAGTTGCCCAATAGATTCTCTTACTGCTTGCAGGGATTCTCTTAAACTAAGCGTATGGCCAGCGAGCACTTGCTCAAGGCGATCATGCGAGGAGCTAATAAGATGATATTGACGGGTAAACACCTCTAATCGTTCGGTTACATATTCTAGTTGAATAGTTTGCCTTTGATTGGTGCGATCCCATACATCTCTAAACTCGCCAGTGACCATAATGACAATAACATAACCTAAAATAGCGTTAATATTAAAGTCACTTTGGGGCGTTAAAATATCTGTTTCTACAAGCAGCAGTTGGCCAATAAGCAAACTTAGTATGCTAATAAAGCCTTTTGAAAAGCCGTAACGTAATGCTACCAGCAGAGGGCCTAAAACCGGCCACGAAAACCCACCTTGCGTCCAAAAGGGATCCGCTGTGTTAAACAGCACGGGTAGCCCTAAAGCCAGCGCGGTAAATATAAATACCTCAGCCCATATCTGTAGCTCAGGAACCTCTCTTGGGCGAAAGAAATGTGTTTTCACTCACTAACCTCTATGTAAGATAGTAAATCGGCTATGACATCTTGGGCTACCGCAGCAATGCTATCTCGTCCCCAACCACTTTTAGCAATTGTGCCAGTCCATAGTGGAGTTGTTTGGCCGCTAGCCGTTAATGATAGAGTTAAAGCAACCACAGGTTCGCCGTCAAGTCCTGCTTTATAACGCCACTCTTCAATGCTACCACTTATAATATAATCAGCTTGTTGCGTGCTTAGCCACTGCATTGCGTTATTTACACGGTATTGATCGTCTAGCGGTGGTAGTTCATTATTGTTAGTGCGTGGCGCACGAATTAAAGTAGGTAGCTTATTTTGCTGCCAAATACTGGCTAAAATATCCTCTGCGCGCTCACCAGCAAGCGGTGTTTGTGCATGATTTACAAGTGGTAATAATGCCACTGTTGTTGTTGCTCTAAGCTCAACATCATCAGCCACATGGCTGGTTGTACAAGCTGATAAAACTAATACCAAACACGGTATAACTAAACGAAACATAATCTCTCCTAACATTAAAAATGTACGTAATATCCTAATTGTAATTGTGTATCTGAGTTACCCACTTTATTACTACTTTGATAACCCAGCTGTAATCTAAATAAATCATCGCCTAAAATAGACCAACCCGCACCACTTGAAACTGAAATATCTAGGGTGTCGTTAAGGGTTTGATAGCCTGTACTGATGTCAAATAACCACGAAGGGCTAGCGCCTAAATAAGGTGGCTCTAGTGATCCTGTAGATGCAAATGAAGTGCCTAGGGCTAAACGCCTAAAAGGCTGAAGATCGATTGGCAATAAATTAGCTTCATTATTAATAAAGGTATTTACAGAGTCAAAATCTTGCCATTGCGCGCTAAAGTAGGCGCTCCATACAGGGCGGTCTTTTAAAATGTTGTATTGGTATCGGGCATTGTATTCTTGCCCGCTTACTATGCTGCTGTTATCACTTCTACGTGAAAAAGACAGCGCAGAACCAGAAAGTTGCACGCTTTGTCTGCCATCAATATTGTAGTTTATATATGCGGTGGCTTTATCTAATTGGGCAAAACTTAATAGTGTTTCAGATTGGCGGTTTTCTACATTATGCTCAAGCTTTAAACCTACTTGAGTGCGCGAATCCCATTGGTAACGAGTATCTAAGCTAAGCCCTTGACGACTCGCTAATGTGCCTTGGTGAGTATCAATTTTGGCATCAAAATACCATCGGCCCCAAGTCATTTTATCTTCGATGGCGAACAGTAAGCCATTATTGTTAAGGTTTTGCTGGTTACTAATACTTAATTTCCATTGGCCTTTTGCATAGGGAAAGTACACGTTTACATCATATTGACTGCTGTTTAAGCCCGCTTCAGGCGAAAAGTTTACCTCAAGCGCTCTAAAATAAGCATTTCGTGCGTTGCGTAATAAACTAGTTTGCGCCTCTGTAGGCTCATTTGTTAACGTTTCATACCAACGCTGCATGGTGGCATAAGGTTGTTTTAAATACAGCAATGCATTTAATTGATCAAGCTCACTTAAAGTGTTTTCAGTGAGCTGTTGCTCAACGTTATTAAATTCACCGTTAATCATATTTAACTGCAGAGTTTGCCAAGGCGCTAAGTTTTTTGCTGCTCGTCTGGCTAGCCACCAATTTGCAACAGGCTCACTAATAGTGTCGGGTGCAAGTTCATCCATAGTGTTAAATTGCATTAAATGGGGCACTGCCATAGCGCCCGCCCAGCGGTACATTAGCCCTCGGTAAGCGTATTTATCTTTAGGTAAATGCTGCAATAGGTAATGATGTAGTTCAGTGGCATTGGCGTTATAACCAAGCAGCTGTAAAACGTCGGCTAAATTAACTAAGGTGGTTAAATCTTTTGGGTTACTTATAGCTAATTGGCGTAAATAAAAGTATGCACTGTTATACGATTTTTCATGAATAGATAAACTAGCTAAAAGTTGCGCCCAATTATAAGAAGGCTCAGTTTGCGAATAGTTAGCTAGTATACGTTTTATCATTATGGTGTCGTGCATTTGCAGCGCTAACCAGCCTTGGGCAAGGACTACATCAGGGTTATATTCACTGAGTTTTGCCGCTCTGTTAAGAGTGGTGTAAGCAGAATTTAAATCGTTTTGATTTTGATACCAATTCGACAGTAAAGACCATGCTGGATAAAGCTGTTTATTGTAGCGCTGTTTTTCAAGTTCGTTGTGTACGCGAGCAATAGAGTCAGCGTCGCCAAGTTGCACGCTCAGTTGCGTAACTTGAATAAGCTGCCTATCACTCAGTGGTGCTTGTTGCCATAGGTACTCAAGCAAGCCTTTGGGGTTCCCCTCAAAGCGCAATTGCTGATACTGTTGCATGTCACCAACACTAAGTGGGCTAATTTCTTTTAATTGCTCATAGGCATATAGTTCTTCTTTTTTATTTTGCAGCCTTAACGCCATATCAACACGGGCACTCCAAAACTCATCGTCGGTGCTTTGTTGTTTTTGCTGCAAAATAGTGAGCGCAGTTTTATAGTCTTCTGCAAGCCAAAATGCGCGTGCCAGCCATAATAAATCTTCTTCGTTTTTAGGGCCTTTATAGCTAGGCCATAATGCTCTTAACCCATTTAAGTTACCGGTATCGTGCAATACTTTTGCTTTCCAATATTGCGACAGTAAGCTTTTGCCATTCATTTGCTCAAAACGCTCTATATTATTGAGCTCTTGCTCTGGGTTGCCAATAAACTCATTAGTTTGCATCCAACGAACGAAGCCCTTATCTGAGAGCTGTCTATTTTGCGCTTTATATTGAAAAATATCGTTGGCGTCTTGGTACAAATATAACGCCACGGCGTCATTAATGCTGTCGGTTAGCATGGCAACGTTAACTGCATGGTTGGCCATTAGCCATTTAAATTCTACAAGTGCTTGCTCTGGCTTATTTAGCCAACGTTTCATTTTCCAGTTAAGCAAACGTAGCTCTTTATCGTTTGGATTATTGATTAATAGCTGTGTTAATAATTGCTCAGCACCTAGGGTGTTACCATCGGCTAGGCGCAAATACATTGCCTTAGTTAGATATTCGTTATTATTTGGCTCTTGCTTGAGTAAGTTTTCGATAGCACTGGCGGCATCTTGGGTATTACCGGCTAGGTTAGCTAAATAAAGGGTGCGTTTGATATTTGTGCTATCGCCATATGTTTTCCACCAGGCATAGGCTTGCTCAGGGTTATTTGCTCCCAGTGCAGTGGTTATGGCTTTAGGCGCAATATCTGCATTAATATTATTTTTATATATTGCGAGTGCTTTTGCAGGCTCCCCTGCACTCAACCAGTAATCGGCAGCGAGTAAGGGTTGTGCATTTTGCTGATAGTAAAGTGCCACTTTAGCATGTAAACCAAGGGCTTTAGCTATGTTAAGTATTTGCTCGTTCCAGTTTTTTAGCGCACCTACTTTTAACGATAGCTCCTCAAATCGGTCATCTTTCTTTGCATCATTTGCTAACCATAAAGCGTACATTAACTGAATTTCAAGTAGTGATTTTTTGTCGCTTTTAGGTAGTTTTTCAAGCTCACTAGTGGCAGCTGCATATTCACTGAGTTTTATGTGCAGTTCAATTAGCTTTGCACGTAACTTTTCATTATTAGGATCGGTACTAAGCGCAGCATTTAAATACGATTTTTCAAAGGTGTAATCTTGCGATAAAGCTTCTTTTTCAAAAAACAAAGTACGCGGAAATAACGCATAAAGTGCAAAACAACTCACGGCTAATATAACTAAAATTGTTTTTAAAGAAATTAACTGAGGGCGTTTTTTATTAGTCATTATTAAACCCCTGCGTTGCAGTTAAGATAACCAAAAAAGTCACCTGCTGGTATTTTAAATTGTGTAATATCGCCGCGTGTAAGGCCTTTGTATCGCTCACCTAAATGAGAAACAAATACGCAAGCACGTGCATTGATTAAATCAAGCGTTGCCGGTACCCAAGCCGTAAAGCTTACTGGGCCATTTACTTGCCAATTATCAATAATGACATTAGCAGAGGCTAAATAGGGGGCTTTATTTTCTTTACTATGATCAAAACTAAGTTGTGCAATATTATTCACTACATGCACATAGTCACCTTTTTGGGTAACTCCAGCCACGCCACTACTTTGGGAAATATTTGGCATGTCAAAAACATCTGGAACGCGTAGGGTTTTAATATCTTTAGAGCTAAATAACCATTGACCATCGCTATTTTTTGCTAAGGCTGAAAAGTAAAAGTCTTTTGCTACTTTAGCGTAATGACTTAAATGCACTGGGGTGTTTGGTCTTGCCAAAACATAATCAATATTATGCTTTAGTGCATCAAGGCCGGCAGGGACTTCACCCGAGTAAAAATGAAAATATATAGTGTAGGGTTTTAATCTGTATGGTTTTTCGGTTATTTCGAAGGTTTCGGTTAAGCGTTTAAAACCGTAATAAGGGCCATGCCATAAGTTTGTGTATACGTTTTCATTTAATATTGGCGCGTAAATTTGATACAACAAATCGCGCTCAGGTCGGCCAATAGGCGATACATGCGTTAGGCTTGGGTTATCTGCATTTACGTCGGTATTACCGCCATTTACATTAAGCACTCCGGCATCACGTGCCAACTCAAGTGCTTTAGGCCCTGGGGTTGCATCGCCTGACCATAGCATAATCACAGTTTTTTTATTTGCTGGGGCTAGTTTGTCATTTATATATTTAATGGAATCGGTAATTTCTTTTTCTAAACTAATGGTGTTGTAGCCGGGTATATCTAGCTTTAAACCATAATCAGTATCTTCCTCGTCTATATCTTTACGCCCGGCTAGTGCCGTCCAAAAATATGGATGGCTGTAAGTATGCGAAGCAATTTCAACATAAGGAAGTTTAAATATATCCCGAGCAATGCGCTCAAGCTTAGGGCTCATTTTTGAGTGTAAACCGCCGGGCTCAATATCGGCTTGAATAATAGATGAGGTTAAAGGTAGTTTATAGTGCTTAATTATTTTGTCGAGAATGACCTCGGCTGAATAAGGCTTTTTTGCAAAATGCGCAACACTGGTAAACCCATCGCCATCTATATGTATGGTTAACATGCGCCGACCACTTTGTGTAGTGGTGTCGGGTACTAAAATAGGTTCCAGGCCCATTGCTTTTGTGAGTAAGGTACGAGGATCTGTTACCCACTTGCTACCTTCCATAGGTAAGGTGTCTATTAACCATGGAGCCACCACTAGCGCACCATATTTGGTTTTAGTGCCTTGTACTAGCGATGTGCCATCGGCTGCTTTTATACTAATCAGCGCTTTTGAATTAGCGGCTAATTTAAGAAAGTACGGGTTAGTTACAACTGGCGGTATGCTTGATTCACCTTTTAGCCAAGGGGTAAAACTCTCCAGCTCATAAGGGCCTAAAGGTGTAACACCTAACGGCTCGGCTCCAAGGCTCAACATTAACTTATTTGCTGATGAGGGGAGTTCACCTAAAATTAGTTCAGGCACTACACCTAAGTTTGCTTCAAGCCAATTAGTAATAGTTGGTGTGTAAAAGGTATCAAAACTAGTCCACGAAATAATACCGGCGTGCAAGCTTGGGTCAACTGCAGGTAGAGCGCGTTTGGCTACATTAATATAATCGGGAATATAACCTAAATACTCAATCATAGTAGCAAGGTTTAAATGTACTGTAGTGTATATAAGCGGTTCAATATTACTGTTGTACGGAATTAAGATACGACGTGGAACTGGGGCTATATTAGATGTTCCCCATGTTTGTAAGTGGCCATCAGTTACCCAAGGAGTATAACCGGCATTAATAATTTTTTGCGCCATAGCAAGGCGTTGCTTAGGTTTTGCATAATCAATTACTTGTACATTAAAACCAAGGTCTTGCGCTTTATGAAGTTGAGCATTTAACCATGCTTGATCATTTTTATTGGTTAACTTATAGCTGTTATCTAGCGGGTTAAAGTGGCTAAATAACCCTTCAGCAACCAGATCGTTAGCTCTACCTTTAAGTTGCGGTAAAAGCTCAAAACCACGATTAAGAATGAGTTGTTTATTAAAGGTGTTTGATAACTGCTCTATAATAAAAACTAAACCCGCTTGCTGGGCGCTTTTATTATGTTTTTTGTCTAATAGCTGGTAGCTATCAAGGGTATCTAAAAATAAGCCATTAAAGCCACGTGCCTTTAGTGATAGCGCACTATTTTGTATATGTTGTTGCCACTGCGCTGCAGTTAAGTCGCTAATATGGCTATTCCAATTAGGATTAACACTAAGTGAGGACTCACTTTTTGAAAACGACTCGCCAACACTTAAATAAGCATAAACAGCAATATTACGCTGTTTGAGCCAGTTCAGCTCGTGCTTGGTTATTAGCTCGGGTTGCACTACTACACGCGAATAAAAAGTCATTTCAGCTAAGGGCATAGGTGCAGAGTAATAAAAAGCGATACTATTATTAGTCTCAGGTTTAGCAGTTACATTTGCGGTGATAAATAGCAGTATAAAAAATAAATACTTCATTAACCCTTCGTTTTAATTAATAAATAGCCAAGGTGCAATTAGAATAATTGTACCTGATTTGTTATAGGAATTTAGTATTAATACTTTAATTATATGTTACAAAAAGCAAAAAAACTAAACAAATTTAAATTGTTTATATTGTAAGTAGCATTTTATGTTGTGCTTGCTCATCATTGCGGCAATTAATTAAATATTTTACCTGTATTAGGTGTTTTGCTTACTTTAAAGGCTATTAATTATACTAGAGTAAGTTGCAACTTTATTACTATTCAGCTTAGGTTTATTAATGACAATGGCGTCTTTTTGTATTAAACCAAAGTAACTACGACTATAATCACTAGCCATTAGTTATACTTTTAAGTAAGTACCTACCTAAATTAAATAGACTTAGCCGTTTATGTGATGAAGGGGGGCTAGAGTAAATTATAAATTTTGCAGCGACTAAGTTACAAAATAAGAGTAGGGCTTTTACAGCTTGCAATGTGTTTATTTGGAGAAGAAATGAGTAATTTAAGCTTGAAAAGCAAATTGTTACTACTAGCTATTTTGCCGCTAATATTATTATTGGTCAGCTTTTTATCAAGTTCGTACTATTTAGAAATGCAAAGTCAGCAGCACAGCTTTGACACTTTTAAAAGTAAGTTATTAAAAGATAAACAAACGCTATTAAAAACTGAAATTGAAATTGGTAGTCAAGTAGTACAGCACCAGCTTGCAAATGGCACTGAGCAAGATGCTAAAAATGCATTAAGAAAACTAACCTTTGGCGAAGACGGCTATTTCTTTATTTATGACACTAATGGCGTGAGTGTTTTTCATGCCATGTTAGGTGATGCGATAGAAGGGCAAAACAAAATAGCCATGACTGATCCCAATGGTAAAAAAATCATTGTGGGCTTACTTGCACAAGCACGCCAGGGTGGCGGAGCATTTACCTATCATTTTCAAAAACCAAATACCAACGGCTTAGTTGAAAAAATTGGTTATGCAGCGATGATCCCAGGAACCAACTGGATGCTAGGCACTGGCGCTTATATGGACGACATAGAAGCAGAGCTTGAAGGCTTTGAGCTATCTATGCAAAAAAGCATGAACGAAAAAGTAACCACCTTATTGATCATTGCGTTCTTTTGTTTGTTATTAACTATTGCGGGTGCTTTATTTGCTGCCAACCATATGCTTAAACCAATACAAAGAATGGTGCAAAGCCTTGATGACATAGCTAAAGGTGAAGGCGACTTAACTAGACGTTTAGAAATTGACAGCCACGACGAAATTGGCCAATTAGGTGAGTCGTTTAATATATTCGTGAGCAAACTGCACGGTATTATAGCCAGTGTGGTTGATGTAACTAACGATGTTAAAACAGCATCAGTAGATATAAATACGCAAACCTTGGTGATTGAAGATAAGTTATTAAAACATAATCATGAAACTGATTTAGTCGCGACCGCGATTACTGAAATGTCTGCAACCTCTCACGAAGTGGCGCAAAATACGACCCAAGTTGCGGTGTCAACTCAGGCAGCAACGCAAGAAGTAGCAAGAGCGCAAGAATGTGTTGATATATCTTTAAGTGAAGTATCAAACTTAATGGCCGAAATAAATACAGCTGCAGAACAGGTTGATTCATTAAGTGAGCAATCTAAAAAAATTAATAGTGTATTAAGTGTTATTGGTGGTATTGCAGAGCAAACAAATTTACTGGCACTTAACGCGGCAATTGAAGCGGCTCGTGCGGGTGAGCAGGGCAGAGGCTTTGCAGTAGTTGCTGATGAAGTAAGAAGCTTAGCAAGTCGTACCCAAGTAAGTACGTTAGAAATTAGCGAAATGCTTAGTGAGCTACATAACTTAGTTACTGCGGCGGTTAACGCTATGCAAGCAAGTCAGCAAAGCTGTAATCGCTCAGTTGAGTCATCACGTGCTATTTCAGAAAGCTTAGGCGCGGTTACTACATCGGTTACCACTATAAACGATATGAGTACCCAAATAGCAACAGCTGCAACAGAACAAAGTAGTGTAACCGAAGAAATAAACCGTAATGTTTTTGCTATTCAAGAAATTGTAAATGACCTAACAGAGTCAAGTAAAACAACGTCATCGGTAAGTTTACATTTAGCTGGTCGTGGTGAAAGCTTAGGCGAGTTGGTAGGGCAGTTTAAAATTTAAGACATATTTTTAAATTTAATCATTTATAAAGCCGTAATTTTTAGTTACGGCTTTTATTTTGCCTGCTGCAAAACATCCTTCCTAGTTAACCTGAGCTCCGGATAATAAACTTATCTCAAGCAGCTATTTTCAGCGCTAACTGCGTTGAATTTACTTGCAATAGGCCAGCTATTGACGCGTAAATTCGCCTTTTTTTCACTGAAAACCTCTGGCTAGAGAAAATAAAATTAAATATAAATACGATTCAATACGTTAGTAAATCTCTTAACCAGAGTTCAGGTTAGTTAATGAAGATGTATGAAATTGCCTACACTTAAGCATCTGAAATCATATCAAAAGTAAGTCGTGATTGTGCTTGTATAATTAAATTTAAAAAATAATAAAAAACATTAACCGCTGGTTATTTTTACGCATACAATGCGAAAAAAGCGGATGAGTTTGCATATTTTTTCAATATTTTATGCCCGCTACGTTACACTAATAGCAATACATACTAATAAGTGACTATTTATTAATATAACCTACTAAACTTTAAGGCTTAAGATGATTGAGTATCCGGTTGATAAACTACCCCAACTCATAAATGACTTATTACAGTGCGACACCACAGAGCGCAAAAATAAGTTATTAATAGACGCACAATTAACATTATCAACTGAGCATTTATCATTGCTTTTTGAAGCAATACCTAAAGAGCAGCGCCTTGAAATTTGGCAGTTGTTAGATGAAGACACGCAACACGAAATATTTGTTAATTTAAGCGATGACAGCACCTTATGGTTACTGCAAACTTTAGATGATAGCGAGGGTTTTAAACTATTAGACGAAGTTAATGTAGAAGAACTGCTTGAGCTTGAAGAAGTAATTCCTGAGCGATTTGTTGAGTATGCAAAAAAACAACTCGATGAAGCACAAACAAAGCAATATGAATTAGCGCAACAATACCCTTCTGAGCAAATAGGTCACTGGTTAGGTTTTGACTTTTTAAAAGTGTCTGAAAAGTTAACCGCGGGAGGCGCTAAAAAGTTACTCCATAAAGGGTTGCCGCAGTTCACAGAGGTTATTTATTTAGTGAGCCGTAAGGGCAGTTTAATTGGTGAAGTGGCAATTAATGATTTAATAAAAGCCAATGACAACGACAGTTTAATTACTTTAGCAAACCATGACTATGTATCGCTGCATGCAGATGATGATTTATACGAAGCTGCGGAAGTGGTTATTCATAGCGAAAAAATGGCAATGCCGGTTGTTAATGTTGATAACAAATTACTGGGCCGTTTAACCATTGCTTCAGCGTATGAGTTACGCCAAGAAATAACCGACGAGGCTGCCGCTAAAGCGGGTGGTCTGCGTGAAGACGAAGATTTATTTGCGAGTGTGCGAAAAAGTGCTAAAAACCGAGGTATTTGGTTAGGTATAAATTTGGCGACTGCATTTTTAGCCTCGTGGTTTATTGGCCTGTTTGGTGCAACTATAGAGCAAGTAGTGGCTTTAGCGGTATTAATGCCAATAGTAGCCTCTATGGGCGGAATTGCCGGGAGTCAAACGCTCACCGTTATTGTACGTGGCTTGGCACTTGGCCAGGTAACCGACTCTAACCGCGCAGCGCTACTTAAAAAAGAGCTAAGAGTGGGCGCGGTAAATGGTTTTGTATGGGCTTTTGTTATTGGCGCATTGACCTTTTTGTGGTTTAACGACGTTATGCTAAGTATTACTATTACCGTGGCTATTTTGCTTAACTTAGTTGCAGCATCGTTAGCCGGTGTAGTGATCCCTTCTATTTTAGATAAAATGAAAATAGATCCAGCGCTTTCGGGCTCAGTTATTTTAACTACAGTAACCGATATAGTTGGTTTTGTTACCTTTTTAGGTTTAGGTAGTTTGCTACTGTTATAGTGCCTTGTATCGCAAGGAACGCGTAAATAAATAGGAAAAACAATGACTTTTGATGTCATGATTTGGTGTGCTATTGCACTGTGTATTTCGCAGTCAGCAATATTTTCGGGTTTAAACTTGGCGTTTTCTTCGCTAAGTAGATTACAACTCGAAATGGAAAGTAGTAAAGGTAACGCCGCTGCGATAAAAGTAATGGCACTGCGTAACGATTCAAACTTTTTACTCTCGACTATTTTGTGGGGAAACGTAGGTATTAACGTACTGCTGACCTTACTTTCTGACTCGGTATTAATGGGTGCAAGTTCTTTTTTATTCTCAACTATTGCTATTACTATTATTGGCGAAATTACACCACAGGCGTATTTTTCACGTAATGCGTTAAAAATGGCCAGCATGTTGTCGCCGTTAATTAAGTTTTATCAATTACTGTTTTATGTCGTTGCTAAGCCTACAGGGCTAATACTCGATGCTTGGTTAGGCAAAGAAGGTATTACCTACTTTGCAGAGAGTGAGCTCAGAGGCATTATTCGTAAGCACATAGAAGCTGAAGAAGCCGATGTACAGCACGTAGAAGGTATTGGTGCACTTAACTTTTTTAGTTTAGATGAAATTAGTGTTACTCAAGAAGGCGAAGTGATAGATCCCGACTCAATCATAGCGTTACCAACCAAGCTTGATTTACCAATATTTCCTGAACTAACACTCAGTGCCGATAATGAATTTTTACGCAAACTGCACAAGTCTGGTTACAACTGGGTAATTATTACTAATCAGGCTGGTGATCCTTTGTTAGTGGTTGATGCGGATGGCTTTTTACGCGCAGCTTTGTTTGAGCCAGACACATTTGATCCGTACCACTTTTGCCACAGACCAATAATAGTGATCGATGAAAGTATGCGCTTAAGTGACGTTATTTTAAAAATTCGCGCCAGTCATTCATTAGACAAGTCATTCGATGGGGCAATTGAGCACGATGTAGTACTGGTATGGGGCGATGAAAAACGCATTATTACTGGGGCTGATATTTTTGGCCGATTACTAAAAGGTATGAGTGCGCCTAAACTTGAATTAAACCCCAGTATAGATAAACCTAAACCGCTTTAAACGGTTTAGGTTTATAAATTAATCACTTTTAATAATACTAACAATGCGCTGCGGTAAAGGTATTTCAATATTCGCTTTATTCATAGCGCTATAAACCCCACCATTAATAGCCAACTTGGTTTCGATTATTTTAGTGGTTGGTACCCAGTAGCGGTAGCTAATAGTTACGCCATTGTCGGCAAAGCGTTCTATACCAATTTGTGCATTGGGCACTTTAGCCACAAGCTCATGGCCATTCACAACATCTTCAATTAATTTAACAGCGGTATTTGAGCACGCGTTGTAAGCAATGGTTATTTCGCCTTTTACCAATGAAAACTTAAACGAGTTATGGAGTATTTCACCGAGAATATGCTTATTGGGTATGGTTATTTCTACCTTTTCTTCGTCAATAAGTACTGTATGCCCCAGCTCTATTATTTTAACTTGCCCGCTGACATTTTTAACTTCTATGGTGTCGCCAACCACAAAAGGGCGAGTAGCAATAATAGCAAGGCCAGCACCATAATTAGACAACATACCTTGCATTGCCAAACCCGCACCAAGCGACGCAGCACCAATAGCGGCCACGAAAGGGGTAACACTAATGCCTATTTTGCCCAGCGCAATAATAATGACAATTATTATGAGCAACACTTTAACTAGGTTACTCACAAAGTTAGTTAACGTGACGTCAATATTATGGCGAGCCATTAAATTAGCCACTACGTTGGCAAGCTTTTGCGCAACCCATAAGCCAATTAAGAGTATGAAAATAGCACCTACAATTTGCATGCTATAGGTAACTAAATACTCGGTAAGCATGGCGTAGTATTTTTCAAACTGTTCTATTTCTGGGCTGATCATATATGCTCTTAAGATGGCTGTTAAATATTTTTGCTAACTATAGCAAAGTGTTGACTAAGATTGGATATAAAAACGGTACTATTACAGCCGTTAAAAGCGCACTTAATGCCATGGCAACCGATGAAAATGCACCTATTTTAGGATGCTCAACCAATGCTGCTGCGGTGCCAATAGCGTGACAGGCAGTACCCATGGCAACGCCTTGCGCTTCATGGTTATAAATTTTAATTAGTTTAAAAAGTATAAAGCCAAATAAAGCACCCAATAAACCAATAAAAATAACCAAGGCAGCGGCGAGCGAGTCAATACCGCCTAATGACTCGGTTACAATTAGCGTTATAGGGGTTGTTACACTCAATGCTGCAACTGAGGCGCTAAGTTGTGTGGGTACAGCAAATATCATGCTGAGTAAAAAAGCCACTACAGTGGCGTTAATAACCCCTAAACTACAAGTGGTTACAATTAAGAGTAAGTTTTTACGTACATGAACAAACTGCTGATATAAAGGTAATGCTAGTGCCACAATAGCGGGCTCTAACAGCCAACTTAGTAATTGGCTGTGGCTAGCAAATTTAGTGTAAGGCAAGTTTAAATTAACCAAGAGTAAAGCAATAATAGCTATACTTAAAAATACAGGGTTAGTAAGTGATTTTAAAATAACATGCTTAACCCGCTGGTTAAGTAGCCTTAATAATAAAAACAGCGCAATAATAAACGGTACGCTAAGCCACCATAAATCTGGGGTTAGTTGTGTTGTTAGCGATTTTAGTTGCTCAGTCATTATTTACGCGTCCTTTAAAGTAGGCAATAACACTACTCACTAACAATAAGGTACTAATAGGGACTAGCAATACAATGGCAACTAAAAAAGGCCAATGCGACTTTATTAAGCCAAGGTGCTCAATAAAGCCAACCCCCGCAGGAATAAAAAAGATGGGCATAATATTTAAAATAGGTGAAGCGCAGGGCTTTAATTGATGCTCTTTTACTATGCCAGTTAACAGTAGCAGCAATAAAATAACCATTGCTAGTAAAGGCGCAGGAAAACTGCCGCCAATACTGTGCATAATGAATTTAGCCGCCGCTAAGCAGAGTAAAATAATTGCGCTACTTAACAAATATTTCATTAGAGAGCTCATTGGAAAGTCAGGAATTTAACTTTAACA
Source organism: Pseudoalteromonas sp. 19-MNA-CIBAN-0066 (assembly GCF_040308705.1). Taxonomy (NCBI): domain Bacteria; kingdom Pseudomonadati; phylum Pseudomonadota; class Gammaproteobacteria; order Alteromonadales; family Pseudoalteromonadaceae; genus Pseudoalteromonas; species Pseudoalteromonas sp. 19-MNA-CIBAN-0066. The sequence continues at coordinate 168,024 of NZ_JBEONZ010000001.1, forward strand.
AATCCCTGTTATTTATGCATGCATCATCTTACCAGCGTTTAGGGTTGGCATAATGAATATCGGTTTTACCCTTTGCTTTAGCAATTGCCTTTTTGGTATTTGGGCTAAGTAATAATCTAATTTGGCTAAAGGTTTCTTTGGCGAGTATGTTGCGTTGCTGAGTTTTATAGCTTTGCTGGGTAACGCGCTTAATTGCCGCCAGAGTGTCGGGGGAGCGGGCTAATAGTATTTCCAACATTTTTTGTGTGGCGGCCTCGGTGTCATCAGTTACTTGAGTGACCAAGCCAAGCTCTTTTGCTTGTAGTGCACTTATAGGATCAGCATGGCTGGCAAGCCATAGTGCTTGGTCGCGTTTTACTAAACCGCTCATTACAACATTAGCCCCCATATCTGGGCATAATCCCCAACGCGCTTCCATAATGGCAAATTGGGCATCGTGGTGCACTATTCTATAGTCAGCGCCGAGTGCTATTTGCAATCCACCGCCAAGGCAGTTGCCATTAATTTGTGCAATAACCGGCACGCTAAGCGATTGCCAACCCAACACTACCCGCTGGGCTAAATTTTTATTGCCAGGTAACCATTTAAATAATAATTTAATAATATTAAGCGGCGACGCCATAACTGCGGCTATATCTAACCCCGCGCAAAAGTGATCGCCATCGCCTTTTAAAACTACGGCGCGGATGCTGCGATCTTTTTTAAGCTTTTTTATTATTTTATTAAGCTCAACAAACATAGCAAAGCTTAAAGCATTTTGTTTTTGAGCTCTGCTTAGTGTGACAATTGCAATGCCTTGTTGTTTTTCTAACTTTATCATTTTGCACTCCTCTGACCTGTTGCCTGAGCTTATGATGTTATTTAAGTTAAGTAAAGTGAGCGTGGTTGATTAGGGTCTGTTTATCTTTCAAGGTTAAATTTGCAGCAGTGTGTTTGGTATTTAGGCAAGGCAGAGCCTATGTGGTGTGGTTATTCCCCATAAATAGGCGATAACGTAGCATCAATGCCAAACATGCGCTGCTCGAAGGGTTCTGCCTAGGGGCGATTGACTCTTTGTTGCCTACATGGATGTAGGTAAGGGGCGTGAGCAGGACGCGGAAGCTTTGCTCGGTTTTTACTTAGCCCACTAGGTTACAAACCTCGCGCCGTGATTAAATCGCCCCTAGTTTGAACAAATTTTAATCCGCAAAGGTCAACGGACCCTAAAATAAAATGAATTTATTACTCAGCGGCAGGTCTCAATTGATTGATTTTACTTATAACAATTAAGAGACTGAAGAAAGTCAGTTTTTTCAGCGTTTTTTTCTCAAAACAACGATAACTTTTGGTATTATGATCATACTTTAAAAGCTCAAAGGTTAACTACTCATGTCAGGCCCGCGTTTATACACAGAAGAAGAAGCAACTCATCAAGCGTACGATATTTTTTTAGAGTTGGCACCAAGCAACCTGAATGAGCAAGACGTTGAAACTTTTAATCAATACAGAGAAGAACTTGGTTTTATTGAAGAGGGCGAGCCCGATGAGCAATGGCAGGATTTTGTTGCTCTAGAAGTTGAAGCTGATCATTTTTTGCAGGTGTTAGTAGGCTTAGAATTTGAAAATGACGATGTATTATTCGCTAAAATTTTAATTAGCCGTGATAAAGACGCGCCTTTTTGTCACATTTTATGGAAAGAGACTGAGTAACTCAGTTTTAGTTAAAGTTGTTTTATGATCACCTACAAGAGAGAGTGTTTTGCGTAAGTTTTTATTCTTAATTTTTTTAATGGTTTGCCGCCCAAGTTGGGCTGTCGATCCTTTTGAAGATTTTCATGAATACGGACAACTCTCGGATGAAGAAATTCATGATTTACATAAAGGCGAAATGCTTTACGGCGACACCGAATTTGGTTTTATATTAAGTAAAGGCAATACTAATTCGACCAGTTTTAAACTCAAAGGTAACCTTTATCAAGATTTTGAAAGCTGGCGTAATCAATTTAAAATAGATTCTTTATACAAACGCGATCATAACGATGACACCGGAAAGTCTGATGTGACCGCTAACCGGGTGTTTATATCAGCGCAAGGTAACTACAAAGTAGGCGTTAAGAATTCCTCATTTTTTATTTATGGCGATTACGAAGAAGATAAATTTAGCGGTCTAGCGTTTAAAAGTACTGTAGCAACAGGTTATGGTGCGCGCGTTTACCAAGGCGTTAAAAATAAAGTTGATATTGATATAGGACCTGGTTTGTATCGCTCTGTGGCTGAGGAGCAGTCTGATGTTAGCGAAGATGATAAAAACAAAGTAGGTTATTTAGTGCGCTTTGCTATGCAATGGGAGCGGTTGGTTTCTGAGCGAACGCGCTTTAACCAAGATGTAAGTATAGAGCAGTCTTTGTCGGGGCTTAATTCACGATTAAAATCAGAAACAGCCTTGATCAGCCAAGTAATTGGTGGGGTATCACTTAAGTTTGCTTATATGTATCGTTATAATTCCAAACCTGAAGAAAATAAGCTCAAGTTTGACTCAGAGCTCAGCGCAACATTAGTTTATAGCTTTTAAGTTGTTTTATTTTTAATCGTATCGTTATTTAATTTTGAGAGTGTTATGTATCAGCATAAGCAGTATGCGCTATTTATATTTTTTGTATTAGCCTGGATTGGTGGCTTTGTAGCCCTTGCCTGGAATTTAATTGGGGCTGATGGCCCACTTATGGTGTTTGCCGGTATTTTAGTGCTGGTGGGTTTTTTGTTTCATGGCTTAACCGTAAAAGTAAATGACACTCATATTAGTTGGGCATTTGGTCCAGGTGTTGCTGGGCAAAGTATTGCACTTGCAGATATTGCAGAAGCTAAAGCGGTGCAAAACTCGTATCGTCATGGTATTGGTATTCGTATTACCCACGATGGCTGGATATATACAGTGTCTGGTTTTAGTGCTATTCAACTTACCCTTAAAGATGGCACTTTATACAGAGTGGGTACTAATGATCAGCAAGGCTTACTCACAGCGCTTGAAGGTAAAATAGCACCTGCAGAAACACTTAAAGCAGCTACCGATGATGCTAAACCTGCTGCGGTTTAAATGTAATTAAATTGAGTTTAGTAACAAAAAAAGCGCCTTAGGCGCTTTTTTATTTGCTTAGGGCATTTTAGTGGCCGTGACCACAACCGCCTTCACCATGTACATGACCATGGCTTAGTTCTTCTTCGGTTGCATCGCGTACTTCTAAAATTTCTACATTAAAGTTAAGCGTAATACCAGCCAGTGGGTTATTACCATCTACAATAACTTCTTCGTCTTGAATGTCGATGATCATGACTGATTGATCGCCATCATCGGTTGATGCACGAAACTGCATACCCACTTCAATTTCCATGCCTTCAAACATTTCTTTAGGCACAGCTTGCATTAAGTTGTCACTACGTTCGCCGTAACCTTCATCAGGTTCAACTTTTACGCTTAACGTGTCGCCAGCTTGTTTGCCTTGCAGAGCATTTTCTAGGCCTGAAATTAGATAGCCGGTGCCAATAATAAAAATTAGTGGTTCGCCATCGAACGAGTTATCAATGGTATTGCCGTCATTATCTAATACCGAATAATGCATTTTTACCACTTTGTTTGCTGCAACGATCATAGTCAGTCCTATTTATTCATCTTCAAGGGAGTAGGGTAGAGGAAGAATGTTTAGCTCTACCGAAGGAGTGTGTTTTGCACGAAGTACCTGAGTAACATCAGTATCGTTTGGCAACACTACAAGGCCAGTAAGTGTTTTACTTTGTTCATTAAAGCTCTGGCTGATAAGTTTACCAGCGCGGCGCCAGTTTTCGCCTAGTTGTCTTTCTAGATCCAACTCAGTAAGTAACCCATCGCTTTGCCCTGAAACGATATACATAGCACGCTTATTTTTACCTAAGTATTTCATTCGCGCTACGGTTTCTTGCCCTGCGTAACAGCCTTTTTTAAAGCTAATGCCACCTATTGCTTGCAAGTTAACCATTTGCGGCACGTATTCACCAATCGCTTGCTCATTAAGCTGTGGCTCGCCGGCTAAAATAGCAGCTTGTTGCCATAGCATATCGTTTTCAAGCGTTACTACGTTATCAGGCAAGTTAAATTGCTCATCTACCATTAGTAAAAGTCGATTGCCGGTAAGCTTAAGAGCTTTACCATGGCTAAAATCGCATGCAATGTCTTGCGCCGCAAATTCGATATTAAGTTGTGTGAGTAACTCAGTAAAGTCGTCGCTAATTAAACCAATTAATCGCTGTGGTGCTACGTTAATGTCTACTTTAGCAAATACCGCATACTTTTTTAACTCGGCTAAAGAGCACTCCACTTCAGCCTTAGAGCCAATTAAATAGTAATGATCTTGATGAGAAAATAATTTAAACACGCCCCATAACTTACCTTTGGCGCTACAGTGCCCGGCCCAAAGATAATTGTTGTTGGTTAGCTTGTTGATATCCTGAGTGATTTGTCCGTGAAGATAAGATAATTTATCTGCGCCAGAGAAGCTAATAAGCTGATGAGATAAAGCACACGCATGAACAATCGACATAAACACCTTCTTTGACTATTTAATGAGGTAACATAATAACGTAGATACAACCTTGGGTACAGCAGCTAACTCTGTACGGGTTTTTATTATTTTAATAAGTGATTAAGAGCTGCTAAATTAATTGGTATTTGTTAAACTCAGGTCAATTAAATATGAGGTTTAAAATGACTGAAATTCATAGTAAAGCACGTATCCGTTGGGCTTGTCGCCGTGGCATGCTAGAGCTAGATGTATTGTTTATGCCCTTTGTAGAGGATGCTTTTGATTCACTTAGCGTTGAACAGCAAGCTATTTTTCAGCGTTTACTTACCGAAGAAGATCCTGACTTATTTGCTTGGTTTATGGGCCATAAAGAATGTAAAGATGAGCAGCTCAACAGCATGGTGCAACTTATTTTAGACCGAGTTCGTGTATAGGTTTACAGTTACAGCAAACAAAACAGACCATAAACCTATTGTGGTCTTTTTTTGTGTTTTAACATTATTGCTGTGCTTATTTTTAAGTTCACTTGAGGCAATCATTTTTTGCATAGTTGTTAACTTTGTAGCGGCCATACTTGTATGGCTAAAAATGCAGGCAGTACAGCCACTCGAAGGCGTTATTATTTTAGCCCCAAAGCAGTTTAGGTTTGAAAATAGCACACGGTTAATTCAAGGCGAAATAAGTGCTAAAAGCCGCTTAATTGGCAACAGTGTTTGGCTTTATATTAAGGGTTTTAATAACAACTATTGGCTGATTATTACAGCCAATAGTGTTGATGTACAAAGCTATGCGCGCCTAAAACGCGCCACACTTAATGCAATTAACGCTGTGGAGTTAAAATAGTAGGTGTTGGATTAGCGTTTTGCTCTGGGTAGTCAATAGTGTAGTGCAGGCCACGGCTTTCTTTACGCTCAAGTGCACTGCGAATAATTAGTTCGGCAACTTGTACCAAATTACGCAGCTCTAACAAGTTATTACTAACTCTAAAGTTAGCGTAATAGTCATGTATTTCCTGCTGTAACAACTCAACTCTATGTAGTGCACGCTCTAAGCGTTTAGTTGAGCGCACAATACCCACGTAGTCCCACATAAACAACCTTAGTTCATGCCAGTTGTGAGTAATCACTATTTCTTCATCTGAATTAGCTACGCGGCTTTCATCCCAGTGCGGCAGATTAATGGGCTCTGGTGCATGTTCAATTTTGCTTAAAATGTCTTTTGCAGCCGCATGGGCAAACACAATACACTCTAGTAATGAGTTACTCGCCATACGATTAGCACCATGTAAGCCGGTATAAGCAACTTCACCTACTGCATATAAGTTATCTAAATCGGTTTTACCATTAAAGTCAGTCATTACTCCACCACAGGTATAATGCGCTGCAGGTACAACAGGAATAGGATCTTTGGTAATATCGAGCCCGACACTTAGACACTTTGCATATATAGTGGGAAAGTGCTCAATAATAAAATTTTTATCTTTGTGACTAATGTCTAAAAATACGCAATTGGCACCCAAACGTTTCATTTCAAAGTCGATAGCGCGAGCAACAATATCGCGAGGAGCAAGCTCTTCACGCTCATCAAACTCGTGCATAAATCGGCTGCCGTCGGGGCGTCTTAAATAAGCGCCTTCACCACGCATTGCTTCGGTAATTAAAAAGTTTTGTAATTCAGGGTGGTACAAACTGGTTGGATGAAACTGGTTAAATTCCATGTTCGCCACTCTACAACCCGCACGCCATGCCATAGCAATACCATCACCACTGGAGACATCAGGGTTTGAAGTATACAAATACACTTTACTAGCACCACCTGTAGCTAAAGCAACAAATTTAGCCGCAATTGTTTCTACTTTTTTGGCGTTTTTATTCCATACATACATGCCATTTATATGCGAGCTGGCTTTATTGCCGCTTTTATCTGTAATTAAATCAATGGCGTTGTAATGCTCTAACAGGGTGATGTTTTTGTGGGCTTGAACTTGGCTGATTAATGTAGTTTGTACGGCTTTACCAGTAGCGTCGGCGGCGTGTAAAATGCGTCGGTGGCTGTGGCCGCCTTCACGCGTTAAATGAAAACGCTCTTTACCATGGCTATCCAGCTCTATATCAAACGGTACGCCTTGATTAATTAACCATTGCAAACAATCGTGGGCATTACTAGCGGTATAGTGCACTGCTTCTTTGTCGCATAAGCCACCGCCCGCATCGAGCGTGTCTTGCACATGTGATTCTATACTGTCATGTTTCTTATCAAATACCGCGGCTATACCACCTTGGGCATAGAGTGTGGAACCTTCAGTGAGTGCTCCCTTACTGATTACGGTAACGTTACAATAGTTAGCTAAAGATAAGGCAAGTGATAAGCCCGCTGCGCCGCTACCGATAATAGCGACATCTGCAATGTGATGTTTATTTTGGTTCATGTCAGAGGTACTTTGCGGTTACAATGCCCATATAGAGCAATGTTTGTTTTCAATAGTGGTAGTTGTATCATATTTGCCATCATACCAAGTAGTAATTTTGGCTCTAACTACGGTTATTTACGACTATTTAATAAAAAAACAATATAAAGCAGAACTTTTTATTCATGTAAGAGTCAGAGTATCTGTGAACAATGGCGACACTATGAATGATAAGCAAAAATTAGATACAGGAGTACCGGCTCGAATGAGCGAGCAGGATCAAGATTTAGCGCTAGTAAAAAGGGTTCAGCAAGGAGATAAAAACGCCTTCAACCTATTAGTAAAGAAGTATCAAAACAAAATTGCCGGTTTGATCTCACGTTATGTGTCAAATCAGGGTGATATTGCAGATGTAGCACAAGAAGCGTTTATAAAAGCTTATCGTGCGCTTCCTAACTTTAGGGGCGATAGTGCCTTTTATACTTGGTTGTACCGTATTGCAGTAAATTGTGCTAAAAATTATTTAGTAGCTCAGGGGCGTAAACCGCCAGCAAGTGATATAGACGCACAAGATGCTGAGTTTTATGACTGCGCGGACTCAATGCGTTCTAACGCATCTCCTGAAAATTTACTGCTGAGCGAAGAAGTACGCGCTGTTATTTTTAATACGATTGATAGTTTGCCTGAAGATCTTAAAACCGCAATCACCCTCAGAGAAATTGAAGGGATGAGCTATGAAGAAATAGCTGTGGTAATGGATTGCCCAGTCGGGACGGTACGTTCGCGTATATTTCGTGCCCGTGAAGCAATTGATAACAAATTAAACCCATGAATAGGCGAGTCTTAGTATGATAAAAGCACACGTTAACAGGTTAGATGACGAATCGTTATCTGCATTACTTGACGGCGAGCAACAACTAGCAGATGCAAAAATTGCAGAGCAAGACGTTGCTACCTTTGGCCGTTATGCGTTAATTGGTGATGCAATGCGAGCTCAAAAAGATCACAGCGATATTCATATTGATATTAGCAAGCGTGTTGCGTTAGCACTCGAAAGCGAACCAGTATATACAGATTTCAGTCAGTCTAAAGCGCAATCTGCGCCGCAAAGTGATACTATAAACAACAATAAAGTTGTGGCATTTAATTGGCGCAAGCCAGTGGCACAACTTGCGATTGCAGCAAGTGTTGCTATGTTTGCTATTGTAGGCGTAAATATGTTGCCACAGGGCGATGGCGCGCAACAAAGCGAAATTCCATTGCTGCAAACAACACCTTTTACAGGTACTGCATCACCAGTGAGTTATTCATCGGAGCCCGCGCTTAAAAACGCAGAAAATGGTTTGCGTGAATTGCAGCAGCAACGTATTGGCGCACTTGTTTTAGAGCATCAACGCCAAGCTCGTGTTGCACATTCATTAGAGGCTGCGCAAACGGATGCAAAAAAACCAGAGGAAAACAACTAATTAAATGAAAGTAATTACTTTTATTCTGTCGCTGGCAATCAGCTTTAATACCTTTGCCAGCGACACCAATCCTGCCAAAGATTTACTGCTTAAAATGGCTAATGCCGTTCATACCCGTAACTTTGACGCCTCGTTTGTGGTTGTTAAAGGTAAAACCATGGAACCCTACCGTTGGTTACATGCAAAACAAGATGACATTGAGATAGAACACTTAAGTTTACTCAATGGCGCGGGCCTAGAAATGGTACGCGTTGACAACCAAGTTACTTATTTTGAGCCGCAATCAGAGCCTTATTCACTTACAACTGATTCAATTGCAGGGCCAATTCCTGAAGTACTGTTTAAAAACGTTGAGCGTTTAAGTGGCCATTATGACTTTGTACTTGGTGGAAAAGGGCGTATATCAGGACGAGCAGCTCAGTTAGTACGTATAGAATCTAAAGATGAAGACAAATATAACTACTGGATTTGGCTTGATATGGAATCCTCTTTATTACTAAAAGCGGCCTATGTTAATCATCAAGGCGAAGCTTTAGAGCAACTGCAACTTACCCACATAAGTGTTACAGAGCAGCCTGCTAGTATGTTGCTGGAAATACTTAATCGCAACTTTCCAACCCCGTTACCAAATAACTCACTCGAAACATTGGACAGTAATACGGCAAAAACGTGGAAAATAGACTGGTTGCCAGCAGGCTTTGAATTATTAAAATCAGACCGCCATAAATTAGATTTAAATAATGAATTAACCGACTACTATTTATTTTCAGATGGCTTTGTAGAAGTGTCGGTATTTATACAAAGACCTTTGCCGGGTAAGCGCTTAAGTGGCTCACTCACCTCTGGGGCAACCACAGTTTATGTGCACAACGGCGGTAATTTTGATGTTTCGGTGGTGGGTAATATTCCTAGTTTAACGGCCAAAAAAATTGCAGAGTCGGTGACCCGCGCATTATAAACGATTTATAAAGAGTTGTTATGATAGAACAAACCTTAAAAGTTGTGGCCCTTAGTGGCCACATTGCACATTTAGAGGCACAACAAAAACAAGCATGCGAAGGCTGTAATGGTCGTTGTGGATCGCAGGTGTTTAGTAAGTTATTTGGCAGTGCTAAAAAAACCTTTCCCTATAAATTTGACACGCCCGTAGTGGTGGGACAAAAAATCACCTTGTCGCTCGATGACAGCCACGTTGTAAAACACGCCTTTACTGTATATATGTTGCCGCTATTTTTAAGCCTAGGCTTTGCGCTAGTTGCCGCTGAATTACTGTTAGTTACCGAAGGATGGCAAATTTTAGCTGCTGCTTTGGGTGGCGGTATTGGCTTTTTAATGGCTAAAATGTGGGTTAAATCATTCAGGCATGATATCAAAGTGATAAAAATTCATCCAATTAGCCTTCCTTTAACTCAAATAGATGGTGATTGATGCCAATTAAATGTAAAATTGCCCGCTTACGCCACAACAACTTGAAAATATAAAAACAAATATTTTCAAGTTGTTTAGGTATATCTACTTAGTCCATTAAAATAGAGTTTAGAATCCATTTTATGAAGCATATCCGTAATTTTTCGATCATCGCCCACATTGACCATGGTAAATCGACCCTTTCAGATCGTTTGATCCAAGTTTGTGGTGGTTTAACCGACCGTGAAATGCAAAAACAGGTTTTGGATTCAATGGATATTGAGCGCGAACGTGGTATTACCATTAAAGCGCAAAGTGTAACCTTGAATTATAAAGCCAATGACGGCGAGATCTACCAGCTTAACTTTATCGACACCCCAGGGCATGTTGATTTTACTTATGAAGTATCACGCTCATTAGCAGCATGTGAAGGTGCGTTACTCGTTGTAGATGCTGGTCAAGGTGTTGAAGCACAAACACTGGCAAATTGTTACACTGCCATTGAAATGAACTTAGAAGTTATTCCTGTACTTAATAAAATAGATTTACCACAAGCCGATCCGCTTCGTGTGGCTGAAGAAATTGAAGATATTATTGGTATTGATGCCCTAGATGCAGTGCAATGTAGCGCTAAAACTGGCGTTGGTATTGCCGAAGTACTTGAAATGATAGTTAAAGATGTACCGCCACCGGTTGGCGATAAAGATGCTCCTCTTCAAGCACTTATAATTGACTCATGGTTTGACCCATACCAAGGTGTTGTATCATTAGTGCGCATTAAGCACGGTGAACTGCGCGCGGGCGACAAAATTAAAATCATGTCGAACGATCACGTACACACAGCCGATCAGGTAGGTGTATTTACACCAAAGCAAACTAACACAGGTATTTTAAGAACCGGTGAAGTAGGCTTTGTAATTGCTGGTATTAAAGAAATACATGGTGCACCTGTTGGCGATACTATTACTCATCAAAAAAATGCGGCACCATTGCGTTTACCTGGTTTTCAAAAAATAAAACCACAAGTGTATGCAGGTATGTTCCCAATTGCTTCTGATGAATATGAATCGTTTCGTGATGCGCTTAATAAATTAAGCTTAAACGATGCGTCGTTATTTTTTGAACCAGAGAACTCAACAGCACTTGGTTTTGGTTTTCGTTGTGGCTTTTTAGGCATGCTACACATGGAAATTATTCAAGAGCGTTTAGAACGTGAATACGATATTGATTTAATTACCACAGCACCAACCGTAATTTATGAAGTAGTGACTAAAAAAGACGGGACTTTCCAAATTGATAACCCATCTGATTTACCTGCGGTAAACGATATTTTAGAAATTCGTGAACCGATTGTAGAAGCCAATATTTTAGTGCCGCAAGAATACTTAGGTAGTGTTATTACCTTGTGTGTTGATAAGCGTGGCATGCAAACTAAAATGTCATATCATGGTAAGCAAGTTGCGGTAACTTACGAACTTCCTATGGCAGAAGTAGTTATGGACTTTTTTGATAAGTTAAAATCAACAAGTCGTGGCTTTGCATCGCTTGATTACAACTTTAAGCATTTCCAAACATCAGATATGGTACGTGTTGATATTTTGATCAACTCAGAGCGCGTCGACGCGCTGGCGATCATTGCTCACCGCGATAGTGCGCAATCACGTGGTCGCCAATTAGCCGATGCACTAAAAGAGCTAATTCCACGTCAAATGTTTGATATTGCGATTCAAGCAGCTATTGGCGGACATGTTATTGCCCGTACTACGATAAAACAGATGCGTAAAAACGTAATTGCTAAGTGTTACGGCGGTGACGTGAGTCGTAAGAAAAAGCTACTTAAAAAGCAAAAAGATGGTAAAAAACGCATGAAGCAAGTAGGTAACGTTGAAGTGCCTCAAGAAGCGTTTTTAGCTATTTTAAAAGTTGGTAAATAAAAACAAAGGATTATAAATGGCTGGCTATTTTTCAGTTTTATTGGTGCTATTAACCTTAGGCTCAGGTCTAATATGGTTAATAGACCACTTAATGTTTGCGCCGAAACGAAATGCGCATTTGGCTATGGCAGAGGCTTCTGCTGGTGGTAAATTAGATGAAGAAACTGCCGCATTAATTGCACCAGAGCCTATGCTTACTGAAACAGCAAAGTCGATTTTTCCGATGATTGCTGCTATCACTATATTTAGATCGTTTATGTTTGAACCGTTTCAAATACCTTCAGGTTCAATGATGCCTACTTTATTAGTAGGAGATTTTATTTTAGTGCAAAAGTATTCGTACGGAATTAAAGACCCTGTATGGCGCAGCCAATTAGTTGATGTAGGTGAGCCTGAGCGTGGTGATATTATTGTTTTTAAATACCCGCTAGACGAAAAGGTCGATTTTATTAAACGCACAATAGGCTTGCCTGGCGATAAAATTGTTTATCGTGATAAGCGTTTATATATTCAACCAAATTGTAAAGCTGGTGAAACCCAGCAGGGTGAGCTGCTTTGTAATGAATTTAATAAAATTGATTTTAAATTAATTAATGATGACGAATTTAAGCAAGGCTCAATGGCATTAGCGCGTTTAAATGAAAACTTAACTACGTTAAGCCATGATATTTTAATTAACCCTCAGGCGCCTGAACGTAAAGGGCGTTATTATCAGCAACCAGGTACACCTACCGATGAATGGGTTGTTCCTGCTGATCATTATTTTATGATGGGTGATAATCGCGATAACAGCCAAGATAGTCGCTTTTGGGGTTTTGTGCCAAAAGAAAACTTGGTGGGTAAAGCTGTCTTTATATGGATGAGTTTTGAATTTGATAATGGCCCAGATGACATTTTACCAGGATGGGTTCCAACTGGTGTTCGTTTTGAACGCCTAGGTAATATTCAATAGCAATGAAAAAAAATGTAACAGAACTATACAAAACAATAGACTACATATTTGCAGATCAAGGCTTGCTTGAGCAAGCAATGACGCATCGTAGTCATAAAGGTCAGCATAACGAGCGACTTGAATTTTTAGGCGATTCAATTTTAAGCTTTGTGATTGCAAATGCGCTGTATGCTAAATTTCCTAAAGCGCGTGAAGGCGATTTAAGCCGTATGCGCTCTACCTTAGTGCGTGGTCAAACATTGGCTGAATTTGGCTTAGAGTTTGGCTTAGGGGATTATTTACGCTTAGGTCCAGGCGAGCTAAAAAGTGGCGGCTTTCGTCGCGAGTCAACACTTGGCGATGCCGTAGAGGCGATTATTGGCGCTGTGTTTTTAGATTCGGATATTGAACGCTGTGGCGAATTAATTTTATCTTGGTATGAAGAGCGTTTAAATGCTATTTCACCAGGGCTTAATCAAAAAGATCCTAAGACCCTGCTGCAAGAGCATTTGCAAGCTCGTAAACTATCGTTACCGGGCTATACAGTTGTTGATACAAAAGGCCAGGCACACAATCAAACATTCACGGTTGAATGTATTGTTGATGGCATGGATAGCATTATTTCTGTTGGTAGCTCGCGTCGTAAAGCCGAACAAAAAGCTGCTGAAAAAGCATTGAAGATACTTAAAAATGAACCTTGATACCTTAATACAACCACACGATGGCGATATAGATACGTTTTGCGGCATGATCGCAATAGTAGGGCGCCCTAACGTAGGTAAATCTACTTTACTTAATAAAATTATTGAGCAAAAGGTTAGTATTACCTCACGTAAGCCACAAACCACACGCCACCGTATTATGGGTATTCATACCGAAGGTAAGCATCAAGCTGTTTACGTTGATACACCTGGCCTACACGTTGAAGAAAAACGTGCTATTAACCGCTTAATGAACCGCGCAGCATCAAGTTCAATTGGTGATGTAGAGCTTATTATATTTGTAGTTGAAGGCACCCACTGGAATGCCGATGACGACATGGTACTTAATAAAGTATCGCAAAGTGGTAAGCCGGTATTATTGGTGATCAATAAAATAGATTTAGTAAAAGATCGCGACCTAGTACTGCCTCATATGAAGTGGTTAGGCGACAAGTTTGACTTTATTGGTATTATGCCAGTGTCGGCTGAGCAAGGTAAAAATATCGACTTGATCAAAGCTGAAGTAACTAAACGCCTTCAGCCAAGTGAATTTTATTTTCCAGAAGACTACGTAACCGACCGTTCAATGCGCTTTATGGCAGCAGAAACCATTCGTGAAAAGCTAATGCGTTTTATGGGCGAGGAGCTACCGTATTCTGTTACTGTTGAAATAGAGCAGTTTAAATGGCAAGAAAACGGTATTTGGCATATCAATGGTTTAATACTCGTTGAGCGCGAAACACAAAAGCGTATGGTGATTGGTAATAAAGGCGAAAAGCTAAAAACCATTGGTCGCGAAGCACGTAAAGATCTTGAAGAAATGCTCGATAATAAAGTGTTTTTAGAGCTTTGGGTTAAAGTTAAATCGGGTTGGGCTGATGACGAGCGCGCATTAAGAAGCCTAGGTTATGGTGAAGACTAATAATCTGCTAGCAGTTTAAATTATGGATAGCGATTTCTACAGAGCGTATTTATTACATCGGCGTCCTTATAGTGACTCCCAAGTAATGCTTGATATGCTAGTAGAAGGCGTTGGCCAACTTAGAATGCTAGCCCGTATTAGTGGCCGCCAGGCCACTAAACATAAAGCGCAATTACAACCTTTCCAAGCCTTGTTGGTACATTACAACGGCAAGTACGATTTAAAATACATCAACAAATTTGAACTGCACGGAACGCCACTTTTTTTAAAAGGTGATGAGCTTTATTGCGGCTTTTATTTAAATGAATTAACTAATCGAATTGTGCCAATTAATGAACCGATTGATCAGGTTTTTCAGCTTTATAATACGCACTTAAAAAACCTTAATAGCGGTGCTAATTTACAAGCAGTACTGCGTTCTTACGAATTTCAACTATTAGAACTATTAGGTTATGGCGTCGATTTTAGTTTTGACGCCAGCGGTGAACCCATAGATGAAAAGCGAACGTATAGCTATTTTGCAGAAGTTGGCTTTTTAGTACAAGACGATCCGCGCTCTGGATTTAGCGGTTTGCAACTTAATGCCATAGCTAATCATGACTTTAGCCAAGCAGATGTGCTATATATGGCAAAGCAATTAAGCCGCTACTTATTAAAGCCACTACTTGGTAATAAACCATTAAAAAGTCGTGAGTTATTTGCGGCCTCTCAATAAACGTAATTTTACAGGTAAAATAATGAAAGATATTCTTTTGGGTGTAAACGTTGATCATATTGCAACACTTCGCCAAGCACGTGGCACTAGCTACCCTGATCCAGCACATGCAGCAAGTGTAGCTGAGCATGCAGGAGCCGACGGTATCACTATTCATTTACGTGAAGATCGCCGTCATATTCAAGACCGTGACGTGTATGTAATGGCTAAAACCATACAAACACGCATGAACCTTGAAACAGCCGTAACCGATGAAATGATCAATATTGCACTTGAGGTAAAACCTGAGTACGTATGCCTAGTGCCAGAAAAACGCGAAGAGCTAACCACCGAAGGCGGACTTGATGTGGCGGGTAATCTTGAAAAAATTACCGCAGCAACAAAAACCTTGAGCGACGCAGGTATTAAAGTTTCGTTATTTATTGATGCCGATAAAGCGCAGCTAGATGCAGCTAAAGCAACAGGCGCTCCGTATGTTGAAATTCATACCGGTGCTTATGCAGATGCTACAACCGATGAGGCAATAAGCAAAGAGCTTGAACATATTCGCCAAGGCGTTAAATACGCAGCCAGTATTGGCTTAATTGTCAATGCGGGCCATGGTTTGCATTACCATAATGTAAAACCAATTGCCGCAATGGAAGAAATTTATGAGCTTAATATTGGTCACGCCATTATTGCTCGTGCCGCCATTGATGGGCTAGATAAAGCCGTACGCGATATGAAACGCTTAATGCTTGAAGCGCGTGCCTAAAGCCTCGCTTTAAATAAGCTACTTGAAGCTTCTTGCCACTTAGTAATATTAGGTGCATGGAGCTTTTAATTTTGAGCCCGGCTGTTATGCAAGTTAGCAACTAGCTTGGGTGAGTACAATTAAAGCCACTAAAAGTTAAGAATACACTGCCAAAATAGCGCCACTTGGATCGCGAATAATAAAATAGCTTTCGCCACCATATTCAGTCGGCCCTTTAATAATTTCACCTCCTAACTCCAGCGTTTTTTGTGCGCTAAGCTGAGCATTTTCTACGCGAACATACATTAACCACTGTGCTGGTAAATCGGCGTTATCGCCCTTAGCATGGCAAATGCCTGCTATTGTCCCTTGTGCGTTATTCATATTAAAATCATTGTAACTGCCCATATCTACAGGCTCTTTTTGCCAACCAACAACGTGTGCATAAAAGTCGCTGATTTGCTGTGCATCAGCCACAGTAAGATCGCGCCATTCAATACTACCAATTACTTTATTATTGCTCATAAAGTCTCTTCCTGTTTATTGTACTGATGGCGCAATAGCTATCGTATTATAGTTTCGAGCCTTTAATTTTTAGCATCAAGTAGTAAGTTCTCTAGCTCGTCTTGTAGTTCAAATAACTCAGGTTCAATGCTGGCTAATACGCAGTTACTTTTTAACGCGGTTTCGATTGTTTCGGCCAGCGACTTTAATTTAGGAACGCCAGTGTAGCAACACGCACCATGTAACTTATGAATAATGCTAAGTACCTGTTTGCAGTCTTCATCGGCAATAGCTTGTGCTAATAGGCTAAGTGTTTCGGGCACGCTGAGTAATAACATATTGAGCATTTCTAATGCCAGCTCACTTTTACCGCCAGCATGTTGCAGTGCTATGCCCCAATCAAGGCGCACACTCTTAAAAGGGGGCGGGCTTTGTGGCATGTTTTTTAGTTTATCGCGGCTAACCGGTAGTTGTGGGCTGTGATCGCAAATAATTTGATTGAGCATGTCCTCATCAATCGGTTTAGTTAAATAACCTTCAAAACCGTCTTTTAATAACTGCTCTTTTTCGCTATGCAGTGCATGTGCGGTCACTGCAATTATTGGAGTATCTTCGTTTAATGATGATTCTTTAATTAACTTACAGGCAGTAATACCATCCATAATTGGCATTTGTATGTCCATAAATATTACGTCGTACTTGTGGCTTTTACTCAAACTGTAAGCTTGCGAGCCATTGTGCGCAGTGTCTATTAGCTCAACCTGCTCATTAAGTAAGGTATAAATTAATTTTAAGTTAGCGTCATTATCGTCAACTACTAATACTTTTAACGGCAAGAGTGTTTGCTCATTTTGCTCAATGTTGTGCACGGGATGATCTAATCGATACGGCGCGGCAAGTAGTTCACACAATTTACGATGGTTAAGTGGTTTACTTAAGCAGGCATCAGCGCCACTGCCAATAAAGGCTTCACGCATACTATGTGATACCGTGTTGAGCATTAAATATAAATAGTCGGTTGATTCACGCACCGCTTTTACATGAGCCTTTAAACGCTGCATATCGTTAACCGAGGCCATATCACCAATGATACAAATATCATATTGCTGCTCTTTATTGTCGATTGCAGCTAAAAATTCTGCATCGCTAAAGCAGCCGGTTACACTTATTTGCCATTCGTTAAGCAAAGATAAAACAGCATGATGGGTGTGCTCGTGTGGCTCTAAATATAAAACATGCTTACCGAGCAAAGATTTAGTTGGTAAGTCACTGGCAAACACATGATTAGGCAGTCTAAATACGCCATTAAAGGTAAAGCAGGTGCCATTACCAGGGGCTGAGTTAAGTGTAATTTTACCACTCATAGCCTCTACAATATGCTTGGTGATAATTAGCCCCAAGCCAGTGCCACCAAATTTACGGGTAATACTTGAATCGGCTTGGCCAAAGGCGGTAAATAATGCATCTTGCTTATCAACAGGAATACCTACGCCTGTATCGGCCACTGAAACTAAAATTGAGGTGCGCTCTTCATCGAGTAGTCTATGGCTAATGTCGACTTTTATAGCGCCTTTTTCGGTAAACTTAATTGCGTTACTTAATAAATTAATTAAAACTTGTTTTAATCGCGTAGGATCACCGGTTAGGTGATCGGGCACTTGCGGGCTAATATAAATAGACAGCTCAAGCTGCTTATCATGGGCGCTTGGGGCTAACAGCGTCATTACTTCGTTAACGGTATCGCGCAACTGAAACTGAATAGACTCAAGTTCCATAGCGCCCGCTTCTAATTTTGAAAAGTCTAATATATCGCTAATAATGGTCATTAAACTATTAGCCGACAGTTCAATGGTATCTAAGTAATCTTTTTGGTTTTTATTTAATGGCGTTTTATGCAGCTGACGCGTAAAACCAATCACGCCATTTAAAGGGGTGCGTAGCTCATGACTCATTTTTGCCAAAAAGTCAGATTTAACTCGGTTGGCATCTTGAGCTTCTTTTTTTGCCATAGTGAGCTGAATATTTTGCGTTTCGTACTGCTCTAATGTTTCGCGGTAATCACTGGTGGCTTGATCAATGTTTTTTTGCATTTCATCTTTTTGCATCACCATAGAGTAAGAAATAGTATTTAACCCTTCGCGGAGCAACTCAAACTCACCAACCATAGATTCGTTTAAACCAGTTTCTCTTTTACCTTCCACGAGCCTATCGGTTGCCAGTACTAATTTATTAAGAGGGCTCATAAACATATGGCTAAGTTTAAGTGCTAAAATAGCGGCCAAGACCAAGGCTAGTATAATAACAATACCACTGACCAGTAAGGCCCTTTGCTGACCAATAACTGCTTGATCTCTATTTAACTGTAATACTACAGTTCCTAGTGAGGTTTGAAATATCGATTTATCCCATTTTGTATCAGGACTTGTGTGATTAATAATGGGTGTAAAAAAGGTAATTAAATCATCTGTTTTATGAACTTGAGTGGCATTAAGATTATTTAGTTGCTCGTTGTTGAGCAAGTCATCAAACGAGCGATGATAGTTACTGGTTATTATTAGCTTATTATTGTCGTCAAATAATGCAATCGCTTTTACTACTGGGGAGTGCTTATTGTGGGTATAGCTAATGACACGATTTAGTAGTTGTTTGTTTTTTTCAAGTAATGGCTGCTCAAGCGCAATAGCAAGGGGCTCTGAAATAGTCGTCCCTTGTTGATATAAAATTTCATCAAGCTCAATGTAACGATTTATTGTAAAATAACCACCGAGTAACAATCCAATGATCACCGTGGGGATCAGAGTGAGTGTTAAAACAGAATCGCGTAAGCCTAATTTAGTCATATTGGGAGCGTTATTATTGTTATTAGCATGCTCAGAGTATATACGGATAATGAGGTATTCTGCAATTGGAGTCGATTCATCAAATGTTTAAGGTAATGCCTAATGGCGCAAATATTTAAAGCAACAAAAAAACCGCTAAAACAACAGTCTTTAGTGCTCGATATCACCGCCATGGATCACCATGGTCGCGGCATAGCTAAACATAATAATAAAGTGTGCTTTGTAAGTAATGCTTTGCCAAACGAGCAAGTAAAAGCCACCATTATCGCCGACAAAGCGCGTTATAGCGAAGCGCAAACGCATAAAGTATTACAGGCGAGTGAATATCGCGTAGCGCCGTTTTGTGAGCATTATAATCAATGTGGTGGTTGTCAGTTGCAGCATTTAGATAGCAGCCAACAGGTAGTCGAAAAGCAAATAGCAGTGAGCAAATTATTTGAAAAGTTTGCCAAGCTTGATGAATTAAACTGGCAAGCACCCTTATTAAGTAAAGCCACTCATTACCGACGAAGTGCTCGTTTAGCGGTAATGTTTGATAAAAAAGCAAAAAAAATGCATGTAGGCTATAGAGCAAGTGGCTCTAAAAGTATTATTAGTATTAATGAGTGCCCAGTACTAAGTGAAGTATTTGCAAATGTATTTACTGTATTTGATAACTTAATTAATCAACACAAGGCATTGCACAGTGTATCTCACTTGCAATTGTGCCGAGGCGATGAGCAAAACTTTGTTATTATTCGCCACACAAAACCTATTTCAGAGGATATAAAAGCACTGGTAGCACAAAGTGCCGCTGAGCAACAATGGCAATTAGTGTGGCAAAGCGAAAGTGAAGTGATTGAACACTCACATTTAGCCATGCCATTTTATGCACTTGAAGAGTTAGGGTTAAAGTTTGAATTTGGCTTAAATAACTTTATCCAAGTTAATGCTAGCGTTAATCAAGCAATGCTTAAACAAGCACAAAATTGGCTGGCACTAAAAGGCGACGAAAACGTATTAGATTTATTTTGTGGTATTGGTAACTTTTCACTAGTGCTGGCAAAACAAGCAAAAACAGTAATTGGTGTAGAAGGGGTTGCTTCAGCGGTTGCAATGGCAACGCAAAATGCGCACACTAACTCAATCACTAATGCTCAATTTAATTGCTTTGATTTAACAAATAAAATTGAAACGGCTTCGTGGTTTAATAAAAATTTAGATGTACTGGTGTTAGACCCCTCACGTACTGGGGCAATAACGGTATTAGAACAACTTCCTTTAAAGCAGTTTAAAACTATTTTATACGTCTCATGCGACCCTGTTACTTTAGCCCGTGACAGCGCTATTATTTCGCAAGCAGGCTTTGAACTGCATAAAATTGGGCTAATGAATATGTTTCCGCACACCGGACATATTGAAACTATGGCGTTATTTCAACGGAGGTAAAGCGCATTATGGTAGCTACACGTCAATCACATCAACAGGATGAAACCGGGGACTTTGCTAGTCGCTTAAAGTTGCTTGCTCTGTCGGCAGAAAAAGTAGAGCTGCTTAATAAAGCACAGGCACTTTGTTTAGCGTGTGACAATACCACCCGACAAAGCACTGCCATTGAAATGGTCGAAATTTTAGCCGAGCTTAATCTTGATGCAGACTCATTAGCTACTGCTTATTTAACGCCGTATTTTATAAATAACTTAGTCACCCTTGAAACTGTTGAAGAGCAGCTAGGTAGCAGTATTGCGGTATTGCTAAACGGGGTCGCACAAATGGCGACTATTAGCACTTTGGCGCATCAAGGAAAAGGCACGGTACAGGTTGATAATATTCGCCGTATGTTACTTGCTATGGTAGAGGATGTGCGCGCGGTTGTTATTAAGTTAGCAGAGCAAGTATGTCATTTACGCAATGTAAAAAATGCCGCAGAAGAAGAGCGCGTTATTGCCGCCAAAGAAACCGCCGACATTTTTGCACCACTGGCAAACCGCTTAGGTATAGGGCAATTAAAGTGGGAGCTTGAAGACTTATCGTTTAGGTATTTACACCCCAATATTTATAAAAACATTGCCAAACAGCTTGATGACAAACGCTTAGCGCGTGAAGCCTACATGGAAGACATGGTAGCGCAAGTTAAAAACCGCTTAAGTGAGGCGGGCATAGAAGCTGAGGTTTACGGGCGACCAAAGCATATTTACAGCATTTATAAAAAAATGGCGCAAAAAAACTACGAGTTTGATCAACTGTTTGATATTCGCGCAATGCGTATTGTAGTGCAGCGCCTGCAAGATTGTTACGGCGCACTGGGCATAGTGCACACTAACTGGCGTCATTTGCATAAAGAGTTTGACGACTACGTAGCCACGCCAAAGCAAAATGGCTATCAGTCTATTCATACCGTGGTATTTGGCCCCGAAGGCAAAACGGTAGAGATTCAAATTCGCACCAGCGATATGCACCAAGATGCCGAGCTGGGTGTTGCTGCGCATTGGATGTATAAAGAAGGCGCATTGCCAGGGCGAGGCTCAGGTTATGAGCAAAAAATTAGCTGGCTGCGTAAATTATTACAATGGCAAGAAGAAGTGGTTGATGGCAGCGACCTAGCACAAGAGCTTAAAAACCAAGTGGTAGAAGACCGCGTATACGTATTTACCCCCCGCGGCGATATTTTTGATTTACCACTGGGAGCAACACCATTAGATTTTGCTTATTATATTCACTCTAATGTGGGGCATCGTTGTATTGGCGCTAAAGTATTTGGCAAAATTGTGCCATTTACCCATCAGTTAAGCACCGGCGATCAGGTAGAAATTCTTACCCAAAAACAGCCAAACCCCAGCCGCGATTGGTTAAACCCGTCATTAGGCTATATAAAATCATCGCGTGCTAGAGCCAAAATACACCATTGGTTTAAACAGCTCGATCGCGACAAAAATCTTAGTGCCGGTAAAGAAATACTTGATAACGAACTGCAAAAGCTCGATTTAAATTATAGAGACTTAGCACCCGCTATTAAGCGTTTTAACTTTAAAGAGCTCGACGATTTAATGGTCGCCATTGGCGCAGGCGATATTCGCCTTAATCAAATGCTTAACTTTGTTACCGATCGCCCCGAAGACGAGCCGGTAATACGCTTTAAAACCCCAACAAAAGTAACCGGTGATAATAACGGTATTGTGGTTGACGGCGTAGGCAGTTTAATGAGTCATGTTGCTAAATGTTGTCGTCCGGTTCCGGGGGATGAAATTATTGGCTATATAACGCAAGGGCGCGGTATTGGTGTACATCGTGATGATTGCGACTCGTTTGATAATTTAAAAACTCAGCACCCAGAGCGGGTTATTTCAGTAAGCTGGTCAGACGATATTCATAACTCCTATGCGCTAAGTATTAGAATAGAAGCCAGCGACCGCTCAGGTTTAATTCGCGACATAAGTGTAGTGTTAGCCAACGAAAAAGTGAATGTGCTAAATATGAATGTAAATACCGTTGATGATAATCAAATTGCTATATTTACTATGCAAATAGAGGTACACGATCTGTCGGGTACTAATAGAGTGCTTTCTAAGTTACACCAAATTGAAGGTGTACACAGTGCAAAGCGAGGGCAATAAATATGGCAGATAACGCCGCGCTTGCGCAACTACTAAATATAATGAAAACGCTAAGAGATCCTGAGCTTGGTTGCCCCTGGGATCGTAAGCAAACTTTTAGCTCAATAGTGCCGCACACTATTGAGGAAGCGTTTGAAGTGGCCGATTGCATTGAATCGGGCAATTTAGGTGAGCTTAAAAATGAACTTGGCGATTTACTCTTTCAAATTGTGTTTTATGCTCAACTTGCAAATGAGCAAAAGCTATTTGATTTTAACGATATAGTGACACAATTAAACGCTAAACTTACGCGCCGCCATCCTCATGTGTTCGACAAGCAAACAGCGCTAAGTGATGATGAACTTGCAGCGCAGTGGCAAGCAATTAAGGCACAAGAGCGCAGCGCCAAAACTGCAAGCGCTACATCTTCGCTATGGCAAGATATTCCCGTTAATATGCCAAGCTTAAGCAAAGCTAAAAAAATTCAGCAGCGGGTAGCAGCTCTTGGTTTTGATTGGCCAAGTTACCATGGTGCATTGGATAAAGTGAGCGAAGAAGTAGACGAAGTAAAAGAAGCACTCGCTCACAATCCGTATTCAGCTCATAGTGCAGAAGAGCTGGGCGATTTACTGTTTGCTACAGTAAACGTTGCGCGCCATATAAAGCGCGACCCAGAGCAATTACTGCGCAGCGCCAGCGACAAGTTTTCAACTCGCTTTGAAAAAGTCCAAGCTTATTTAAATGCCCAAGGTAAATGTTTAGAGTCTGCCACGCTTGATGAGATGGATGCAGCATGGGATGAGATCAAAAAAGTCAAATAGTTTGTAGTAAAATTATGGCTGTTTTTTGTGCTTACAATTTCTAATTTTAGCTGGATTGATTGGCTATGCTTTGGTACAATTTCTCCCCGTCCTGTTTATATTCCAAAATCACTTGTTTGGGTATTATATTCCTTTTAATTCCTGATATTCTAGGGTTCGCATGAGTACAAAATTTATCTTCGTTACCGGCGGGGTTGTTTCTTCGTTGGGTAAAGGTATTGCAGCAGCATCATTGGCAGCTATTTTAGAGGCCCGTGGCTTAAATGTTACTATCTTAAAGCTGGATCCTTACATCAACGTTGATCCAGGCACAATGAGCCCAATTCAACATGGTGAAGTATACGTTACAGAAGACGGCGCAGAGACCGATCTAGACTTAGGTCACTATGAGCGCTTTATTCGCACCAAAATGACAAGTCGCAATAATTTTACACAAGGTCGTGTATACAAAGATGTATTACATCGTGAGCGACGTGGCGAGTACCTTGGAGCAACAATTCAGGTAATTCCACATATTACCAACGATATTAAGCAACGTGTTTATTCTGGCGCTGAAGGTTATGATATAGCACTTGTTGAAATTGGCGGTACAGTGGGTGACATAGAGTCACAACCATTTTTAGAAGCAATTCGTCAAATGGGTACAGAAATAGGCCGTGAGCGTGCGTTATTTATTCACTTAACGCTAGTACCATTTTTAGGCCCTGCAGGCGAAGTGAAAACTAAGCCAACGCAGCACTCGGTTAAAGAACTACGTTCAATTGGTATTCAACCAGATATTCTTATTTGTCGCTCAGATCGTAAGCTGCCAAGTAACGAACGTGCAAAAATTGCATTGTTTACCAACGTAGAAGAAAAAGCGGTTATATCACTACCAGATGTAGACAGTATTTATAAAATTCCTGCGCTATTAAAGTCGCAAGATTTAGATTACTTTGTATGTCGTCGTTTTCATTTAGATGTCCCTGAAGCTGACCTTGTTGAATGGGAACAAGTACTTTATCAAGAGTCTAACCCTACAGGTGAAGTAACTATTGGTATGGTAGGTAAATACATTGAATTACCAGATGCGTATAAATCTGTAAACGAAGCATTGAAACATGCCGGTCTGAAAAATCGTTTAACGGTAAATATTCAATACATTGACTCACAAGACTTAGAAACCAAAGGCGTTGATTCGTTAGCTCATCTAGATGCTATTTTAGTGCCTGGTGGTTTTGGTGGTCGTGGCGTTGAAGGTAAAATATTAGCGGCTAAATACGCGCGTGAAAACAAAGTGCCTTACTTAGGTATTTGTTTAGGTATGCAAGTGGCGTTAATTGAATACGCTCGTAACGTAGCCGGCCTTGTTGATGCAAACTCAACTGAATTTAACGCACAATCTGCAAGCCCTGTAGTTGGCTTAATTACCGAATGGCTAGATGCTGAGGGTAAAGTAGAGCAGCGTGATGAAAAATCAGACTTAGGTGGCACTATGCGTTTAGGCGCACAAAAATGTCATTTAACACCGGGCTCTAAAGTGCATGCAGTATACGGTAGCGATGAAATAGTAGAACGTCATCGTCATCGCTACGAAGTTAATAATAACTTTGTAGAGCAGCTAGAAAAAGCAGGTTTAAGCTTTACTGGTTTATCAGAAGATAAAAAACTAGTAGAAATTATTGAAAACAAAGATCACCCTTGGTTTATTGCAGCGCAATTCCACCCGGAATTCACTTCAACACCACGCGATGGTCACCCGCTATTTGAAGGGTTTGTAGCTGCGGCTCACATCCACCAAAAAGCGTCTTCGTAATATTAATAGGCCGTGCATATTGCACGGCTTATTTGTTTTAAATGCCAACCAAATTAGTTTAAATTAAGTTGGCAGTAATTCACCATTTTGGGAATATAGAGGAATCAAGATGTCAGTAATCGTAAAAGTAATTGGTCGCGAAATTATGGATTCGCGTGGTAACCCAACTGTTGAAGCTGATGTACATTTAGCTGATGGTTCATGGGGCCGTGCTGCGGCGCCGTCTGGCGCATCTACAGGGACTCGCGAAGCATTAGAATTACGCGATGGTGATAAATCTCGTTATTTAGGTAAAGGCGTATTAAAAGCCGTTGGTTTTATTAATAATGAAATCGCAACCGCTTTAGCAGGCCAAAATGCACTTGAGCAAAGCACTGTTGATCAAGTAATGCTAAATTTAGATGGTACCGAAAACAAAGAAAAACTAGGTGCTAACGCAATCTTAGCAGTATCGCTAGCAACGGCTAAAGCTGCTGCACAATCTAAAAAAGTTGAGCTTTATGAACATATCGCTGACTTAAACGGTACTCCGGGTGTTTACTCTATGCCATTGCCAATGATGAACATTATCAACGGCGGCGAACATGCAGATAACTCTGTAGATATTCAAGAGTTTATGATCCAACCAATTGGCGCTAAAAACTTCCGTGAAGCTCTACGCATGGGCGCAGAAATATTTCACAGCCTAGCTAAAGTACTAAAAGCAGACGGTCACTCAACAGCGGTAGGTGACGAAGGTGGTTTTGCACCAAACCTTGCATCTAACGAAGCGGCACTAGCTGCAATTAAAGTAGCTGTTGCAAATGCAGGCTACGAGCTAGGTAAAGACATTACATTAGCGCTTGATTGTGCTGCCTCTGAGTTTTACGACAAAGAAGCAAATATTTACAATCTTAAAGGTGAAGGCAAAAAGTTCACCTCTGAAGAATTTAACTTCTTCTTACAAGATTTAACTCAGCAGTACCCAATCGTGTCTATCGAAGATGGCCTTGATGAGTCTGACTGGGATGGCTTTGCACACCAAACTAAACTAATGGGTGATAAAATCCAATTAGTGGGTGACGATTTATTTGTAACCAATACTAAGATTTTAAAACGTGGTATCGACAACGGTATTGCTAACTCAATCTTAATTAAGTTTAACCAAATTGGTTCTTTAACTGAGACATTAGCTGCAATTAAAATGGCTAAAGATGCTGGTTTTACAGTTGTTATTTCTCATCGCTCAGGCGAAACTGAAGATTCAACCATTGCAGATTTAGCAGTAGGTACAGCCGCAGGTCAAATTAAAACTGGTTCATTAAGCCGCTCTGATCGTGTTGCTAAGTACAACCAATTGCTTCGTATTGAAGAGCAATTAGGCGCTAAAGCACCGTACAACGGTTTAAAAGAAGTTAAAGGTCAGTAATTCTTTAATTAGAATATGATGTTTAAGCTTATAAATCCTCACTTTGGTGGGGATTTTTTTTGCCTAGGTAAAAAAGTAAAACAGTAACCAGAAAATCAGAAGTGAGATAACTGTCAGTAACAGTTTAAATACGATTTTTAGGTGGGGTTTTCTATCTCTTTTTAGTTTAAATATGTTAAAAGTAGTGTGAAAAGACTTTAAGTGAATATATGCACAAAGAGGTTATGAGGCGCTACGCTTTAGAGAAGCTAAAAAGACTAAATAATGTGTCTTGTCACTGCTCATTTACTCTCATTTTTTCTCTTTGTGCAAAAATTTTAAATGATTTACTCACAACGGAGTTTTTCAAGTTAGTTGTCGCCTCAAGTTAAATTTTATGCCGCCCTAATTTACTTCTATTTGTACAAATTAAAGTTGAAACTGCTGTTTTAAAATCTCGCCGGTAAAGCTGGTTTTTAAATAAAAGCCACGGGGCAGGGTTTTAATAATTTTACCATTAGGGCCAATAGCATCGGTTACTATTTTACTGTGCGCGGCTTTAGGGCGAATTTGAATTGCGTCACCTAAATGCCCCGATATTTCATCAATACGCCCTAGCGCAATAAGCTCCATTTGTTCTTCCCAATCGCGTTGCAGTAAAGCGTCTTGCTCAGGTGTGGGTTGCCATAAAAAGCCGCTGCCGATGATCCTATCAAACGGGGCTATGTCGCGCTCGCTGAGTATAGGCAACCAAAGTACATGGTTTAGTTTTTTACGCACGCTGCATGCGTGCCAGGTCATGCCAGTAACGTTAATGAGTGGGGTTACCGACACAAAGGTGGTTTCTAGCGGCTTGCCTTTATAAGAAATTGGCAGTGTTTTTAGCTCAATTCCTAAATCTTCAAAATCGGGCAGTGGTTTTGAGCCAGCAGTTGCGCCTAATACATATTCAATTAATTGCCCCGTCCAGCCTTTTTCACGGAGTAAATCGTCAGGCGTTTTAAAGTTATACTCATTGGCTAATTGGCCAAGGGTAAGCCCAGCAATATTATTAACACGCTGCATTAAGTCATTAATTGAATGTGGTTTTATAGGTCGCATACTGTTTATTTAAGTTGAATAAATACCATCGCCATGATAGCAAATCAGTCCAGCCGTGGATATCTTTGCCTTTGAGTGTTTTTTGTGCACCTTGGGTTTGGTGCAATTTCGCACACTTTAATAAACAGTTAAATAAATATAAGCCCATGAATTATAATGAAATTTAAAAATAAACTGTTCAGTTTTCATTAAGTGACACTAAGGTTGTTTGAATGAGTACACATATATAAACATGTTTATCCACAGAATCTGTGGAGAAATCCAGTTTTGCGATCTTATATTGTGGATTTGTTTGCTAAATGAGCGTGTTTTACAAAAGTTATGCACAAGCTGTGAGTAACCACAGTAAATATTCCAATATTGTTTGCCGTAAAGCAGGTAATGTGGAACAATCATTAAAAATCGACTTACAAATGAGGCACTAAGGTGATTGATGCCGAAGGTTTTCGTGCCAATGTCGGAATTGTAATTTGCAATAACCAAGGACAAGTGTTTTGGGCTAGACGTTATGGTCAACATTCTTGGCAATTTCCCCAAGGCGGTGTTGACGATGGTGAAACGCCAGAACAAACCATGTACCGCGAATTACACGAAGAAGTAGGCTTGCGACCAGAAGATGTAGAGATAGTCGCAAGTTCTAAACATTGGTTACGCTATAAGTTACCCAAACGATTAATACGCCGTGACTCAAGTCCGGTATGTATTGGGCAAAAACAAAAATGGTTTTTACTAAAACTACGCTGTAAAGATGAGGATGTAAATTTACTTAAAACCCACCATCCTGAATTTGATGATTGGCGCTGGGTAAGTTATTGGTATCCGGTAAGGCAGGTGGTGTCGTTTAAACGCGATGTTTATCGGCGTGTAATGAAAGAGTTTGCTCCTTTTGC
Source organism: Pseudoalteromonas sp. 19-MNA-CIBAN-0066 (assembly GCF_040308705.1). Lineage (NCBI taxonomy): Bacteria > Pseudomonadati > Pseudomonadota > Gammaproteobacteria > Alteromonadales > Pseudoalteromonadaceae > Pseudoalteromonas > Pseudoalteromonas sp. 19-MNA-CIBAN-0066. The sequence goes on from NZ_JBEONZ010000001.1 coordinate 196,682, forward strand.
TATGCCTTTTAATAAACGCGAACAGCAAAAAGATCATTGGCGAAATAAAAGGTAGTAAATTAAAGGAGCAGGACATGCTGGCAACACTTAGGTCTATTGCAGAGTCGGTTTCGCAACAAGCGAATTTAGACAGTGCTTTAGCGTGCTTTGTGACAATGGTTAAAGAAGCCATGCAAACCCAGTGCTGCTCTATTTATTTTGCTGACTACAGCCAAGATAACTTTGTACTTATGGCCACCGAAGGGTTAAACCCCGATGCGGTGGGTAAGTTTAGAATTGGTTTTACCGAAGGCCTAGTAGGGCTGGTGGCACAGCGCGAGGAGGCAATTAATATTGCCTTTGCCAAATCTCATCCTCGCTTTAAGCTCTCCCCAGAAGTAAACGAAGAAGGCTATAACGCATTTTTGTCTGTGCCTGTGGTGCATCAAAAAAAAGTACTGGGCGTTATTGTAGTACAACAAAAAATGGCGCGTGTATTTAGCCAAGATGAAGAATCGTTTTTAATTACTTTGTCGGCGCAACTTGCCTCACAATTAGCGCATGCTGAAATAAAAGAAGTATTGCGTCAAGATGAGTCTTCTCATCAAACCTCGGTATTAAAAGGGGTGTCGAGTGCTCCGGGTATTAGTATTGGCCATGCATTTGTAGTTATTCCTAAAGTTAACTTTAAATCAATTGAGCTTGAAAAAGAAAGCGATGTAAATGAGCAACGACGCTTATTTACCCAAGCCGTAGCGGCAACCCGAAAAGAATTTAATACACTATCAATGACACTAAGTGATTCTATTCCGCATGAGGCTTTGGCTGTTTTTGATGTTTATCAGCAATTACTCGATGCTAAAAGCTTAGGTCATAACGTTGAGATGGAGTTGCAACAAGGTTGGTGTGCAAAAAGCGCCTTAAAAATAGTAATTGAGCGTTTAATCGCTCAGTTTAATGCCATGCAAGACCCATACATAAAAGAGCGCGCGGTTGATGTTAAAGACATTGGCCTGCGAGTGTTGCACCACCTTGTTAATACCGAATTCGCAATAAAAGATTATCCACCCAATACCATACTTATAGCGCATACACTTACTCCAGCCATGCTGGCTGAGGTGCCTAACGATCGTTTAGTGGGGGTGGTGAGCATAAATGGCTCGGCAAACAGTCATGCGTCAATATTAACCCGTGCTATGGGCGTGCCTGCTATTTGGGGCATCGAAGATATTCCATTACTGCAATTAAATAGTAAACCAATGATTTTGGATGCGTTTTCGGGGCGGTTATATATTTCCCCATCGCAAATGCTAATTGATGAATACACAGAATTACAGCACCAAGACAACTTACTTAATAATCGTTTTTTAGCCGAGCAAAACTTTACAGCGGTCACCCTTGATGGTGAACACATAAGTTTACTACTCAATGCGGGGCTGGAGTTAAACACGCAGCAAAACAGTGCCCATATTTGTGACGGCGTTGGCTTGTACCGCACCGAAGCCTGGTTTATGCAAAAAGGGCAGTTTCCATCGCAATCAGAGCAAGAAACCTGGTACCGAGAAGTACTTAATAGTTATTACCCTAATCCGGTAGTAATGCGAACGTTAGATATTGGTGGCGATAAAGTTCTCGATTATTTTAATATTACCGAAGAAAATCCCTTTTTAGGTTGGCGCGGTATTCGTATTAGTTTAGATCACCCTGAGCTATTTTTAGATCAGCTCAAAGCCATGCTTAAAGCAAATATAGGCTTAGGTAATTTAAAAATAATGCTGCCGATGATAAGTGGTACAGAAGAAGTAGACGAATCATTAGCTCTTTTTGAGCAAGCGTATTTTGAGCTGAACGAGCAATACCCAGAGCAAACAATTGAACGACCCGATATAGGTATTATGCTTGAAGTACCGTCGAGTGTATTTATGCTGGCAGACTGGTCTAAAAAAGTCGATTTTTGCTCAGTGGGCAGTAACGATTTAACGCAATACCTGCTCGCTGTAGACAGATCAAACGCGCGGGTTGCAGAACTGTTTAACCCGTATCACCCTGCAGTGCTCAGAGTGTTAAATAATGTGGCTCGTGAGTGCCAGCAATACGAGCTACCGTTTAGTTTATGCGGCGAGCTTGGCGGCGATCCTGAAGGCGCAATATTACTTATTGCCATGGGGTATCGTCGTTTAAGTATGAACTTATCATCATTAAATAAAGTTAAATGGGTGCTTAGGCGCTTACATGTCAGCGAAATGGAAGCATTACTTAAAGAGTGCTTAGCGCAATCGTCGGCTAAGCAAGTATTGCGTTTAACTCGCAGCTTTATGATAGAGCATGAGTTAGGCAACTTATTTTACACCCCAAAATAAATTCTCGTGTTAACTGTAATCAGAATCCATTAAGATACGCGCATAATAAAAGGTATATGGGATAACTATGTATGATCTAGGATTATTGGTTGCAAGTTGCGCGCTACTAGGCTGTGTTGTCGGATTTTTAGCCGGATTACTCGGAATTGGTGGTGGCTTAATTATTGTTCCCGTATTAAGTGCCTTATTACTCGCTTTTAATGTAACGGCTGTTGAAAACGTATTAGTTATTGCCATTGCAACATCGCTTGCTTCTATTTTGTTTACCTCTACATCTTCAGCGCTGGCTCATCATAAAAATGATAACGTGCCTTGGGTTATTGCACCTTGGGTTATGTCGGGCGTAGCTGTTGGCGCGCTAATTAGTGGCTTTGCTGCAAGCTTAATACCCGAGCAAATATTACGCACAGTATTTGCTGTAAGCGTGGTATTTATTGCTTTAAGAATGGTGTTATCAGCTCGCAATAAACCTTTGTCAGAAAAACCTTTACCGTCGGGTCCTATTCTAGGCAGCTTATGCGCCATTATGGGGGCACTATCTGGATTAATAGGTATAGGTGGTGGCGCACTAATAGTGCCTTTACTGCATTATTTTTCGGTTGATATTAAAAAGGCCATAGGCTGCGCTGCAGCATGCGGAATTGTTATCGCCTTTTTTGGCTCTATTGGTTATATCAGTGCCGGATGGCAGGTTACCGATTTAGAACACGGTTTTGCAGGGTTTGTATACTTACCCGCATTATTTGGGATTGTAATTACCTCGTGGTTTATAGCGCCTATTGGCGCTAAAGCAACCCACTATTTACCGGTTAATACAATAAAGAAAGTTTTCGCGGTGTTACTTGTTATCATCGCAATTAAAATGGTTTTTAGCTAAAGGTTTATTTTTATGGCACTGGAATTTCCTGTAATCGATCCGATCATATTTTCTGTCGGGCCACTGAGTGTACGTTGGTACGGATTAATGTATTTAATAGGTTTTGCATTTGCAATGTGGTTTGCAAATCGCCAAGCGGCAAAACCAAATTCAGGTTGGACTAAAGACCAAGTAGGCGACTTCCTATTTTACGGCATGCTAGGGGTAATTCTTGGTGGGCGTATTGGTTATGTATTATTTTATCAATTTAGCTATTTTATAGAAAACCCACTATATTTGTTCAGGATAGATCAAGGTGGAATGTCGTTTCATGGTGGCACCTTAGGAGTGATAACCGCGGTTGTTATTTTTGCTTGGACACGTAAAAAGTCAATACTGCAAGTAGGCGACTTTGTTGCACCGCTTGTACCGGTAGGTTTATTAGCTGGACGTATAGGTAACTTTATAAATGGTGAGCTTTGGGGTCGAGTAAGCGATGTACCATGGGCTATGGTATTTCCAACCGGCGGGCCGTTAGCACGCCATCCATCGCAGCTATACGAAGCATTTTTTGAAGGCTTAGTATTATTTTTAATTTTACAGTGGTTTATTAAAAAGCCTCGCCCTGCTGGTAGTGTAGCGGGTGTATTTTTACTAGGTTACGGCACATTTAGATTTTGTATTGAGTACTTTCGCCAACCAGATGCACAGCTGGGTTTATTTGCTGATTTTATCTCGATGGGGCAAATACTCTCGCTGCCTATGATAGTAGGCGGGTTAGGCTTATTAATTTGGGCTTATAAGCAAGCACCACAAAAAACAGCGGTAAAGGGTTAGAATAAATACCATGAAACAATATTTACAATTATGTCAGCGTATTGTTGATGAAGGCCAGTGGGTAGAAAACAAACGTACGGGCACACGCTGTTTAACCGTGATCAACGCCGATTTAGAATACGATGTGGCGAATAATCAGTTTCCTATGATCACCACTCGTAAAAGCTATTACAAAGCAGCTATTGCCGAATTACTCGGTTACTTGCGTGGCTACGATAGCGCGGCACAGTTTCGCGAAATAGGCTGTAAAACCTGGGATGCAAACGCAAACGAAAATAGCGCTTGGCTTAATAATCCGCACCGTAAAGGTGAGGACGACATGGGCCGTGTTTATGGCGTACAAGGGCGTGCTTGGCAGCGCCCAGATGGCTCAACGCTAGACCAACTAGCAAAAGTAATTAATAACTTAAAAAATGGTATAGACGATCGCGGTGAAATAATTAGTTTTTATAACCCAGGCGAATTTGAGCTTGGCTGTTTACGCCCGTGTATGCACACCCACACGTTTTCATTATTAGGTGACACACTTTATTTAACGTCAATTCAGCGTAGCTGCGACGTACCGCTAGGGCTTAATTTTAATCAAATTCAGTGTTTTGTATTACTGGCATTAGTGGCGCAAATTACTGGGCATAAAGCGGGTAAGGCGTATCATAAAATTACCAACGCGCATATTTATGAAAACCAGCTTGAGCTAATGCGCGATGTGCAGTTAAAACGCGAGCCATTTGCATCGCCGCAGTTAAAAATTAATCCAAACATTAAATCACTAAACGATATAGAAACCTGGGTAACACGCGATGACTTTGAAGTGACAGGTTATGAGTGTCACGAAGCTATTCAATACCCATTTTCGGTATAACAAAACAGATTAAGGAAAACACCATGAAAGCAGTGATCCCCGTAGCGGGCCTCGGAACACGCATGTTACCAGCCACCAAAGCAATTCCAAAAGAAATGCTGCCGGTTGTTGACCGTCCACTAATTCAGTACGTAGTTAACGAAGCCGTTGCCGCAGGTATTAAAGAAATAGTACTGGTAACGCATTCAAGTAAAAACTCAATCGAAAACCACTTCGACACCAGTTTTGAGCTTGAAGCCACACTAGAAAAACGAGTAAAACGACAGCTACTTGCCGAAATACAGTCTATTTGTCCTAAAGATGTAACCATTATTCAAGTACGCCAAGGCGAGGCCAAAGGCCTAGGGCATGCAATTAACTGTGCAGCGCCAATTATAGGTAACGAACCATTTGTGGTTATTTTACCCGATGTAATAATTGATGATATGGAAAGCGATCTTAGTAAAGATAACTTGGCCGAAATGATCAGCCGCTTTGAGCAAACTCAACATAGCCAAATAATGGTAGAGCCAGTTCCAATGGCTGAAGTTGATCAATTTGGTGTTGTTGACTTAGGCAGTGTTGAGCTAAAACAAGGCGAAAGTTCGCCAATTCATAACATGGTAGAAAAGCCACCAGTTAACGAAGCACCATCAAACCTTGCAGTAGTAGGGCGCTATGTATTAAGTAAAAATATTTGGCCATTACTCGCTAAAACCCCGCAAGGAGCTGGTAACGAAATTCAGCTTACTGACGCTATTGCCATGCTAATGCAGCACGAAACTGTTGATGCATACGCAATTAAAGGGCGCAGCCACGATTGTGGTAGTAAAATTGGTTATCTTAAAGCAACTATTGAGTTTGCACTGCGTCGTGAAGAATTTGCTGACGAGTTAAAAACGTTTATTAAAACATTAATTTAACATACCTACTTTTTATAAAAGTAACTAAAAGACGCCTATATGGCGTCTTTTTTGTTTTATAGTCGTTAATATCGTAGTCTTTGGCGATAAAAACATTATAACTGCAGACACGCTGCAAAATATAATGTAACATTTGTGTTAATTACTGTTTGATTTGTTGACTACTAAGCTAAAAAGTACATTAATTGCTTCAGTAATCATTGATATAAAATAAACTCAGTTATATATCCAAGCACAATTAATAAAGTTAAACGCTTACTTATAAGAATGTTTAACTGAAATGTAAGTGTACTTACACTACTTTCAGGGCAGCGAATGCATGTTTAAATATAAAAAAAATAATACTTTAATATTGAGTTTGCTTATACTCTTGTTTAGCACTGCTTGTGCAACTGCGCCCAACAAAACGCTATTAGCAGAGCCAATAAACGACTCGCCTGAATATGTGTCTATTACTGCATTAGAGCTGGCGCAATTAAAAGATGCTGCAATGCAATGGCAGCAAGCCCGCTCTGGGATTGAACGACTTTTAAAGCTAGAAAAAGATATTACCTATTTGGTAAACCATATAGATATTATAAATAGCAAAGCAATTGCGCAGTCTAATCAAAAAAATCACAACCAATATAATCGCCCCACGCGCAAACAACGCTACTCAAGTAAAGCTCAGCAAGCAATTAAACCAGCTTATAATACAAAGCCAACGGTAAAATTAAACACCCCAAAGCACGTTTTTGCATTGCAAGTTGCGTCGCTCGATTCCGAAAAAGGCTTAGTTAAAGCATGGCAAGAACTCAATGAGCAAGCTGCGCCGTTATTTAGAGATAAAATTCGCACCAATGTTGAAACAGCAAATGTTAATAATAAAACCTACTATCGATTAAAGTTAGGCGTGTATCAAAGCTTTAAAAATGCCCAAGCCGATTGCAACGTGTTTAAACTTTATAAACTCGACTGCATAGTAAGTAACTACACAGATAAACCGGTAAAGCTGTAGTTATACCAACTAGCTTTAAATATAAAGTTGCTTATGCTTTATTTATCAATAGAATATGCAGCTTACCTAAGCTGCTTTTTATAAATTAATTATAAAAAAATAAACAAAAAAGGTTAATAACCCTAATGCTTTTAAAATGGAACTTTAAGCGCATTACACTAATACTAGGATTGTCATTAGTTATAAGTGCATGCAATACAACTAAGCAAAATGAAAGCGCAGAACCGCCTGTAAAACAAGGCGCAGTAAATGCGCCGCAAAGTATACTTATTAAAAAAACAGATTTAGTTTTACTACAAGATTCTGCAAAGCAGTGGAAAAATGCTCAAACTAATATTGACAAAATAAGCCAGCTAGAACAAAAATTAACGCAGCTAACAGCCACTCTTACGCAACAAATAGAGCAGTCAGAAACCTCCTTAAGCGAACCTAAAGAAACAATATTTAATTTAAATACTCGGTTAGATAAATCCCCAGCATTATTTTCTATACAAGTCGGTGCTTTTAAAAATGAGCCCGCACTTCATAGCGCATTAGCGCAATTAAAGTTAAAAGCCCCAAACATAATACATACTAAAACAGTCGTTAATATCGAGCCTGTAGTAGCTAACAAAGTTACTTTGTATCGATTAAAGCTAGGCTCTTATAAAAATAAAGCTGCAGCACAAAGCGATTGTAAAACCTTAATACAGCAGCAAGTAGCTTGTTTTGTGGGCAATTACACCCAAAAAATTTAGCGAAGTATGTTTTAGGTATTTAAAGCTGATTAGTTATAACGTTGAAACTCAATTTACCTGTGTGCTAACACATACCTATAAGTCGAGCTAAAATTAATACAGCAGTTAAAACCCAGCAATGCAGTTTGTAAGTTCAATGCTAATTTAATAGCCAAGTAAAAATTTAAAAGGCAAATAATATGATAAAACAACAGCTAATGAGATTGTTAAGTATTAGCCTAATTGTACTTTGTGGATGCAGTAGTAAAGTTAAAGAGGCTCAACACAATGTTACTACCACAAATAAGGTTAGTAATGAGGTTACTATTTCGGCAGAAGAATTAGCGCAATTAAGAGCATCATCTCAACAATGGCAACAAGCCAAAGCAGGCGTTAGACGTTTGCTTGTTATTGAACACGATTTAAAGTTACTTATTAGCCAATTAAATGAAGTAGCGCAACGAGAGTCGACAACACAAAGTAATCTAAAGCAAGAGGGGAGCAACCTAAATCAAGACACTACAGCGCCAGAAGAGGCTGTTAATGTGCAAGCCAAAGCAACCGTACAACCTAAAGTAATACAGCCATTGTTTGCCCTGCAGGTCGCATCGGTTACCGATTGGATACGATTAACCCAAAGTTATAATGAAGTGAAATCTAAGGCTACAAAACTATTAGCAAGCCCATTTATTGCCAACGTAGAAACCGCAAAGGTTAAAGGGGTTACTTTTTATCGCTTAAAAATTGGCGCTTATAAACTTCAAAAAAATGCAACGGCAGATTGCGATATACTAAAGCAGCATCAAGTGGGTTGTATTGTTAGTAATTACACAGAACAACCATTAAAATTATAAATAGGCATAGTAATTGCTTTGTTATTGTCATGTTTTTTGAGGATGGCAACTATGCGTCTTTTATTACCGTTATTATTAGTAAACTTAGCAGCATGTAGCTTAACACCACAGCCTGAGCCAAGTGTGAGCACGCCTGCGCGTATAGCAACCATGGCACCTTATACGGTTAACGACTACGTAAATAACTTAACTTATCAGCTTAGTCACTTTAAAGGGCCTTTAAGCGGTAACTCTCGCATTGGGGTAAGCAGCTTTTATTACGCAAACGCGCTAGATTCAAAGCTTCCCAGCGGCCAAGCTGAAGGTTTAAGCCAGCAAATTCAAGAAAGCCTGCTAACACAATTCACTCAATTGGGATATAACACCGTTGAGTACCGTTTAAGTAATAATATAAATTTAGCATCTAACGCCGACAGCGCGCTTAGCAGAGATATAACTAAACTGCGCGAACGTCAGAATATTGACTTAATTATTACCGGCACAGTTACGCGCCAGCAACATGCTTACATTGTTAATGCCCGATTGGTTAATATTAATAATAAACACGTTTTATCAGCTGGCAGTACCGAAATCCCGATTAATGTAATGTGGGGCAGTGAAAAAGTTCAGCAACGCGATAATAACTTATATCGCAGCGAATACTAATTAGGAGCACAAAATGAAAAAGCTATTACTTACATTATGTTTGCCATTGGGCTTTGGGTGCTCACAAATGCTAACAGGCATGAACTCAGACACCACACAAAAAAATCAAAACAACTCAGTACAATTGGCTAATGGCGAGCGTGCAGTGGCAGCCCCAATGACCGACAATCAGGTATATCAGTCGGGGTTAGGGCAACATACTAATTATTCAAAATCGAGCACGCCATCACGTAAAAACATTAATCATTATGTGCGTGGCATAATGCAAAGCATGGTAGAAAACCTACAATATGTGAACGAAAAAACTCCACTGGCCGTTTCAAGTTTTGTGTTTTTAGATGATGATTACAACGACGCAAGTTTGTTAGGAAATCAAATTGCCGAAAGTTTCATGCATGAACTACACAGCTTTGGCATACCTGTTATCGACTTTAAAACTACCGATTATATGCGCGTAACCCCAAGCGGCGACTTTGTATTTAGCCGCGACTACCTTGAACTAAACCAAGATCAAAACTTTAACTATGTTTTAGCCGGTACTTTAGTAAGCCATCAAGGTGGTGTGCTTGTAAATGCACGTATTATTGGCTTAGCTAGTAAAGCCGTAGTAGGAACAGCGCAAGGCTTTATTCCTCAGTCAGTGGTTGATGCACTTAATAGTAGCTACAGAACCGATGGCATTATGCTTAAACAAGCCAGTAAATGAGCGAGGCAATAATGGGTTACAAATTAAATAGCGTTACCGCATTATTTATCCTGCTAGGATTAGCAGGGTGCTCTACTGCGGGTAATAATAAGCAGGTTAAAACTAATAATGCAGACACTCATTTTGATGTGAATGCTCGTTATGAGCATGCACAAGGGCTACAAACGCAGAGCGAATACGACTCGTCGCGACAATTTATGCCGTTAAAACATCATAAAACCTTGGTTAATTATGTAGAGCAAATGGCGCTTGATTTAGTCGACACCTTAGAGTCTGGTAGTGAGCTTGATGAGAGCATAAATATAGCGGTGACAAGCATAGTCGATTTAGATGCCACCCTAAATAACAGCAACCAGCTGGGTAACCAAATATCAGAAACACTCATTCATCAACTACAAAAGTTTGGTTATGGGGTGGTTGATTTTAAAACGAGTGATGCAATAAACGTAAATCGCCGTGGCGACTTTGTTTTTTCACGAGACATAAAAAACCTTAGCAAAAAGCATATGGCAAGCCATGTACTCGGTGGTACGTTAATATACCGCGCTAATGGCGTTACAGTGAATACCCGAGTTATAAACGTAAATAATAAACAAGTCGTTGCTAGTAGCCGAAAATTTATACCAATATACGTTTTAAACAAAGAAGATATCTACTTATCAAGTAATTAAACTCAGTTTGCACTTGATCCAAAAAAGACAATGCCGTTATAATTTTAGCCTCAGTTTAGGCCTCTTAGTTAAATGGATATAACGGCCCCCTCCTAAGGGGCAGTTGCAAGTTCGATTCTTGCAGGGGCTACCAGTAAAATCAATGAGTTACGGGGTTGGTACTTTGAAGTTCAAACTTTATCTAGCACATATGTAGCTGTGCTAACTCAGGCATTCATTTTCAAAAAAAGATTATTAATACTTCTGTATTTTAAACATCTAATTCAATTTATCACTTCAGTCGAATAAATATTACAGCACTAAGTTAAAGCTAGGCCGTGATATAAAAAACTTTATTCAGGTTTTGTCGCGCTGGCGAGTCGTGTTAAACGTAACATGGGTGGTTAATTTTTACGTAGGTTGGGTTGAGCGAAGCGAAACCCAACGAAAAATTATGTTATCAATTAATATCGCAGTTTTGCATTATCGATTGGTTGTTACTCACTCGCTTTAAGTTGAGCATAAAAAAGCGAGTAAATAAATTTACTCGCTTTTTTATTTAGCCTTGTAAGCCCTAAGCTTATGCCCCTGGGCCACATTCCATACATGAATTTACAATGTCTGGGCCAAATTTAAGTTTGGCGTTTAAGTCGCGCAGCGCTGTGCGTAGCCCTTCTTCGATCACTGGGTGGTAATAAGGCATTTCTAACATTTGTGGTACGGTCATTTTGTTTTGTACCGCCCATGCTAGTAGGTGAGCTAAATGCTCGGCTTGTGGGCCGATAAACTCTGCCCCTAAAAATAACCCTGTGCCTTGCTCTGCGTAAACACGCATGTGCCCTTTGTTTTTAAGCATGACGCGGCTGCGGCCTTGGTTTTCAAAGCTTACTTCGCCTATTTCAAAACAGTCGCAGCTGCCTAAGCGAGTGGTGATCTCTTTATAACTTTCGCCAACCATGGCTATTTGCGGGTCGCTAAATACGGCGGCAATTTTTGCTCTGCGTAATCCTGGTTGTACATCGGGGAAGCGTCCAGCATTTTGGCCAGCTATTAGGCCTTGATCGGATGCTTCGTGTAATAGTGGCAGCATATTACTGGCGTCGCCTGCGATAAATATATTTGAATCGCCACATTGCATTGTTTTAGCATTAGCAACAGGTACGCCGCGCTCATCAAGTTCAATACCGGTGTTTTCTAAGCCGAGTTTATCTGTGTTTGGTACGCGCCCCGTTGCGGCAAGTACGTAGTCAAATTGCTCGGTGTGTTTAGCACCTTGTTTGTCGGTGTAAGTAAGCTGCGCTTTGTTGTTTACTTGCATCATGTCGGATACGTTTGAGTCGGTATCAACAAAAAATTCTTCGGCAAATACGGTGTTTGCGTAGTCTTTTACTACTGGGTCGGTAAGGGGGCCAATTGCACCACCAACACCAAATAATTTTACTTTAACGCCTAAACGGTGCAGTGCTTGGCCAATTTCAAGGCCTATAACACCTGGGCCAAATACGGCTACCGATTCTGGAAGGTCGTCCCAGTCAAATACGTCGTCGTTTATAATTAATTTGTCGCCAAAATTATTAAATACGCCAGGGTATGAAGGGCGTGAGCCGGTTGCTATAACAAAGCGTTTAGCAGTAATTATGGTGTGATCATCTATTTGTATGCGGTTTGCGTCTAAAAATTTAGCATAGCCACGAATTTTGTCATCGCTTGGAAGCTCATCTACAGCTTCTACTACAAATCCGGCAAAGCGGTCGCGTTCGCTTTTAACGCGTGCCATCACTTCTTTACCATTAATACGTGGTGCAGAGCTATGTACACCAAATGCAGGTGCCATTGTGATTGAGTGCGCAGCTTCAGCAGCTGCAATTAATAATTTACTCGGCATGCAACCAACTCGTGCGCAGGTAGTGCCGTAAGGGCCTGATTCGATCATAAGTACGTTATTTGTAAATTGTTTAGCATTACGATAAGCACTTAAACCCGCAGTACCCGCACCAATAACAACAACGTCGGTTTGCAATTCTTTCATTATTTTTTCCTTATAAAATAGGGGCAACCAGTGCCCCTATTTATATTTACTAATTGAGCAAAATTATTAATTAAGCAAAGTATTTTTCTAAATCGTCTGAGCCACCAATGTGCTTACCGCCAATAAATACTTGTGGAACGGTTTCACGGCCAGATACTGCTTTAAGGCTTGTTAGTGATGCGCCTGAGCCCATAACAATTTCTTCAAATGCAAAGCCTTTTTCTGTAAGAAGCGCTTTAGCTTTTGAACAGAACGGACAACCAGGTTTAGTAAATACAGTTACTGGCTCTGGTTTAGCTTGCTTAGGGTTGATGTAGTCAAGCATTGTATCTGCGTCAGATACTTCAAACGGGTCGCCTGGTAAATCTGGTTCGATGAACATTTTGTCGATCACGCCATCTTTTACAAGCATAGAGTATCTCCAGCTGCGCTTACCAAAACCTAGGTCGTTTTTGTCTACTAACATGCCCATGCCGTCAGTAAATTCGCCGTTACCGTCTGGTAGTAAAGTAATGTTTTGCGCTTCTTGATGCTCAGCCCATGCGTTCATTACAAAGGTGTCGTTTACCGATAAACATACAATTTCGTCAACGCCGTTTTGCTTAAGTACGCCAGCCAGTTCGTTGTAACGTGGTAAATGAGTAGACGAACACGTTGGTGTAAATGCACCCGGTAGTGAAAATACAACAACAGTTTTACCTTTAAAAATGTCGTCGGTTGTTACTGATTTCCATTCATCGTTTTGACGAGTTGCAAATGTAACGCTTGGGATTGTTTTGCCTTCAATATTGTTTAACATAATTTTTGTTCCTCTTGATTTGTTGATAGCCATTATGGCGGTGATTTAAATATAGTTCCAATCGTTTGTTTGTATTAAACTGATAGGTATAAGCTATCAGCCTGGTAATGAATATGAACTTAAAAGATTTAGAGTATGTAAAAGCCATAGCGCACTTTAAGCACTTTCGTAAAGCGGCCGATGCGTGCTTTGTAAGCCAGCCTACCTTAAGTGGCCAAGTAAAAAAACTTGAACAGGAGCTCGGTGTTACTTTATTTGATCGCTCTACTAAGCAGGTAACATTAACCGCTAAAGGCGAGCGTTTATTAACACAAATTAATGTTATTTTAGAACAAACACAAATACTTAAAGAGCTTGCTGCTACGTCAAACGAGCCGCTACAGGGTAAGTTAACTATTGGTATTATTCCAACCATTGCGCCTTATTTACTGCCGGTATTACTCACTTCAATGAAAGAGGCGTTTATTAATAGTCGCTTTTCGTTTATTGAAATGCAAACCGCTACAATTTTAGAAGCGCTAGATAACGGTGAGCTCGACTTTGCAATTTTAGCTGATGTACCCGAGCTCAAAAAGTACCATAGCGTTAATTTATACAAAGAAGATTTTTTAGTGGCTGTATCACACGATAATTCATTAGCTCAGCAAAAAAAAGTAGCGCTGCGCGAATTACAAGGATGCAGCCTATTAATGTTAAGTGATGGCCATTGCTTTAAAGATCAAGCCCAACAGTTTTGTTTTTCGGCAGGAGTTAATGTGTCGAGCCAGTATCAGGGTAATAGTTTAGAAACATTACTGGCGCTGGTGGCTATGGATGACGGGGTTACATTTGTGCCTAAATTGGCTTGTACTGAGCGCGTAGGGGTTAATTATTTAGCTATTTATCCTAATCAGCAGCGCAATATAGTATTTGCATGTAGAAAGCATTACCCGCATTTATCGGGGGTTGAACAATTGGGTGAATGGTTGTCGGCTCACCCTAATTTAAAGGCTAAATTAACTAAATCGTTGAATTAAAGGTTTTGGCTAACTATTTCGACTATATCGTTAATTTGCACACCCGGAAGTGGTGCATTATTAATGCTTACCGCAATGGCACTTTGTTGATATAACTGCTCAACACGAATGCTATTAAGGGTAATTACTTTATGCGGCATAGTATTGCCTAAAGCGTCTGTTAGGTAATTGTGGTGTGCTATGCTAAGTAGTTGACCTTTTTTAAGACCATGTGCTTTACCTAAGTTAATCACTATGTTGCCCTGATCAAGGTGCATAATTTTTCCTTGAGTAGGCAAGCAGGCCATAGCTGATTGTAAATCGTAACTTAGCGTTTGGTTTATATCGTTTATGCTTTGCCCATAGGGTGATTGCCAAAACATACTACTGTTAACATCAACAATAGCAGTTTTTTCAAATGGCCAAATAGCTTGGTTTTTATAGCTATTTTGCCAAAGCTGTTCATAAGTAGTGCCATCAAAAAGGGTAAACTCTATTTGGTAACTACGTTGATAGCTTTCGTCTTGCCAAAAGGCATAGTCGCTATTGAGCTTATCGCTAGTTGATAGGTTGGTTATTTGGCTTAATAAAACGTACTGCGCGTTACTACGCGAGGAAATATCTTCTAGTTGCGCATTAGAGTAGTCGTGTTGCTGCGAAAAATACTTATCGACCTTTATTGCGTTATTGTAATAAGCGATTGGTACAGCGCTCATTTTTGACTTTTGCAATGCGGTATAAATATTTTTGCTAACCGCTTTATCTATGTCAAATATTTGACCCATGCGGGCTTGTTCACGATGATTAAGCTGGCTTTGGGTAACGGCCACAAACTTTTTAAAACTACTTTGTGGGCATTGCTCTGTTTGCGCAAAAATATCTAAGCGTAGTGTAATAGCTAGCTGATTATTATGACGTTCTTCGCTCACAAGTTCTATTTTTTGAATTTCGCCATGGCTGCTTATTTTAAGCTGATCTTGCATTAGCACGCCGTCTACTAAGGTTTGTACCGAGCTTACCCGCGCACCAGAGAACACTAACGCTTGTGTAATGGCATCTTTAATTGCTGCAGATTTAGCTGCGCCTACATCGCTACTTTTAACTTGTGCATGGCCGGTCGATTCATACCACTGCGCTGCAGTAAAAGGCGAAAACGTTAATAAAGCAGTTGCGCTTAATCCTGCAAATACCGATGATAAAAACGAATTCATACATTTACTCCAGTTAAATTTTAGCTATTAGCATAAGTTATACAGCAAGGAGCGTACCAGTATTATTTGTGAGTAAATACCACTTAAGTGTCAATGGCATTAAACCTGCATAAGTATCGTATAATTATTTAATTTGTTTTTTAGGGCTAGGTACTATGCGAGTAATGCCATTACTTATCACGTTAGGATGCATAACCTTAAGCGGTTGTAGCAATATGTTTGATAAGCACGTTGAATACAAATATGTAGAGCCAAACAATTATCCGGTATTAAAAGCCGTGGGTTATGCACCTATTAGCCTGCAGTCGGGTGTTAATAAGTCGCAAAAGCAGTTAATGGCTATTAAAGCTTCTAAGCTAGAAGCGTATCGAGAGCTTGCAGAGCAAGTGTATGGGCAACAAATTACCGCAGGTACTACAGTTGCAGGTTCTATAGCACAAGACGATTACCTACAAAGCAAAGTGCAGGGCATTATTAAAGGCGCACAAGTTATAAAAGCCTACGCGGTAGACGACACCTATATAACTGAGCTTGAACTAAATATGAAGCGCGTGCACGACCTGTACATAGGCGAAATTAAACCCCGAGAAGTTAAAAAAGTAACTTATTACTAGGGTCTGTTGACCTTTGCGGATTAAAATTTGTTCAAACTAGGGGCGATTTAATCGCGGCGCGAGATTTGTAACCTAGTGGGCTAAGTAAAAACCGAGCAAAGCTTCCGCGTCCTGCTCACGCCCCTTACCTACATCCATGTAGGCAACAAAGAGTCAATCGCTCCTAGGCAGAACCCTTCGGGCAGCGCATGTTTGGCATTAATGCTGCGTTATCGCCTATTTATGGGGAATAACCACACCACATAGGCTCTGCCTTGCCTTAATACCAAACACACTGCTGCAAATTTAACCTTGAAAGATCAACAGACCCTAGTCCCCCTAAAAACGTTAGTAACTCTAAAAACAAAAAAAGCCTTAGCTGATCAACAGTTAAGGCTTTTTTTATTATGTAGGACGTTATTTTTAATTAAGTTTTTTAATTAAGCTTTTAAATTACGTACCAAATTATTATCGGTGTTTATTACACTACCGGCTTGGTCGTAGGTCATAGAAGAGGGGGCACCAATTAAAATATCTTTTAATTGTTTAACGCTTAATTGTGCTTGATGCGCTGCGTGGGCATTTACTTCATTTTGCTTTTGGCATTGCTCAAGCTTGCTGCGTATTAGTTTAATTAAATCGGTGATCTCGGTTGTTTGCTCATCGTTATTGGCAATCAACTTGTTGAGCTCTTTATCGAGGTTGCTTAGCGTGGTTAAAAAAGACATTTTTTGTTGGGCAATTTCTTTTAAACCTTCACCACGGCGCGAGGCAATAGATGTTAGCTCGTCATTTAATAAAATATTAAGTGATTCTAAGCAATTGTGTTGCTCATTTAGTTTAATGGTAATTAAACTATTGTGATCAGCCATAAACGTTAAACTCAAATTCAGCTAGGTTTTTTGCAAGTTTTTCGCTGTCTATTTGGTATTTACCCTCAGTGATTGCTTTTTTAAGCTCTGCCACTTTATCGGTATCAAAACCAGGAGACTGCTGCGCTTTATCTTGCAGAGTTTTTAGCTGTTTAGCTTGCGGGGTTAAGCTTACAGAGTCGCTGGCAGCTTTAGGCGCCGAAGACTGTGCAGCTTGCGTATTTGCATTATCTCTTTGTATATCAACTTTTTGCTGCTTAGTGTTAGTTAACACATTTGCTTGTTGATTACCTTTATTAACTTGACCGACCATAATAATAAACCTGTATATTACCCAACTAATGCCAAGTTATCGGCATATACATAAGATACTTTAGTATAAATTTAAATTATATATTAACTTGTACAGACTCTACACCATCTACGCGAGCATTTAAAACTTTACCGGTTTTTTTGTTTTTTACTTTAACTTGCTCGCCAAGGCTACCATCTTCAAGTGCAATACCGGTTGTTTTAACTTTTAAGCCCTTAATATTAGCATTAATATTTACAGCATCGCCTTTGCACACCATGCATATTTGGCTCAATAAAAGTGGCATTCCGCTGCGTATATTTCGTTTACTTCGGCTGCCTATTAATAATGCTGGGTTATCTAAATATTGTACTCTGATAAAGTGAGTTGAGCGCATTTCAATACTTAAATGCGCCGCAGTTATTACTTCGCCGCGAGCTAAATTTACATTAGCAACTACAACAGGAGCCGTTTCGGTTACTCTTACGTGTACATACTGGGCCCAGTTGTTAGTGTCGTTACATTTTATTTGTAATGTTACTTGGCGATTAAAAGGCGGATCGCTGGGGAGTAATAACTCAGGCTCTGATTCGCAACTGCGATCGGGAGTGCGGGGGTCGAGCGGTAACGCACTAAGCTGTATTTTATTTTCATCAAGGTTGTTAATTTGCGCAGCAACATGAGTTATAGCCATTTGTTGTAATATGTCTTTGCTAAATACTTTAGCCTCTAAAGGCAAAGTTAAACAGAGGCTAGTAAGAACATAAAAAACACTGTATCTTCTGATTTTTTTTAACAAACTCATAATGTTTCGGCTATGCTTATAGGTTAAAACAGGGTATAAATATTTAGCGTCAAAAAGTAGACGCTCCCGTTGTATTATGTGACTTTATAGATTCAAAGCAATTATCGTTCCGTATAGTTTGTTTTTTAGGAGATTTGAATGGCAGGTATTTTAGACTCAGTAAACCAACGAACCCAGTTGGTGGGGCAAAACCGCTTAGAGCTACTACTATTTAAACTCAGAGGGCGTCAGCGTTTTGGGATTAATGTGTTTAAAGTGAGAGAAGTACTGCAATGTCCTCCTCTTACCAATATGCCAAAATCAAATGCTTACATTCGTGGTGTTGCCCATATTCGCGGCCAAACTATTTCGGTTATTGACCTTTCTATGGCTGTGGGTGGGCGTCCAATTGAAAATATTAAAGACAGTTTTATAATTATTGCTGAATATAATCGTACCGTTCAAGGCTTTTTAGTTGGCGGTGTAGAGCGTATTGTAAATATGAACTGGGAAAAAATAATGCCGCCACCGCCAGGTGCAGGCCGGTATTCTTACTTAACTGCTGTAACTGAAATAGAAAACGAATTAGTTGAAATTTTAGATGTAGAAAAAATATTAAACGAAATTTGCCCAGTTAATACCGAAGTAAGTGCCGATGTTGCGGCTACACAAGGTGACATTAAAAAAGATTTAGGCGAGCGAATTGTTTTTATTGCCGATGACTCAGCAGTAGCACGAAACCAAGTTAAGCGAGCATTAGAGCCACTTGGCGTTCAAACTGAGCTTGCCAAAAATGGTAAAGAAGCACTTAAGCGATTAAAAGAAATAGCCGAACATGACTGCGTAAACGATATTACAGAACGTGTAGGGTTACTTATTTCGGATGTAGAAATGCCTGAAATGGATGGCTATACATTAACCGCCGAAATAAAAGCCGACCCTAAATTGGCACCATTACATGTTATTTTACATACCTCGTTAAGTGGCGTGTTTAATCAGGCCATGGTTGAAAAAGTAGGTGCAGATGACTTTATTGCAAAATTTAATCCCGACGAACTCGCAACAGCAGTAAGAAAGTGGGTTCATTGTGATTAATAAATATAGGTGTTATTGATTTGAATAGTAAAGATTTACAGCAAAGTGAATACGATCAATTTCGCTTATTTTTAGAACAACAGTGCGGTATTGTATTAGGCGAAAACAAACAATACTTGGTTAAAAGCCGTTTAGCGCCGTTAATGAAGCGATTTAATGTTGAGTCTTTGTCACAGCTAGTAAATAAAACGTTGGGTTTGCATGAGCGCCAATTACGCGCTGCAGTGGTTGATGCAATGACCACCAATGAAACCCTATGGTTTAGAGATCAATATCCGTTTGAGTTATTAAAAACTAAACTGTTTCCAGAGTTTAAAGGGCTTAACAGACCATTAAAAATATGGTCTGCGGCAAGCTCTTCTGGTCAAGAACCATATTCAATTGCTATGTCGGTTGCTGAGTTTCAGACAAGTTCTCCTGGGGTTTTACGCATGGGAGCCAAATAGTGGCTACCGATATATCAAATACTATGCTGGATATGTGTAAACACGCCGAGTATGACGCGTTAGCACTAGCAAGAGGGCTCTCGGTCGAACGCCGCAAAAAGTTTTTTAAAGACAGCGGCAATGGTATGGCTCAGGTTATTGATCCAATAAAAAAGCAGGTTAACTTTAGACACCTTAATTTACTCGACTCATACGCGCTTTTAGGCAAGTTTGATATTATATTTTGCCGCAATGTGTTGATTTACTTTGCACCAGAAGTAAAAGCAAAAATTATTGCTAAATTTTCTCAAGCACTTAATCCTAAAGGTTATTTACTTTTAGGTGCGTCGGAATCGATGAGTGGTTTAAGTAACGATTTTGATATGGTTAGATGTAACCCTGGTATCATTTATCAAAAGAAATAACTGCAAGTGTGGTGAAGTGCGAGCAACTTGCACATTTTAAGCATTATTTAAACGACGCATTTAGCGTCGTTTTTCGTTTTAGCGATAAGCAAGTAATTAGCCAAGCTTTGCGTATTACCAAGCACTCTGTATAAGTTATAGCTTCGCACCTCCCCTTATTTAAAGCGCATTGTGCCAATATATTTAAGCAAATATATCCACAAAAAGGCTATGAAGTGCTGCGCTTTAGAGAGGTAAAACCACTAGATTATATGTTTAAGTTACTCCTCATTTCCCCTCATTGTTTTCTCTTTGTGCAAAATAATATTTTAATGCTTTATTCACAAAGAGGCTAAGAGGGCGCTGCGCTTTAGAGAAGAAAAAATAGATAAATTATCTGTTTAAATCACTGCTCATTTACTGCCATTCGCATCCATTGTGCAAATGTGCTTTAGAGTTTTTAACTGCTGGCATTTTTTATAATAACTGTATTGGCTCATATCAATTTACTTATTGCCTTAAAATCCCCCTAAAACCTGCACTTTAAATAGCTATGTTTAATCAGCTTAGTAAATAACTTTAAACAAAAATTAGTTAAATGGCTTATTTCTTGCTTTGTTCAAGCTAAGTCAATTTTTTGGAGATGGTTATGGCTATCAGTTTTGATAAAGCGCTTGGTGTGCACCCGCACGCTATGTTGATCCGTTCGCAAAGAGCCGAAATGCTCGCTACCAATATCGCTAATGCTGATACGCCGGGCTATAAAGCAAAAGATATAGACTTTGCCTCTGCACTAAAAACGGCAAAGTCACACCAACAAGGCGGCAATAGTATGGTCAGAACCAACAGTAAACACATTGCCGGTGGTAGTAAAGAAGTAGGTGGTTCAGAAATGTTTCGTAATGCAAATCAACCAGATACAGGTGATGGCAACTCAGTTGATATACAGGTGGAACGAAACTTGTATGCACAGAATGCTATGGAGTATCAGGCCAGCTTGCAATTTTTAAGCGGCAGATTTAAAGGTCTGAAAAAAGCACTCGGTAGCCAAGGATAATAATTATGAGTTTATATAATGTTTTTGATATTGCTGGTTCTGGTATGAGCGCACAAAATGTGCGTTTAAACACCACCGCAAGTAATATTTCTAATGCGAATACTATTAGTTCTTCTCAGGATAAAACTTACCGAGCGCGACAACCTGTATTTGCTGCTGAGCTTACTAAAGCTTCAGCATCAGCAAGTAATCCACAGGGCTCCGCTGTTGGCGTTAAAGTATTAGGCATTGTTGAGAGCAACAAACCATTACAAATCGAATATAACCCAAACCATCCAAGTGCGGATGAAAATGGCTATATCTATAAACCCAACGTTAATGTTGTTGAGGAGATGGCAAACATGATTTCTGCCTCTCGTTCGTATCAAACAAATGTGCAAGTTGCCGATGCAGCAAAGCAAATGTTAAGTAAAACACTGCTGCTAGGCCAGCGGTAACAGAGGGTAGGTTATGAGTAACGATATTAGTACATCTTCATCCTATTTAGACTCTTTACGGTGGCAAGAAAAACAAGCAGCCAGTAAAGACAAGAGTGATGCGTTAACCCAAGAAGATTTTTTCTCATTACTAACGCAGCAACTGTCGTTTCAAGATCCGAGTAAACCGGCTGATAACGATCAGATGATTGCGCAAATGACTAGCTTTACTATGGCTGAGGGAATTTCAAATTTAAACTCTAACTTTGAAGCTTTAGCTGCATCAATGACATCAAACTCAGCACTGCAAGCATCTACATTAGTAGGTAAGCAGGCGCTTTTAGAGTCTGACACGTTAGATTTAAATGAAGCAGGTGATGCACGAGGCTCAGTTGTTGCCGAAAAGCCAGTTGAAAGCTTAAAGCTTAGAATTGAAGACGAGTCTGGGCAGTTAGTTAGAACTATAGATTTAGGCTCGCAACCAGCAGGTGCAGTGCGTTTTGCATGGGATGGTAAAAATGAAGCAGGTGAGCGCCTACCCCCTGGTGAATATAAAATTAAAGCCGAGGGGAGTACTAATGGTGAGTTTTCGAGCCTGCCAATTGCTACCTTTAAAAATATTGAGAGTGTGAATATTAATGGTGCAAATGGCATCATTATTAACACTAAAGAAGGTGCGGTTAGGCTGACTGATGTTGCAGAAATCGCGTAAAAGATTCATTAGCCAGCGGGCTAAAAATTAAATAGTTTAGAGGTCAATTATGAGCTTCAATATTGCATTATCCGGCCTTGCTGCCGCACAAAAAGATTTAAACGTTACGGCAAATAATATAGCCAACGTAAATACTACGGGTTTTAAAGAGTCGCGCGCAGAATTTGCTGACGTGTATGCATCGTCGGTATTTAGTTCGGGTAAAACAAAAAATGGTGACGGCGTGCAAACGACTATGGTTGCACAACAATTTCACCAAGGATCATTACAGTTTACCAATAACTCGTTAGATTTAGCGATTACCGGTGAAGGTTACTTTGCAACCAGCCAAGACCTAGGCGCGCAAGATTTTACTTACACACGTGCCGGCGCATTTAAGTTAAACAAAGACAACTTTGTGGTAGATGCAAATGGCAGCTTTTTACAAGGCTTTCCGGTTGACCCTTCAACAGGCGATACTACATCAGTGAGTTTAAGCACTTCATCGGCTTTACAAATACCTGACTCGTCAGGATCGCCGCGTGCTACTTCAAGCGTGTATAGCTCATTTAATTTAGATTCACGATCAATTGCACCTACAATTGCGTTTAACCCTACCGAAAGTGCAACTTATAATTCATCAACCTCAACAACCGTGTATGACTCACTCGGTGAGCCACATGTATTGCAGCTATTTTTTGTGAAAAGTGACCCTGCAGTACCCGGTAATGAAAATCAATGGAACGTACATTCAACACTTGATGGTAAATCCTTTGGTGCCAATGGTGTTGAACAAACAGTAGCTCCGTACACTCCTATGACTACTTTTAAGTTTGACTCAAGTGGCTTACCGCAAAGTACAGACGGCACGCCAAACGTAAGTAATACTTTTAATCCATTGTCAATTGCAGCTGGTGGCGGTGGTGCAGCGGGGCTTTCTGACTTATTAACCAATGGCGCTACCTTCCCAGCGCCTGTTGAAATTAACTGGCGTGATGAAACCGGTACAGCTAATAAAATACCTACTCAATACGCAAGTCGCTTTGAAGTAAAAGCACTTGAGCAAGACGGTGCAACGGTTGGCCGTTTAGCGGGTATTGATATTGGTGCCGATGGTAAAGTTGTGGCTTCGTACAGTAATGGCGACTCTACATTTTTAGGCCAAGTGGCTATGGTACGTTTTTCAAACTCACAAGGTTTACAACAAGTGGGCAGCACAGGTTGGAAAGCGAGTATAGCGTCAGGCGAGCCTATTGCTGGTGAACCAGGCTCTGGCACATTAGGTAATATCAACTCATCAGCGCTTGAACAGTCAAACGTAAACTTAACTAACGAACTAGTTGATTTGATTAGCGCACAGCGTAATTTCCAAGCAAACTCGCGAGCGCTGGAAGTTAACTCAACAATTCAGCAAAGTATTCTGCAAATTAGATAAAGCACAATTTATTAATTTGAATATTCAAGGCTGCTTAATTGCAGCCTTTTTTGTTTATAAGATCAGGTTTGAGGCGTCAGGTATCAGGTTTTAGGCAGAAATTTAAAGAGCAGGTTTGAGGCGTCAGGTATCAGGTTTTAGGTAGAAATTTAAAGAGCAGGTTTGAGGCGTCAGGTATCAACCTAGAACCTAGCCCCTAGAACCTCATCCCTATAATTTCTGCAGCTACCGGCGGTATACCACATTGCTTGGCGGTGCAGTTTTACTGCTGTATTTAACAATGGCGCATATATTGCATTTGTTCTTACAGAGATTTTTAAGTGAGTCGATGTTATGGATAAAATGGTCTACATTGCCGCGTCTGGCGCTAAGCAAAGCTTAATGGGGCTTGCCCTTAAAGCCAATAATTTGGCGAACGCAAACACTACAGGTTTTAAAGCCGACTTTGCCCAAGCTCGATCTATGCAAGCGTTTGGTGAAGGTTTGCCATCGCGGGTGTTTTCTATGGAAGAGCGCCCAGGTTCAAACATGACATCGGGTGGCATACAGCAAACCGGTCGCGAGCTCGACATTGCCATGAGCGATAACGCCTGGCTGAGTGTACAAGACGCCTCCGGCAACGAAGCTTATACAAAAGTAGGTACGCTTAATATTACCGCCGAAGGCATGTTAGTTACCAGCGGTGGTCGTCAAGTAATTGGCGAAGGCGGCCCTATTATTTTGCCAGTCCCGATTGAAAAAATAGAATTTAGTAAAGACGGTGCCATACAAGTACGCCCACAAGGCGCGCCGGCTAACTTTTTAGAAGAGGTTGATCGTTTAAAAGTGGTTGAGGCAAATAACTCAACACTTGAAAAAGGTAACGATGGTTTATTTAGACCAAAACCAAATCAAACGGTTGAAACCTCAGCTAACGTACAAGTGATAAGCGGCGCATTAGAAATGTCGAACGTTAATCCGGTACACGAAATGGTCGATATGATCAGCCATCAACGCCAATTTGAATTACAAGTAAAGCTAATGAAAACAGCAGAAGAAATAGATCAATCGCAAGATCAGCTGTTGCGCATAGTTTAACTTTAAAATGAGGACACGATTATGAATCCAGCATTGTGGATCAGTAAAACAGGGCTTGACGCCCAACAAACCGACATTTCGGTTATTTCAAATAACTTAGCCAACGCCAGTACGGTTGGTTATAAAAAAAGCCGCGCCGTTTTTGAAGATTTACTTTACCAAAACATTAATCAACCAGGCGGTCGCTCATCACAAGATACCGAAATGCCATCAGGTTTAATGCTAGGTGCTGGTGCTAAAGTGGTAGCTAACCAAAAAAACTTTTCGCAAGGTAATATGCTAACCACTGAAAACTCACTAGATTGGATGATATCAGGTCCGGGGTTTTTTGAGGTGTTGCAGCCTGATGGCAATATTGCTTATTCGCGCAATGGTCAATTTACTACCGATGGCGAAGGGCGAGTTGTAACCTCGGGTGCCGGTTATGTAGTTCAGCCTGAAATGAACGTACCCGACGACGCGCAATCAATAACTGTATCGCAAGACGGTGAAGTGTCTGTACGAGTTGCAGGGCAGGCCGATAACGTGGTTATTGGACAAATTACCATTAGTGACTTTATTAATCCGTCGGGCCTTGAGCCTATAGGGCAAAACCTTTACACCGAAACTGCGGTAAGTGGCGCGCCGGTGCAGGGTAACCCTGGGGTTGATGGGCTAGGCACTATTATTCAAGGCTCACTAGAAACGTCAAACGTAAACGTAACCGAAGAGTTGGTAAACCTAATAGAAACCCAACGTGTTTACGAAATGAACTCAAAAGTAATTTCGGCAGTTGATGAAATGATGAGCTACATCAATCAGCAATTATAATATTTTAGAGGTTATTATGCGCAATATTATATTATTTGCAGCGGGTACTTTATTGTTAAGTGGCTGTGTGTCTACACAAAATAGTGACGTAGTACAAGACGATCCTTACTATGCACCCATGTACCCAGAACCCAATGTTGAACCGGCAGTTGCTAATGGCTCACTGTTTAATACGTATTTATCGAACGACTTATACGCCGATAAAAAAGCACTGCGTACCGGCGATATAATTACGGTTAAATTGCAAGAGTCTACGCAAGCCTCTAAAGCGGCAAAAACAGAAACAGATAAGCAGTCTGACGCAAGTTTAGACCCTGTTATTGGTTTAGGCGGATTACCGGTAAATATTGGCGGCGACAGCATTCAATTTGGTATTGGCAGCGACGCGTCATTTAAAGGCGACTCAAAATCAAATCAGTCAAATAGTTTAGCCGGTGATATATCGGTAAACGTAATGCGTGTTTTACCTAATGGTAATTTAGTTATTCGCGGCGAAAAATGGCTAACGTTAAACTCGGGCGAAGAATTTATTCGTTTAGAGGGATTAGTAAGGCCAGAAGATGTAACTGCAGACAATACCGTACAGTCAAATAGAATTGCTAATGCACGAATTCAATATTCGGGCAAAGGGCAAACTCAAGAAGCGCAAAGTGCCGGTTGGCTAACACGCTTTTTTAGTAGCTCACTTTTTCCTTTTTAGAGGACATTCATTATGAATGTATTTAAAGTTCTTTGTTTAATGGTGTTACTTGGCTGGCAACTTCCTGCCATGGCCGAGCGCATTAAAGATGTGTCTATGGTTGAGGGCGTACGCTCAAACCAATTAGTAGGCTATGGCCTAGTTGTTGGCTTACCTGGTACGGGCGAGAAGCAAAGCCGATTTACCGAGCAAAGCTTTAAAGGCATGTTAAACAGCTTTGGCATTACGCTACCGGCAAGCTTAAAACCAAAAATTAAAAACGTGGCTGCGGTTGCAGTGCATGCTGAGCTACCGCCTTTTAGAAAGCCCGGGCAAACTATAGATATTACCGTATCATCTATTGGTAGTGCAGGTAGTTTACGTGGTGGTACTTTACTACAAACCTTTTTAAAAGGGGTCGACGGCAACGTATACGCTATTGGTCAAGGTAGTTTAATTGTAGGTGGTTTAGGCGCAGAAGGGCTTGATGGCAGTAAAGTCGTTATAAACACGCCAACAGTGGGGCGTATTCCAAATGGCGCAACCGTTGAGCGTGCAGTTAAAAGCCCATTTATGCAAAACGACTATATTACTTTTAACTTAAATCGCCCAGACTTTACTACCGCCAAGCGATTAGAAAAAACCATAAACGATTTAGTAGGCCCAAATAGCGCCCAAGCACTCGATGCAGCGTCTATTAGAGTTATTGCCCCAAGAGACGCCTCGCAGCGCGTGTCTTACTTATCAACGCTCGAAAACCTAGAGTTTACCCCAGCAGATACAGCGGCAAAAATTATCGTTAACTCGCGTACCGGTACTATTGTTATTGGTAAAAATGTAAAGCTGCAACCAGCTGCTATTACTCACGGTGGCTTAACAGTAACGATTGCAGAGCAGCTAAACGTATCGCAGCCTAATGCTTTTAGCGATGGCGATACCGTTGTTACCCAGCAAAGTATTATAGATATAAAACAAGACGACTCACGGGCATTTGTATTTAACCCCGGAGTGAGCCTAGATGACCTAGTACGCGCTATAAACGAAGTAGGCGCCGCACCTGGCGATTTAATGGCAATACTAGAAGCCCTAAAAGAAGCCGGCGCAATAAACGGCCAGCTAGTTGTAATTTAAAACAACGTAATGCTATCGGTGGTCAGTTTTAAAAGCTGGTAACCGATGGCATCTTGCTTAACACCTTCCCCTCTGGCTCAATTTTTGCATTGCTTTATACATTATTCATTATTGTGTCAAAAAGCTGATGGAAACAAATCACCTCGATAAGCAAAACTTTTTTGATTTAGGTAACTTAAACGCTTTGCGTAAAGACGCCCTAAACAGTGGCGACGCGTCTAGTGATGCCTCAAAAGCGGCTCTCAAAAAAGCAGCGGCACAATTTGAAGCCATATTTACGCAAATGTTGCTTAAAAGTATGCGCAAAGCCAGCGAAGCCTTCGAAGACAAAGAAAGCCCATTAAATTCAAGTAGCGTAAAGTTTTTTGAAGAAATGCACGATCAGCAACTCTCATCAGAGCTCTCGTCTAATGGCTCATTAGGGCTTGCCGACTTAATAGTGCAGCAACTTTCTCCTACGGCAAAAAATTACACCCCAGCTTCAGTACTCAGAACCAGTAACGATCTTTTAAGCGATCAGCGTGCTGGCATAGAGTTGCCGCAGCAACAGCGTAAAAAAGCCGTAACCGAGCCTGTAGATAAAAGCGCTATGAATACCGAAAAGCCAGAAGTAGCTAAGCCAAACTTTGAAACGGCCGAAGAATTTGTAAGTTCGGTATGGGAGCATGCTAAAACAGCGGCTAAAAAAATTGGTTTAAACCCAGCCGTTATGGTGGCTCAAGCAGCGCTTGAAACCGGTTGGGGTAAGCATATTATTAATAAAAGCGACGGTAACAGCTCAAATAACTTATTTAACATTAAGTCAGATAAAAGCTGGCAGGGCGAAAAAGCTAACAAAGTAACCTTAGAGTTTGAACAAGGCGCTGCAGTTAAAAAACAAGCCAGTTTTAGGGCTTACGACTCAATAAAAGACAGCGTGAACGACTTTGTTGATTTTTTAACTCAAAATCCACGCTATCAACAAGCATTACAAAATACCGCCAAACCGGCAGTGTTTTTAGACTCATTACAACAAGCCGGTTATGCAACAGACCCAAATTATGCGGATAAAATAAAGCGCGTACTTAACAGTAGCGAGCTTAAAAATATTGCAACAAACGTGATCCGTCAAGGAGTAAAGTAACATGTCGTTTAATTTATTAAACATTGCTAATTCAGGAATAAGAGCAAACACTGATCTGTTGCAAACAACCAGTAAAAATATTACTAATGTAAATACCGACGGCTATGTGCGCGAGCGTACAGAGCATGGCACCATGATCGGCAATCAAGTTGGCAAAGGTAATACTTACAGATTGCTTAATGAATTTGCACAAAAACAATTAAACCGAGACACCTCAAATAAAACGTTTTTTGATCAGTTTGTAAGTGAAGCAAACCGAGTAGACACGTTATTTTCGCAAGAAGCGAATAGCTTATCAACAGGTATAAACTCGTTATTTAATAACGTGCAAGAAGCGCTTAATCAGCCATCGTCAACGGTTGCACGTTCGTTAGTAATGACTAACGCCGATAGCTTAATAAGCCAAATGGATAGGTTATCGGGAATAGTGCTGGATCAAAAAAATGTTGTAAATGAGCAGCTCGAAATATTCTCCGATGAAGCCAACACCTTAATTCAAAAAATAGGATCGTTAAACCAACAAATTGCTGGTGTTAATGGTACTAACAACGCATCTGCTGCAAGCAGCACATATAACGAGCGCGATAAAGCGATTCGCGATTTATCAGAGTTAATCGACATTGAAACGCTTGACGGCCCTAATGGTGAAAAGCTCGTTTTTATGGGCAGCGGTGAAGCGGTTGTAATGCAAAACGGCTCGTTTAACTTGTTTTCGATGCGCGGCGACCCCGATCCAAATTTTAAAGAACTGCGCTTAGATGTAAATGGCGGCAAAGCTGTGCCGCTTGAAGTTGATGCCAGTAAATTAAAAGGCAAAATAGGTGGTTTACTTGCC
Organism: Pseudoalteromonas sp. 19-MNA-CIBAN-0066; assembly: GCF_040308705.1. Lineage (NCBI taxonomy): Bacteria > Pseudomonadati > Pseudomonadota > Gammaproteobacteria > Alteromonadales > Pseudoalteromonadaceae > Pseudoalteromonas > Pseudoalteromonas sp. 19-MNA-CIBAN-0066. Next base: position 225,799 of record NZ_JBEONZ010000001.1, read on the forward strand.
TTCAGAGACGATATTTTAGTACCTGCACAAAATCAAATAGGCCAAATGGGTTTAGCGTTGGCTGATGCATTTAATCAGCAAAATCACTTAGGAATGGATGCTAACGGTAAATTGGGTGGCGATATATTCAATATACCTACGGCAAAAGGCTTTGCCTATCAAGCTAATACCGGTGGTGCGGGTGTTAGTGCAACAGTAGAGCCCGGCAAAGGCAGTAATTTACCTGCCAGTGATTTTATTGTGACTTATACCGCAAATCCAAACGAAGTGAGTATTCAGCCAGTAGATAATAAAGGCGAGCCATTAGGCGCCGCTACAACAGCAACATTTGTAGGCGGTGAAATTAACTCGGCAAATAACCCTGGTGTTGATTTATTTGGCTTGCAGTTAACTATGGCTGGTGCTGGTAATGAAGGCGATAAATTTCAAATTAAGCTCAATTCAGAAGCCGCAGCAAATATATCGCTAACAACTGGGCGCGGTGAAGACCTAGCGTTAGCATCGCCAATACGCTCCGCCGGTGGGGTTAATAATACCGGTAGCGGCGCTATTTCCGCGGGTAGTGTAACTAGCATTACCACTGAGGGTTTTGCTGCAACTAACCCAGCTACACTCAAAAATGGCCCTATTACGGTTGTTAAAACGGCAATTGAAAATCAATTTACGGTATCAGATGGTGCAAATAGCAGTACATTTACAGTAACACCACCGGCAAAAAACATGTTGCAACAAGCAGGTAATGGCTTTGAATTATATGGTTTTGACTTTGATATTGAAGGCTCGCCAGCCACAGACGATAGCTTTACATTAGAGTTTAACAAAGGCGGCTTTGACGATAACCGTAATGGCTTAAAATTAGCCGAGTTACAAAATGGTGACTTGGTGCGTCAAAATGTTGTTTCAAGCTCAGATGCCGATAACCATAAAACCCTTAACCAAGCGTATGCCGGATTAGTAACCGACATTGGTGTGGTAACAGGCCAAGCTAAAACAAACGGCGCAGCATTCGACGCACTCGCACAGCAGTCAGAGGCATGGTACGAGTCGTTATCTGGGGTAAACCTTGACGAAGAAGCAGCTAATTTGCTGCGCTTTCAACAATCTTACGCGGCTTCAGCTCAGGTGCTTTCTGCTGCACGTTCTATTTTTGACACTTTACTTAGTGCCACGAGGTAATTATGCGTTTATCAAATAACTTAATGTATCAAAATAGCATTAATAAAATACTACAAAATCAAAATGGCGTAGCAAACGCACAAGAGCGAGTAAATACTAGGCAAAAGTATTTATCTACCTCAGAAGCGCCTGCCGACATATCGCAAGCTATGCTGTATACCAATAAAATACAAAGTAATGAGCAATATACAAAAAATATTAACCAGCTCAATGGCCGACTCAAAACCGAAGAAAGCGTACTGCAAGGTATTAACGAAAGTATTCAAGCAGCTAAAGATATTGCCTTAAAAGCAGGTAATGGCGCGTACAGTAAAGACGACTTAAAGTCGTTAGCGTCGGAGCTAACCGAAATACAAAAAACGTTAGCTAATTTAATGAACACCCGATCAGAAGACGGTAAATACATATTTTCGGGCTACCAAGACAGCACGCAACCGTATCAGTTTGATGCCGCTAGCGGAAAATACAATTACCAAGGCGATCAAGGCCAGCATCAAATTACTATTGCCGAAGGTGTGTCGATTAAATCTAGCGACAACGGCTACGACACCTTTGAAAAAATCAATGCACGCCTCGATGTAGCATCTAACGCAGGCGATGCAACAAGTACGCTTACGGGTTCTGTTTATGTAGATAAACAAGGAGTGTTCGATCAGTTTCATAAAGCTAACTATAACGCCGTTGATGCCAGCCAAAATACTTTTAATGTAAAGGTTGTTCTAGGCGATCCACAGCAATATGAAATTCAGCGCGCAGGTAACCCATTAAACCCACCTGTTACCGGGGCGATACAAGCAGGCGAGCCAATTGAATTTGCGGGCATGAAAATTCAGCTAAGCGGCGCTGCACCTGGGCAGCTTGATTTTAGTCTCGAGCCGCCTCATAAAGAAAACGTACTTAATACACTGCAGGGTTTAATTACAGGTTTAAATAATGGCACGCTTGCGGGAGATGATTTTCAGCAAGTACTTAACGATGGCGTAACGCAGTTACAAAATGCCAGCGAGCAAGTTGTGTTTACCCAAGCCAGTTTAGGCGGGCGCATGAATGTGCTAGAAAGAGTAACCGACTCTAACTCTGCGCTAGACATTCAAAACCAAAGTAATCGTTCAAGCCTGCTTGAAGTAGATATGGCCGCTGCAATTAGCGAACTTACTCAGCAAGAAACCGCACTCCAAGCGTCGCAAGCTACTTTCGGCCGCTTAGCCAAACTCTCGTTATTTGATTACTTATAAACATATTATAAGCAGAAATACCTTGCCGCTTTAGTTAATACAAAGCGGCAAAAACCTCCCTCAAAATAGCGGCAATAAATTGTCGTCACTTCCGCTAACCAGATAACTTATTATTAACGTTTAATATTCCAATAGAAAATACATTAAAAACATGTGGTTATATTTATTTTAAAGTTGGCACAGTAAATGCTTTTCTAATAATTAGAAATTATCGAATAGTGGTTCCTGTTAAATCGTGTTGAACCACACTCTGTTTAAACCTAGGAGATGGTAAAATGGCATTAACAGTAAATACTAATGTGTCGTCAATAAACGCACAACGCAACTTAACTAAATCTGGCGAAGGCTTAGCAACCTCAATGGAGCGCCTAGCCTCTGGCATGCGTATAAATAGCGCAAAAGATGATGCCGCCGGCCTTCAAATTTCTAACCGTTTAACATCACAAATAAATGGCTTAGCTGTTGCTCAGCGTAACGCCAATGATGGTATTTCAATGGCGCAAACTGCTGAAGGCGCTTTAAATGAGTCAACTAACATACTACAGCGTATGCGTGAACTAGCTTTACAGTCAGCTAATGGCTCTAATTCAGCTGAAGACAGAGAGTCATTGCAAAAAGAAGTTGCAGCTTTGCAAAGTGAGTTAACACGTATTGCAGATACGACTTCTTTTGGTGGGCAAAAGTTATTAGATGGAACATTCGAAACAAAATCATTCCAAGTTGGTGCCAATGCCAATGAAGTCATTGACGTTACTATTGATGGTTTTAAAGCAACTGATTTAGGAGTTGTAAGCGGGCAGTCAGCAGCCGTACCAGCATTTACTGCAGCTAATATAGGTATTGCAGATGAAACTATTACATTTGGCGTTACAACTGCAGCAGGCTCACAGTCAGTAAGCTTTACTGTTGCTGCTGGAGCGGGTACTGATGATATGATTGACGCAATAAATGAGAATGTTGGCTCTTTAGGTGTTCGTGCACAGTCAGATAGCTCAGGGGGAATTACATTCACGACGACTAATGAAGTAACTGCTTTTGAGACATCTAGTAGTATTGGCGCTGATGCAGGGGCTTTCGCTTCAGCAGTAACTTCAGTAACACCAGGGGGAGCAGATACTGCTACAGGTGGTACTGCGGTTGGCTCAATTAATATTAGTGGAGCTGATGGGACAGGTGCACAAGCAGCACTTGAATCAATTGATGCGGCATTAAAACAAATTGATGATCAACGTGCTGATTTAGGTGCTATTCAAAATCGTTTTGGTCATACAATTAGTAACCTTGCTAACATTCAAGAAAATGTATCTGCGTCACGTAGCCGTATACAAGATACTGACTTTGCAACTGAAACGGCAGAGATGACGAAAAATCAGATATTACAACAAGCAGGTACGTCAATTTTATCGCAAGCAAACCAAATACCACAAGCAGCAATCAGCTTGTTAGGCGGTTAATTATTTAGTTTACTAGTAACTGTTTATACAAACGCACTTCAACTGGAAGTGCGTTTTTTGTTTTTTGAAATAATAAAAACTATTTGAAACATAAATTTATACGTTATAAAAATTAATAAATAGCTACTTTTCATTCTAAAACAAATAATTACATTTTATTGAACAAATAAACCAATTTATTTTTAAAATACTCCTAAAGATAATTTAACTCCTGCCGTTAACTTAATCAGTACGGAGCTGAGCATACATTTGTGACAGCTCTTGGTTAAATTAAAATAGCAACATTACGAAAGTAATCAGGAGTTTTATCATGGCTATATCAGTAAATACAAACGTATCTTCACTAAACGCGCAACGTAACTTATCAAAATCAGGCCAAGGTTTGGCCACATCAATGGAGCGTTTATCATCAGGTATGCGTATTAATAGCGCAAAAGATGATGCGGCAGGCCTACAAATTTCAAACCGTTTAACATCACAAATAAATGGTTTAGGTGTAGCACAGCGTAATGCTAACGACGGTATTTCAATGGCGCAAACAGCTGAAGGTGCGATGAGCGAGTCTACCAATATTTTACAACGCATGCGTGAGCTTGCTTTGCAATCTGCAAATGGCTCAAACTCCGCAGATGACCGTGATTCGTTACAAAAAGAGGTAGTGGCACTTCAAAAAGAGCTAACCCGAATCGCTGATACGACTTCATTTGGTGGTCAGCAATTGCTTGATGGTAATTTTGGTACAAAGTCTTTTCAAGTCGGCTCTAACGCTAATGAAACAATTGAGATGACATTGGGAAGTATGAAAGCAACTGATTTAGGAGTTGTAAGCGGGCAGTCAGCAGCCGTACCAGCATTTACTGCAGCTAATATAGGTATTGCAGATGAAACTATTACATTTGGCGTTACAACTGCAGCAGGCTCACAGTCAGTAAGCTTTACTGTTGCTGCTGGAGCGGGTACTGATGATATGATTGACGCAATAAATGAGAATGTTGGCTCTTTAGGTGTTCGTGCACAGTCAGGTAGCTCAGGGGGAATTACATTCACGACGACTAATGAAGTAACTGCTTTTGAGACATCTAGTAGTATTGGCTCTGATGCAGGGGCTTTCGCTTCAGCAGTAACTTCAGTAACACCAGGGGGAGCAGATACTGCTACAGGTGGTACTGCGGTTGGCTCAATTAATATTAGTGGAGCTGATGGATCAGGTGCACAAGCAGCACTTGAATCAATTGATGCTGCATTGAAACAGGTAGATGAGCAGCGTGCTGATTTAGGTGCATTACAAAACCGTTTTGGCCATACAATCAGTAACCTTTCGAATATTCAAGAAAATGTATCTGCGTCACGTAGCCGTATTCAAGATACTGACTTTGCGACTGAAACAGCTAACATGACGAAGAACCAAATATTGCAACAAGCAGGTACGTCAATTTTATCGCAAGCGAATCAGTTACCACAAGCAGCACTTAGCTTATTAGGTTAATAAGTTAAAGTAATAGCTTAATGGTTAGCTAGCTAGTACATAAAGTCAGTATTAGTTTTACAAAAAAGGAGGTGGCTTTAGCTACCTCCTTTTGTGGTTTAAGGGTTTTAATTGAGCTATTGTTTAATTAACTAATAAATAGGAATCTGTTATGAATACCATTAATTCCAATGCAGAAGTTACATTACCAACTCCGCTTGCGGGTGAAGATAAAGTAGTTGGTCAAGCGGCTAGTTCGCTAACCGAACGCGCTGTTGACGATGTAAAGCAAGCTGACACACAAAATCAGCAACGATTACAGCAAAATCAATACGAAAAAAATAACCAAGAAGTAACTGCTCAGCCGTTAGAGCGTGAACAGCTAGAAAAAATGGCGCAACAATTGCAGGACTTTATGGGCGAAATGAACCGGAGCTTACAGTTTAAAGTTGATGAAGATTCAGGTCGCGATGTAATTAAAGTACTCGATAAAACCAGTGGTGAGGTTATTAAGCAGTATCCTTCTGAAGAAGTATTAAGTTTAGTGTCTAAGTTGTCTGAAACTGCGGGTTTATTGATTGACCAAACGGTATAGCTATATAGATATATAACTAAATAGTAGCTGCGTTTTTTAAGTTTTTTGTTTTTATTTAATAGTGTAAAGGGGTATAAACATGGCTATTTCGTTTACTGGCTTAGGTTCAGGCTTACAAGTATCTGAAATTGTGGGTGCATTGGTTAATGCCGAAAAAGCGCCTTTTGAATCACGTTTAAATAGAAAAGAAGCTAACTTAACTACCGATATTTCCGCTGTGGGTGCACTAAAAGCTGCGCTTGAAAAAGTACAAGAGTCGATGAATGCATTAGGCGACGCCGATAACTATCAAAAACGTACAACATCGGGTAATGATGATTTTATATCGCTTAGCTCAGATAAAGACGCCCAACCAGGTGGTTACTCGGTAAAAGTAAATAATTTAGCCACTGAGCATAAAATAATGTCGAGTGCGTTTGATGCCACCAACCCTGTTGGTGCTGGCACTATGACGTTAAGCTCGGGCGATAATAGTTTTGATATTGCAGTATCAGACACTGCAACGCTAAGCGAAGTGCGCGATGCAATAAACAACAGTAAAGATAACAAAAGCATTAACGCCACCATAATTACCGATGACACAGGCCAGCGCTTAGTATTTTCGGCTCAAACCAGTGGTGTAGAAAACCAAATTAAAATAGCAGTGGCTGATGACGATGCTAACAACACCGATACCTTAGGCCTTTCGCGTTTAGCATTTGACCCTGCACCTGCAGGAATAAAAAATGTGAGCGAAGTGGTTGCCGCTGTTGATGCGTCAATAACTATTGACGGCACAGTAACAGTAACTAGTAGCACTAACGAATTTAAAAATGTGATTGATGGCGTGACTATTACCGCTAAAAAAGCACAGGGTGTTGACGACGACCTAAGTAAGCTAACCGTTAAAGAAAATAACAATAATATAAAAGCAGGGCTAGATAGCTTTATTAAAAGTTATAACGAGCTGCTAGAACTAAGTAAAAACTTAGGTAAATCTGGCGAAGATGGTGCTGGCGTAATGGCGGGTGATTCTCTGCTACGTGGTGTTATGTCAAAGTTAAGGCAAGAAATTACCAACAGTGTTGACTTAGGTGATGGTAACTCTTTGTCGCTATCGCAGTTAGGTGTAGAAGCCGACCGCTATGGTAAATTAAGCTTAGATAGCGAACGCTTAGATGAGCAAGTAAAAAATGATGTTGATTTAGTGCAGCAGTTTTTTATTGGCGAAAATAAAGATGAAGGTGGCTTTGCCCAATCGTTTGATGAGCTAATGAACTTTTATACTAAGTCAGATGGTTTAATTCAAAACAGAATAGAGAGTAAAGAAGGCCAGCTTCGTGGGATTGATGACGAACGAGTATCGTTTGCACGTAAAATGCAGTCGTTAGAGTCGCGCCTTTATGCGCAGTACAACAGCATGGATTTATTGGTGGCAGGCTTAAATTCAACCAGTAGTTACCTTCAATCTCAGTTAGATAATATGCCAGGTGTAGTTAGAAAGTCTAAGTAGTTAAGGGTTAGGCTCTAGGGAATATACTAGGCTTTAGGCTAAGGCAAATACTGAGCTTGCGAAAAGGCAGTTTTTAGTTTTATAAGTGCGGTTTTATTTAATCACAACAATACCGCACTTTTTGCGTTAAACAGATTAAAACAGTGCAAAAAGGCTTTAAGTGATTTACTCACAAAGAGGTTAAGAGGCGCTGTGCTTTAGAGAAGAAAAGGCACTAAATTACTTGTTTAACTCACTTCTCATTCCCCGCGTCCTCTCCTCGCTATGCATATTTGATTTAAGTAAATATATTCACAAAGAGGTTAAGAGGGCGCTGCGCTTTAGAGAAGAAAAAAGACACTCAATTATGTGTTTAACTCACTCCTCATTTACTCTCTTTGTGCAAAATAATTTTTAAATAACTTATTTATAAAGAGGATAAGAGGGCGCTGCGCTTTAGAGAAGAAAAGACACTCAATTATGTGTTTAATTTACTCCTCATTTACTCTCATTGTTTTCTCTTTGTGCAAAATGATCTTTAAATAACTTATTTATAAAGAGGATAAGAGGGCGCTGCGCTTTAGAGAAGAAAAGTATAAAACCATCGTTTAATTCACTTCTCATTATGCTAATTAGCTTTTTAAGTGCTTTTTAAGTGCTTTTGTAAGCGCTGATCGCTTTGTCTGATTTTTTATGCTTTAACAAGGCTCTAAACGAGTCGTCTTTATGGATATTAGCTTGAGTTAAAATAGCATTAATATGCGCTTGTGCTGTGGTTAGCTCGTCACTACTTGGCTGCTCAGCGCTTTCGCACCAGCTTTTTAAACACGTATTTAACGCTTCAAGCTGTAAAGCTGCCGCGTCAGCATCGTTGTTATTTACCAGTGTTTCAAGCTCGCAGAGCAATTGTTTAATTTGCTCTGCTGGCTGTTGGTCAGTAATTAAAGTCATAATAAATTAAACTGCAGGAGAGCGTTCGCTAGCAGGAATATTATCCCACCCTTCTTTTATTTCTTTCACTATGCTAGAAACTTCCATAATTGCTGCTGTATCGTTATTTAAGTTAGCTTTAGTTAGTGTACGCTGGCAATAGTCGTATAGCGCTAATAAGTTGTCTGAAATTTCTGAGCCTTGCTCAACGTCAAAATTAAGTGCGTCTTGTAATGCGCCAAAAAGTAAAATGCAGGCTGAAATATTTTCGCCCTTTTTTTCAATTTCTTTGCGTTCAATAAAACCTTTGGTTGCAGCTAAGCGCCCAATAATGTTACTAAAAATTAGGTTTATTTGTTCGTAAGGTGTCATTTCGCTAATACTGCTTGCACGAACTTGACCGTATTTTTTAATTGATGCATGTGCCATGAGAAGATCCTAAATTTTGATAACTAAAAATATTAATACAATGCGAGCAATTATAATGCCAAGCATTTTATATACTTACTTATCGGCATTTAAGGCGGCAACTTAAGTAAATATTAGTGAATATTTTTATTATAAAGTGACTTTATATCTCTAATTTAAGTATTAAGCTTTGCGATTAATTTATTATGCGAATGTAGGGGGCCTTTATAACCTTAATACTTAATGGTTAATCCTTAAGTATTGTTGCTTTAATTAAAGTGTCTGTTTTTTGGCGTTTATGTCAAAAAGTCGCCACTAGTGCTTGCATACAATTTCAACTGGCTTACAATTTGATTAACAAAATAAATTAGTGAAATGAATGGCCCGCTAAATATGATCTTAATTTTAGATAATAATAACAACCGCTCGATAGGATTATATGCCTCACTTACTTTTATTGGTGAAGCGGTGCAATTACAAACGGAAGCCGACTTTGAGCAAGCGTGTAGTAAGTATCAAAGTAAAGAATGTATTGTAATTTTAGGTGCACTGCAGGCGCTTGATCACGAAAGTTTAATTAAACGCTACCCTACGTTTCCTTTTTTGCTAATTGGCGAAACACTCAAGCCTTTACTGAGTATTGCTAATGTAGTGGGGCTAATTTGTGAGCCATTTAGCCACGAAATAACCACGCAACTATTACACGACTGCCAACAATATCAGCGCATGTTGCCTATTGAGCACAAACACAGTAAACCACACAATACTTTTGATGGCCTAGTGGGCGAAACATCGGCGGTTAAAGACCTGCGCTTTTTAATTGAGCAAGTAGCAAAAACCGATGCTAATGTGCTTATTTTAGGTGAGTCGGGCACAGGTAAAGAGGTAGTGGCGCGTAACGTACATTTATTGTCTAAACGTCTTAAAGGGCCTTTTGTACCAGTTAACTGTGGTGCGATCCCGGGAGAGTTGCTCGAAAGTGAATTGTTTGGCCATGAAAAAGGCGCATTTACAGGGGCTATTTCTGCTCGTAAAGGGCGTTTTGAACTGGCGCAAGGCGGTACACTGTTTTTAGATGAAATAGGTGATATGCCGCTGCAAATGCAGGTTAAGTTGCTGCGCGTATTGCAAGAGCGCAGTTATGAGCGAGTAGGCGGCACTAAAGCGATTCAGGCCGATGTACGCATTATTGCTGCAACCCATCGTAACCTCGAAACTATGATAGAGGAAGGCACGTTTCGTGAAGATTTATACTACCGATTAAACGTATTCCCCATTGAAAGCCCGTCGCTTACCCAGCGTGCCGATGACATACCTTTGCTATTAAAAGAGTTAATGCGCCGCGTTAATGAGCAAAGCGGCTCAACGGCTAAGTTTACTGAGCGCGCGGTCGAGAGTCTAAAAGAGCATAGTTGGCCGGGTAATATTCGCGAGCTTGCAAACTTAGTTGAGCGAATGGTGATAATGTTCCCAGAAAAAGTGGTAGATGTTCCTGATTTACCGGCTAAGTATCGTTATATTGAAGTTGAAGCCTATGAGCCGCAGTACCCAGAAGAGTTAATGGAGCGCGATGCTTTTAACGACATATTTAGCACCGACTTTAGCGATTATGACGATGAACCCGAACACTCTACAGCAGCAGATTCAGGCTTGTTACCCAGCGAAGGGATTGAGCTTAAAGAATACTTAGCCGAGCTAGAAATTAACTTAATTACTCAAGCATTAGAGCGCTTTGATTATGTAGTTGCCCGCGCCGCCGAAATACTCGGAGTACGCCGCACTACTTTGGTCGAAAAAATGAAAAAATATAACTTGTCGAGAGACTAAAAATTAAGGCAGCTATCAGGTTTTAGGTGTCAGGGTTCAGGCTTTAGGTAAAAAATAACCAAGCACAGCGTTTAGCTTGCTGACGCGCGTACGTAGTGCGACTTAGTCTTAGTAACAATATTCGCTAAGAGGGTTAGAGACGCTGAGCTATAGAGACTTATAAATAGGTGTACTGTTCTTTTTTTGTGTTGTTATGCACAGCTCTTGGTGAAAATAAATTTCACTAAATGTAATAATTACAGAGGCTTGATTAAAAGCCAGAAATCAGACTGTTTGCCTAGCCCCTAGCCCCTAGCCCCTAGCCCCTAGCCCCTAGCCCCTAGCCCCTAGCCTCATAACTTCTTCTTTTCTAAAACAGTTATTACTGTGATCGTTAACCATACCGCAGGCTTGCATATGGGCGTATACGGTTGTTGGCCCTAAAAACTTAAAACCACGCTTTTTTAAATCTTTAGCAAATGCGCTTGAGGTAGGGGTAATTGCTGGGGCGTTGTCAGCAGAATTTAAATTACTTACTTGCGGCTTATTGCCAACAAACTGCCATTGATAGTTACTAAAACTGCCAAACTCTTGCTGAATTTTAATAAAGCATTTGGCGTTATTTACAGTAGCAGCAATTTTTAAGCGATTGCGCACAATACCCGCATCAAGCATTAGTCGCTCAATATCTTGCTCGGTAAATGCTGCTACTTTGTGTACATCAAAGTCGGCAAAAGCATTTTTATAACCATTACGCTTTTTTAAAATAGTGTACCAACTCAAGCCTGCTTGCGCCGACTCCAGCGTTAAAAATTCAAACAGCTTTTTATCGTCATACACTGGCACTCCCCATTCGTTATCGTGGTATGCAATGTAGTCGGGTTTGCTGGTGTCGAGCCATGAGCAGCGAGATTGCTTGGTCATTATAGTTCCTTAGTTGCGGTGCTTTTATTTGCGCGTCATTTTAATGTCGCGTATTTTTACTGTGTAACTCAATGATATACATGGTAATAAAAGGTGGTATAAATTGTGCATTTAAAGCTATATCTGCATCAATTAGAGATTTGATTATGGCACTTGCTAGTGTGTTAAAACCACAGTTTATTTCTGCAAATCAGTATAACCCATGTTTACTTCAAGAGGAGTATATAGGGGAGTTAAGCGATCTGCGTAAACAGGCTAGTTGGCTTTCGCATTTAGTAGATACTATGCCCGCAGGAGTAATAGTGCTTGATGGTAAAGGCATGATAGCGAAAGCGAATCAAATTGCGATTGATATGCTTGGCGAGCCGCTAGAAGGCGAAAAGTGGTTTAGTGTTATTCAGCGCTCATTTCGGCCTCAGCAAGATGATGGCCACGAAGTGTCTTTAAAAGACGGGCGCTTAATAAAACTTGATATTACCGCACTTGCCCCAGAGCCAGGGCAACTTATCTTAATGACAGACTTGAGTGAAACCCGCCGCTTACAAAAGCGGGTTGCGCATATGCAGCGCTTAAGTGCGCTGGGTAAAATGGTGGCATCTTTGGCGCACCAAGTACGTACGCCGCTGTCGGCGGCTATGCTTTATGCTGCTAATTTAGGTTCAAAACGCTTACCCGAAGCGTCGCGCGATAACTTTCAAACTAAATTAATGTCGCGCTTAAAAGATTTAGAAAACCAAGTAAACGACATGCTGCTATTTGCCAAAAGTGGCGATCAGCATGTGGTTGAGCAGGTGTCTATGCAGCAATTATTAAGCGAAGTAAAAACCGGTGCAGATGCCATGGTAACGCTTAATAACAGTGAGCTTGATGTAAGCTTACCTGAGCCCGACATTGCGATTTTAGGGAATAAAACCGCGCTTGCCAGTGCGATTCAAAACCTGATTCATAACAGTATTCAAATTATAGGCTCTGGGGCACAAGTGCGAGTAAGTGCAATGCGCGATTTGCAAACCCCAGATTTTGTACGCATTAGCGTGAGTGATAATGGCCCAGGTGTTGACCTACAGCAGGTAGATAAACTGTTTGAACCATTTTTTACCACTAGCAGCCAAGGCACAGGCTTAGGGTTGGCGGTTGTTAGCTCTGTTGCTAATGCGCACCAAGGGCGTATTGAGGTGACTAATAATGTACATGGCGGCGCTTGTTTTAACTTGCTATTGCCAATTAGCGCAGCATCTAAATTAGAGGAATCGTTATGAGTAATACTATTTTAGTTGTAGAGGACGACGCAGGGCTTCGCGAAGCATTAATAGATACTCTAGAAATGTCGGGTATTGAATGCGTTGCTGCCGACAGTGCAGAGCAGGCGATGTTACTACTAAAAAAAGAATCCTTTTCGTTAGTGGTGAGCGATGTGCAAATGGGCGCTATGAGCGGCCTAGATTTACTGCGCAGTATTAAATTAAATTACCCCGATTTACCGGTATTAATGATGACCGCCTACGCAACTATTGACGATGCGGTAGAGGCAATGCGCTTAGGCGCGATTGATTATATGGCCAAACCATTTGCACCCGAGGTGCTATTAAATATGGTGAGCCGCTATTTACCCGAAAAACCCAAAGAAACCGACGGCCCTATTGTTGCCGACCCAACGAGTATTCAATTGCTGGAGCTTGCAAGCAGGGTAGCTAAATCAGACGCCAGTGTTATGGTGCTGGGGCCAAGTGGCTCGGGTAAAGAAGTATTAGCGCGGTTTATTCATGATAAATCAGCGCGTGCTGCAAAGCCCTTTGTGGCTATTAACTGTGCGGCGATTCCTGAAAACATGCTAGAAGCAACATTATTTGGCTACGAAAAAGGTGCTTTTACTGGCGCGATTCAGGCATGCCCAGGTAAGTTTGAGCAAGCGCAGGGTGGTACTATTTTACTTGATGAAATTACCGAAATGGATTTGGGCTTACAAGTTAAACTACTGCGTGTATTGCAAGAGCGCGAAGTTGAGCGCTTAGGGAGTCGTAAAACCATTACGCTAGATGTACGCATACTCGCAACCAGTAACCGTGATTTAAAACAAGCGGTAGCGAATAATCAGTTTAGGGAAGATTTATATTATCGCCTTAACGTTTTTCCGCTAATGTGGCGGCCATTGTGCGAGCGCCCTGGCGATATAATTGTGTTGGCAAAGCACTTAATTGAACGCCATTTAATTAAAGCTAAGCAGCCGCTGGCTATTTTAGATAAGCAAGCTGAACAAAAGCTGCTTAGCCATACATGGCCAGGTAATGTGCGTGAGCTTGATAACGTAATTCAGCGTGCGCTTATACTGCGCAGTGGCAACAGCATAAGTGAGCAAGCTATTTTTATTGAAAACTTAGCCCCAAGCAACTTTGTAGTAGAGCCAGCAATTAGTGAAAGTGCGTTAACTAGCGCCTATTACGATAGTAAAACAACAGCCATTATTAATGACGAAAAGTCGGGTGATGAAAAGCTTGATGATCAAACACCGAATGAGCAAAAATCAGATTTACTCGCTCAAGATACAGGCAGTTATAAAGATGAGCTTAAAGATAAAGAGCATCGAATTATTTTAGAAACACTTGCGCGTTGCCAAGGCAAGCGTAAAGACGTAGCAGAAACCTTGGGTATTAGCCCGCGAACTTTACGTTATAAACTAGCGCAAATGCGCGACTTAGGTATTTCACTTCCTGCATAACCTTCAAAAAAGCCCTAAATTCAACACCTTGAATTTAGGGCTGTCAAAACTCTGACTAAGTAAAACCAACTGTAACACCATGTATTTAAAGCTTTATTTATGTGGCACGTTTTGTGCTTTATTAACCTTAAGAGTTAACTGCATTGTTAGAGACAAATAATGAAAATTCAAAATAGCGCTGTATTTCAAGAAATGCAATCAATGGCCTTAGAAGCGGGCCGTAATAATCAAATTAATAAATTGCCTACGCAAGTTCAGTCTACGTCATCAGCACAATTTGGCGATATGCTTAGCAATGCGCTCAATACTGTGCATGAGTTACAGCAAGACACAGGTCAAAAAGTAAAAGCGGTTGAAATGGGCGACAGAAGCGTATCGCTTGCAGAGGCAATGATTGCTTCGCAAAAATCTTCTGTTGCATTTGAAGCGACCGTACAAGTGCGTAATAAACTTGTTGAAGCTTACAAAGAAATCATGAATATGCCTGTTTAATCAGGTAGTGGAGAATAATTGTGGCGCAATCTAATCAATCTACAGATCTTGCACTTGCTAGTGGCGGTATTGAGCAAAGCGATAGTGACGATCAACAAGAACAAAAGTCGGGCTATTTAAGTGCGTTAAGCGGTGTTGATGTATTGCGTCAAGTTACCCTTGTTATTGCACTGGCGATTTGTTTGGCAATTGCCATTTTTGTGATTATTTGGGCACGTCAGCCAGATATGCGCCCATTAGGTAAAATGCCCACCGAAGAGCTAATTCAAACGCTTGATTTTTTAGATGCGCAAAAAATAGATTATCAACTAGATGGCAATGTAGTGTCGGTTGATGAAAGCGAATACCAAAATATAAAATTACTAATGACTCGCGAAGGCTTGGATCAAGGTCCTACTTCTGGTTCAGACATAATAATGCAAGACATGGGCTTTGGTGTAAGCCAGCGCTTAGAGCGCGAGCGCCTAAAGCATGGCCGAGAGCAACAACTTGCCCGCACTATAGAAGAGCTAAATAACATCACTCGCGCCAAGGTGCTGTTAGCTATTCCAAAAGAAAACGTATTTGCCCGCAGAGAGAAAAAACCATCAGCAACGGTCGTACTTACGCTTAAACGCGGACGCTCGCTTAACAGCGAAGAAGTAGACTCTGTTGTGGATATTATAGCCTCAGCTGTGCAAGGGCTTGAGCCTGCACGTGTAACGGTTACCGATCAAAATGGCCGTTTATTAAATTCGGGCTCACAAAGCTCACTTTCTGCGCGTTCTCGTAAAGAGTACGACCTAGAGCGTAAGCGCGAGCAAGAATACCTAGAAAAAATTGATAGCATTTTAATCCCTATTGTTGGTTTGAGTAATTACACTGCGCAAGTTGATTTGAGCATGGACTTTAGCTCATTAGAAGAAACGCAAAAACGTTATAACCCAGACCTACCAGCGGTAAGAAGCGAAACCACGTTTGAGGAAAACAACATAGGCGGCTTAGCTGTGGGTATTCCTGGCGCGTTAAGTAATCAGCCTCCGGTAAATTCAGATATTCCAGAAGTAGCAGGCCAAGGCGGCGCAGGAAGTGCTACTTCACCGAGTCGTACGCATAAAGAAGCCACGCGTAACTATGAGCTCGATACTACTATTTCGCATAAGCGCCAACAAAGCGGCACGATTCGCAGAATTAGTGTATCGGTAGCGGTTGATTATTTGCCAACAGTGGGCGAAAACGGTGAAACCACCATGACCCCGCGCTCGGTTGAGGCACTGTCAAATATTCGACGTTTATTACAAGGTGGTGTTGGCTTTGATATACAGCGCGGCGATGCCCTAGAAGTAGTAACAGTTCCCTTTGTACGAGAAGCCGTAGATATGAGTTTTGAAGTACCTTTATGGGAACAAGACTGGTTTATGAAAATAGTACGCTTAGTACTGGCTGCATTGGTTATTATTGTGTTGATTATGGCTGTAGTTAAACCTATGCTAAAACGCTTAATTTACCCAGACAGCACGCTTGATGAGTACGATGAAGATGCACTTAGCTCAGGGGTTGATATTGGCGATAGTAGCTTAGATATGCTAAATAAAGACTTTGATTCTGCTTCAGTTGGCTTCTCAAGCGATGGTACACTGCAGCTACCCGATTTACATGGTGACGAAGACTTACTTAAAGCCGTTCGTGCCCTTGTAGCTAATGAACCAGAACTATCATCACAAGTAGTGAAAGCGTGGTTAACAGAAGATGACTGATCAAAACCAAAAACAACTCCCAGCAGCTTTCGATGTTGATAAGCTAGATGGCGTAGATAAAGCGGCCATACTGCTATTAAGTTTATCTGAAGAAGATGCAGCGCAAATACTCAAACATTTAGAGCCCAAACAGGTGCAAAAAGTGGGTATGGCGATGGCCGGTTTGCAGGATCTATCGCAAGCTAAAATAAGTGCGGTACATAATTTATTTATAGAACAAATTCAAAGCTTTAGTACAATTGGTTTTCAATCAGAAGACTTTATTAAAAAAGCGCTTACTGCTGCATTAGGTGAAGATAAAGCCGCTAGCTTAATTGACCAAATAGTAATGGGATCGGGCGCTAAAGGGCTAGATTCGTTAAAGTGGATGGACTCGAAACAAGTAGCTAACATTATTCGTAATGAGCATCCGCAAATTCAAACCATTGTATTATCTTATTTAGAGCCTGAGCAATCTGCCGAAATACTGGCGCAGTTTCCTGATAAAGTGCGCCTGGATTTAACCATGCGTATTGCTAACCTTGAAGAAGTGCAGCCAGCTGCCTTGCAAGAGCTTAACGAAATTATGGAAAAACAGTTTGCAGGCCAAGCGGGTGCGCAAGCTGCGAAAATGGGTGGCTTAAAAGCGGCTGCCGATATTATGAACTACCTAGATACCAACGTAGAAGGACAGTTAATGGACTCTATTCGTGAGCATGACGAAGAAATGTCGCAACAAATTCAAGATCTTATGTTTGTGTTTGAAAACTTAATGGACGTAGACGACCGTGGTATTCAAGCAATTTTACGCGAAGTACAACAAGACGTACTAATGAAAGCTATTAAAGGTACAGACGATGCGCTTAAAGAAAAAATACTCGGTAATATGTCTAAACGTGCTGCCGAAATGCTTGCCGATGACTTAGAGGCAATGGCACCAGTGCGTATTAGTGAAGTAGAAGCAGCGCAAAAAGAAATACTCTCTACGGCGCGTCGATTGTCTGACTCGGGCGAAATACAGCTTGGCAGCGGCGGCGGCGAGGAGTTTTTATAAACCATGACTAAATCGTCAATGCACAAAGGGCGTCCACTGCACGCAGATGAAGCCGATGAACTATTAAAGCACTGGGATGTTCCTGATGTAGCACCCGATGAAAAAAGCTTTGGTAATCGCTCTACTGCCTTTGGTACACCGCTTGCTGAGTTGTATCGAAAAGAAATGGCTGAAGAGTCGCTAATTGAAGAGCCGCAAGAACCTGAGTTACCTGCGCTTACTATGGCCGAACTTGAGCGCATTAGACAAGATGCGTTTGAAGAAGGTGTAAAACAAGGGCACGAGCAAGGTTACATAGATGGTTTTGATAAGGGTGTTACCGAAGGTAAAGAAGCTGGCTACAAAGAGGGCCTAGAGCTGGGAAAAACCCAAGGCCAAGAAGATGTAAAACCACTAATAGAGGAGCAGTTAACTGGCCTACGTAGTATTTTAGAGGGGTTAACCGCGCCGCTAAGTAAAGTAGATGAGCAAGCTGAAAAGCAATTAGTGCAATTAGCCGTTATGCTTGCAGAAGCTATTATTTATCAAGAAGTAAAAACCTCTCCTGATGTTATTTTACACACCCTTAAACACAGTATTGATGCGCTTAATACCGAGCAAGAAAAAGTACGCATTCATTTACACCCCGAAGATTTAGAGCTAATAAAGCAAAGTTATGGCGAGCAAACAGTGACAGATAATAACTGGCAGTTGATTGCAGAGCCAACGTTAGAGCGAGGCGGCTGCGAAGTTAAAACGGCGCAATCATCGCTTGATATGACACTTAAAACGCGTGTCAAAGAAACATTGGATAGTTTTTTGCATAGCAGTAGTATCTAACTATTTTATTGGTCTGTTATGTCTGCTTTAGATGTTTCATTAAGCGAACGCTTATCTCAATACAAACAGCATATTAAACCGCCAACACTTGCTGTAGCGGGTATTTTAACACGAGTAGTTGGCCTTACCCTTGAGGCTAAAGGCTTACGTGCGCCTGTAGGTAGCCAATGTAAAATAGAAACTATGAACGGCTTTGTTGATGCCGAAATAGTTGGTTTTAACGACCAAACCTTATATTTAATGCCAAACGATCATATATCGGGGGTGCTCCCTGGTGCTCGGGTGATCCCCCAACTTAACGACACAGGTTTACCTGTAGGCATGAGTTTGCTGGGCCGCGTAGTTGATGGCTTAGGTCGTCCTCTTGATGGTTTAGGTAAAATTAATGCCGAGCACTATCTTAAGTTTGCCCAAAAACCGATAAACCCTCTTTCAAGACGACCCATAAGCCAGCCTATGGATGTAGGTGTGCGTGCTATAAATTCAGTAATAACAGTAGGACAAGGCCAGCGAATGGGCTTGTTTGCAGGCTCGGGTGTAGGTAAGTCGGTACTGCTTGGTATGATGACTCGTGGTAGTGAAGCCGATGTTATTGTGGTGGGGCTGGTGGGCGAGCGTGGCCGCGAAGTAAAAGAATTTATTGAAGAAATACTTGGTGTTGAGGGGCGTAAACGCTCGGTGGTTGTAGCAGCACCGGCAGATTCTTCACCATTAATGCGTTTAAAAGGCTGCGAAAGTGCGGTAACAATTGCAGAGTACTTTCGCGATCAGGGATTAAACGTTTTGTTATTGCTCGATTCGGTAACGCGCTATGCCATGGCGCAGCGTGAAATAGCACTTGCAGTAGGCGAGCCACCGGCGACTAAAGGCTACCCGCCTTCGGTGTTTGCAAAACTGCCAGCGCTGGTGGAACGTGCCGGTAACGGCGGAGAAGGGCAAGGCTCTATTACTGCCTTTTTTACCGTACTAAGTGAAGGCGATGATATGCAAGACCCCATTGCCGATGCGGCGCGCGCTATACTCGACGGCCATATTGTACTTTCGCGGGAACTGGCCGACAGCGGTCATTACCCGGCAATTGATATAGAAAAATCCATTTCGCGAGTGATGCCACAAGTGGTATCTGAGACGCATATGCAACAAGCGCGAGTGCTTAAGCAGGTATATTCTATGTACCAGCAAAATAAAGACATGATCACCTTGGGTGCGTATCAAAAAGGGACAGATCAAATGCTTGATCAAGCCATAAATATGATGCCAAGAGTAAATGCCTTCTTACAGCAAGGCATGCGTGATGTAATTAGTTACGACGACGGCCTGCAAGGGCTAGCGCAGTTATTAGGGCAAGCATAATGGCTAAAAACAAACTGCATTTATTACTAAAGATTGAAAACGATAAAGAAGAAACGCTGCGGATGAGCTATTTGCAGGCGAATCAAAATTTGCAGGCAAACCAGCAAAAACTCCAAGGTTTAAATAACTTTAGATTGGAATACACCCAGCAATTACACATTAAAGGGCAGTCGGGCTTATCAAGTGCTGGGTTTAGTCAGTTTCATGCATTTATTGCTAAAATAGAAGAAGCAATTCGCCAACAAGCCAATACAGTTAACACTGCAAAACAAGTGGTTAGCCAGCGCAAAACCCTGTGGTTAAAGCAGCAAATTAAGGCTAAAGCAGTCGCTAAACTCATAGAAAAACAACAGTTAAAGGCCGATGTGCTAGTGGCTAAAAATGAGCAAAAAATGTTGGATGAATTTTCGGCTAATCAATTTTTTCAACGACACAACAATCGACTTTAGTAAGTAGCGAGTACTTTAACCGCTTTAACAAAAGCTTGTACCTTATAAACAAAGGCACGTTAATTGCTCTGTTGTTAAATGAACTATAATTTTAGGCATTATTGGGTGGTTTGTTGCCGCTTTATATTAGGTGATTTATGACGATTAATGATATTTCAATGTTAGCGGTATCTGAGCAAGACGCTTACTCTAATAAACAAACGAGTAACTCAAGACGTAATGATGACTCTGATACTGGTTTTTTTAATCAGTTAGAAGATGCCAATAAAGCGGCTTACAATAATAACAGCAAAGCTAAAGCAGGCGCTAGCAATGCTAAGGCTGAGCAGCCTGAAACACAAGACGATGCTGTTTCGGGCGATAGTATGTTGGCGCAAATAAATGCTGCGCACACTATAGACACCACAGTTAAAAAGAACGCTGATGCTAAAGCCGAGGCTTTAGATGAAGACGCTAAGCAATTAAAAGGGAAGCCTGATGATCAGCTTGCCCCTATTGTAATTGCACCGCAAAAAGGTGTGCTTAGCGATGTTGCAGCAAGCGCTGAGGCGGCAAACGAAAAGCTAATGCCCTTATCTCAAAGTATGGCCACTGCAAATAATAAAGGCGATGCAACAGCGCAAAAACAATCTGTAGATGCCGCAGTAATGAACTTGCTAAGCAAAGATAGCGAGGCAATTAAAGCAGATCCGTTACTTGCTAAACTAACACCCGAGCAGCATGAGCAATTAACTACGCAGCTGCAGGCAAGTAGCAAACCCAATGGCAACGACAACCTAGCAACGTTAAAGCAAATGCTTACTCAATATGTTGTTGAAAGTGATAAAGCAAGCGCGGCAGACACGGCTAAACAGGCCTTAAATTCTCAAATAAATGCTTTGACCACACCAGAAAAACAAGCGCTACTGAGCCAGTTAAATAGCTATATTAAAAATGAGCAGCCCCAAGGTGAGCAACTAGCAAGTATTAAGCAAACAATTGCAGATTTAAGCGCATCGATTGATAAAAAAGCATTAAACGCACTTAGCGATAAAGAACTCACTAAATCGTTAGAGTCATTGCAAAAAAATAACACTGAACAGTTATCACCCCGAGCAGCACAATTATTGACGCAAATTACCAGTACGGTAAATGGTTTAGGCCTATACGATAGTGTAGGGTATGAGCAAGCTATAATTGATATGCAAGCGTTGCAGGCTGGGCAATTACAAAGCACAGCGCAAGTTAAACAAGCAAGCTTGGACCCAGGCGTTATGCAAGCGCTTAATATTATAAAAAGTGACGCGGCAAAAATGTTGCAAGAGCGAGTGAGCTCTATGCTTAGCATAAATAATAAAGTAGCAGAAATTCGTCTCGACCCACCAGAAATGGGCAGTATGCAAATTCGCATCAGAAGCGATGCAGAGCAAGCACAAATAAACTTTGTAGTACAAAACCAGCAAGCTAAAGAAGCGCTTGAACAATCGCTTCCGCGCTTACGCGAAATGCTTGCCCAACAAGGCATAGATTTAGGCGAAAGTACTATTTCTTATGGTGAGCCTGGAGGGCAAGGAGCAGAGCAAAATGATGACAACGATAGTCGTCGTTTAGCTAATAATGAATTGACTACTGATGAAAACGATGAGCAAATTAATACACAAATGCCAAGTTCTCGACAACAAACGTCATCATCAATAGATTACTATGCCTAAGTACTGCTATTATAATAGCTAAAACAAGCAAGTACCTTTGCTAATAAAGGAAATATCATGGCTGAAGAGACTAATTTAGAAATAGAAGAAACAGGTAACAGCAAAAAGAAAATCATAGTAATTATTGCAGCTGTATTGCTTGTTATTGTTGCAGCTGTTGTTGGTTATTTTTTGCTTTCGGGCTCAGACACGCCAGCGGAAACGTTAAATGATGAAGCCGCTACAGCACAGCAAACAAGCTCTTCTACAGGCTCATCGGCCAAAATAGGCAGCGCACTTTATGTTGCAATGCCAAGACCTTTTGTATTTAACATACCGGGCTCTAGTCGCGATAGAATTGTGCAAATTAAAGTGGAATTATTAGTGCGCGGCGAAGCAAACGAAGAAACCGCTAAAAAGCATATTCCACTAATAGAAAGTACATTATTAAGTATATTTTCTATGACCACGGCTGACGAACTAAGCACCAGTGTAGGTAAAGAAAACTTACGCTTTGCAGCACTAGAAAAAGTACAAGCTAGCTTAATGGACGTTGAAGGCAGTAAAGTAATTGAGCGGGTATTATTTACCGGCTTTGTGATGCAATAAGGGGCTAGCGTGAGCGATTTATTATCCCAAGACGAAATTGATGCGTTATTGCATGGTGTTGATGACGTTGACGAGGAAGATATACCCGAAGGTGAAGACGGTGAAGGCAATACGCTTCAGTATGACTTTTCTTCGCAAGATCGGATCGTACGTGGACGAATGCCGACACTGGAAATTGTTAACGAACGCTTTGCTCGTCATATGCGAATTAGCCTATTTAACATGATGCGCCGCACCGCTGAGGTGTCTATAAATGGCGTGCAAATGATTAAGTTTGGCGAGTATGTGCATACTTTGTTTGTGCCAACTAGTTTAAATATGGTGCGTTTTAGACCTTTAAAAGGCACCGGCCTTATAACCATGGAAGCACGTTTAGTGTTTATTTTGGTTGATAACTTTTTTGGTGGTGATGGCCGCTACCATGCAAAAATTGAAGGGCGTGAATTTACCCCTACAGAGCGACGCATTGTGCAAATGTTACTAAAAATAATCTTTGAAGATTATAAAGAAGCATGGGCACCGGTAATGGATGTATCGTTTGAATACTTAGATTCTGAAGTAAACCCTGCTATGGCTAACATTGTAAGCCCAACCGAAGTGGTGGTTATTAGCTCTTTTCATATTGAATTGGATGGCGGCGGAGGGGACTTTCATATTGCTCTACCTTATTCTATGCTGGAGCCAATTAGAGAGCTGCTTGACGCGGGTGTGCAATCGGATACCGAAGACACCGATTTACGTTGGAGTAAGGCACTACGCGATGAAATAATGGACGTAGAGGTTGAGTTATCTACTCAGTTATTGGAAGTGGATTTAACGCTAAAACAAATAATGGAACTTAAAGCGGGTGATATTATTCCGGTAGAAATGCCTGAGCATATAACTGTATTTGTTGAAGAGTTACCGACATTTAGAGCTAAAATGGGCCGCTCACGCGATAGTGTTGCGCTGCAAATTAGTGAAAAAATTAAACGACCTGATTCAGTTAAATCTGAGCTGCATGTATTTACCAAAGGCGGCAAGAAAATTGATTCAGATGCAGAATTAGCAGAACTAGAAGATGATTTACACCTCTCTGACGGTGTAGACTTAGACTGGTAATTGATTAAAAGGTTAAACGTATGAGCGATGATCAAGACACTATGGATGAATGGGCAGCAGCTTTAGCCGAAGCTGAGGGCACTGATGACAGTGGCCAAGCAAAAGTAACTGAACTCGATGAATTAAGCGATGCAAAACACGAGATCAGTGGCGATGAAAAGCGCAAGCTCGATACAATTTTAGATATACCTGTGACTATTTCTATGGAAGTAGGGCGCTCTAAAATTAATATTCGTAACTTATTACAATTAAACCAAGGCTCGGTGGTAGAGCTTGACCGTGTTGCAGGTGAGCCGTTAGATGTACTGGTTAATGGTACTTTAATTGCCCATGGCGAAGTGGTGGTAGTAAACGATAAGTTTGGTATTCGTTTAACCGACGTAATTAGCCAAGTAGAACGGATCAAAAAATTACGATGAGTATGGTTGTTGCTTTAACCAGCTCGGTATTTACAAAAGCAGAGCAGGTAACACCCACAGGCGATATTCTCTCTATGGTGTTATCGCTTGTTATGGTGCTGGTGCTAATTATAGTACTGGCATTTTTTGTAAAAAAGTTTAATCCAAATTTAGCAAATAGTGATGAATTTAAAGTAGTGCGTAGTTTACCGCTTGGTTCGCGTGAGCGTTTAATGGTGGTAGAAATAGACAACGCACAACATTTGTTAGGGGTTACCCCGCACAGCATTAACTATTTACATAAATTAGATACACCTTTGAGTGAAAAAGAGCTACCAGAATTAGCAAAACGCTTTAGTAAGCTTTTAAATCCACAAGCAAATCAAAATAAAAAGAATTAAAATTATGACTAAATGCCTGCTTCTTATTTTTGTCATGCTGTTTGTACCAAATGTAAGTGCAGAAGGAATAGACGCACTAACCATTACCACAAATGCAGATGGCACCCAAGATTACTCGGTAACGCTGCAAGTATTGGCTATTATGACCGCGCTGAGCTTTATTCCGGCGGCTATAATCATGATGACCTCGTTTACCCGTATTATTGTAGTGCTGGCTATTTTACGCCAAGCCATAGGTTTACAACAAACCCCTTCAAATCAAGTATTGCTAGGCATGTCTTTATTTTTAAGTATTTTTATTATGGCGCCTATTTATCAGCAAGTGAACGAGCGCGCTATAGAGCCCTACCTAAGCGAGCAAGTCACTTCAATGGAAGCATTGGAGCTAGCAAAAGAGCCAATGAAAGCCTTTATGCTGTCGCAGGTGCGTATTAAAGATTTAGAAACCTTTGCCAAAATAGCAGGATACGATCAGTTAGACTCGCCAGAGGCCACGCCGTTAATTGTACTTATTCCGGCGTTTGTAACCAGTGAGCTGCAAACGGCCTTTATTATTGGTTTTATGTTTTTTATTCCTTTTTTAATCGTGGATTTAGTGGTGGCGTCGGTATTAATGGCCATGGGTATGATGATGTTATCGCCAATGATAGTGTCTTTGCCGTTTAAAATAATGCTGTTTGTGTTGGTTGATGGCTGGAGCTTAGTGATGGGAACCTTGGCAAAAAGCTTTGGTTTAGGCACATGACCTTACTTAACACTAAGCGAATTACGCACTAGGAGTACGCCGTGGAACCAGAAGTATTTGTTGATATTTTAAGTAGCGCGCTGTTTTTAGTAATTAAATTGGTTTCTGCTATTGTAGTGCCGGGCTTAATTGTGGGCTTAGTGGTTGCCGTGTTTCAGGCTGCAACTTCAATTAACGAGCAAACGTTGAGTTTTTTACCACGCTTACTTATTACTATAAGTGCGCTTATTGTTGGCGGCCACTGGTTTACCCAAGAGTTAATGGACTTTTTTACCCGCCTAGTATTACTTATTCCTGAAATTGCAGGCTAGGTATGGAATTACCGTTTGCTGTCGTTATTCAATGGTTGAGTGACTTTTTACTGCCGTTAGTGCGCATTAGCTCAATGATTATGGTAATGGCTGGCCTTGGCGCTAAAAACGTACCTACTCGTATAAAAATGGGCTTAGCAATTGTTGTTACCTTTGTTGCTGTGCCTATGCTGCCGCCTGCTACCTTTACTAATTTGTTTTCGTTTGAAATGATTTTAGTGGTTATTCAGCAAATGCTAATAGGCATTGCGATTGGCTTTGCATCTACCTTATTGTTAAATACCTTTGTGTTAGCTGGGCAAATATTGGCTATGCAAACGGGTCTTGGTTTTGCCTCTGTGGTTGACCCCTCTAATGGTTTAAGTGTGCCTGCAGTAGGGCAGTTTTATCTTATTTTAGCGACCTTATTATTTTTTGTATTTAATGGTCACCTAATGATGATTCAAATGGTGATACATAGCTTTGAAGTGCTGCCTATTGACGGTAATTGGTGGTCGGTGGATCATTACTGGGACATAGTAACCTGGGGTGGCTGGATGTTTACCACGGCGCTTGTGCTCTCACTTGCACCGCTTACCGCTATGCTGGTAATTAATATGTCGTTTGGCATTATGACCCGCGCCGCGCCGCAGCTTAATATTTTCTCTATTGGTTTTCCGTTTACTTTAGTTGCAGGGCTTATCATTATTTGGGCGACCTTAGGTAACTTTGTATCGCAGTTTGAGTTTCAGTGGCTAAAAATGGTCGAGTTAATGTGCTCATTAGTGGGCTGCTCGCCTTAGGAGGTTATTGTGTCTGAAGATTCTGGACAAGAAAAAACCGAAGAACCCACATCCAAAAAAGTAGAGGATGCCAAAAAGAAAGGCCAAATAGCGCGATCCAAAGAGTTGGGCACTATGTTTGTGCTTATCTTTTCGGCTATTTCGTTGCTCATGTACGGCCCCGAAATTGGTAAAGGTTTGTATAACGTAATGGGTAGAATGCTTAGCCTTAACCGTAACGAAACCTACGACACCACCAAAATGTTTGCCGTATGGGGCGAAGTGGCCGATGCGCTGATGTTCCCTATGGCAATGTTTGTATTTATTATTGTATTAGCTGCTTTTATTGGTAACACCATGTTAGGTGGCTTTAATTTTAGTTGGCAAGCTGCTGCGCCTAAAGCTAGTAAAATGTCGCCCGCTAAAGGCTTTAAACGTATGTTTGGCCCCCAAGCTGGGGTGGAGCTGTTAAAGTCGCTGTTAAAATTTGGTTTAGTTGCCAGTTTTGCAGTGTTTTTAATTAATACCTTTTTTGATGAAATACTGCACTTAAGTGTAGAAAGCGCCCCAGGTAATATTATTCATGCCTTAGAAATATTGGCTTGGATGTTTTTAGGCTTGTCTTGTACCTTAATTATTATTGCTGCGATTGATGCGCCATTTCAAAGTTATAATCACAATAAACAACTTAAAATGACCCTTCAAGAAGTAAAAGACGAGTATAAAAACTCAGAGGGTGACCCGCAAATAAAAGCGCGCATAAGGCAAACCCAGCGGCAAATGTCGCAAAAACGTATGATGCAAGATGTGCCCGATGCCGATGTTATTGTAACTAACCCTACCCATTACTCTGTGGCTTTAAAGTACGACACCGAACGCGCCGGAGCACCTATAGTAGTTGCCAAAGGAATTGATGAAATGGCAATGCAAATTCGTAAAATAGCGATTGGTAATGAAGTGCCTATTTTAGAATCGCCGTCGCTTACTCGAGCGCTTTATCATACTGCAGAAGTGGGGGAGCAAATTCCGGATCAGTTATTTACCGCAGTTGCGCAAGTATTAGCTTATGTGTTTCAGCTTAAGCGCTTTAATAAAGGGCGCGGAAAACGCCCCACCAAACTTAATAAAAAACTGCCTATTCCTGACGATTATCAGTATTAATTTAAATAACCTATAACTTGGAATAGTTATTGCAATTTCAAAGTAGTGTCAATTTTTTGAAATTGTAGGGTTATGGGATTTAAAGCGGTATTACAACAACTTAACAAAGATAAAAAAGAGTATGCCAAAGGCGTAGGTACACCATTAATGGTACTAGCTGCGCTGGGTATGGTCATTTTACCTCTTCCTCCGTTCCTGCTTGATATATTATTTTCTTTTAATATTGCCCTTGCTTTGGTGGTGTTACTGGTAACTGTATACACCATGAAACCACTTGAGTTTGGTATGTTTCCGGCTGTGTTACTAATCGCCACTATTATGCGTTTGGCACTTAACGTTGCCAGCACCCGAGTAGTATTACTTGAGGGCCACAATGGTGGTGATGCTGCCGGTAAAGTAATTGAAGCCTTTGGCTCTGTGGTTATTGGTGGTAACTATGCAGTAGGTTTAGTGGTGTTTTTAATCTTGATCATCATAAACTTTGTGGTAATTACTAAAGGTGCTGGGCGTATTTCTGAAGTGTCGGCGCGTTTTACCCTAGACGCTATGCCGGGTAAACAAATGGCAATTGATGCTGACATGAATGCGGGTTTTATTAGCGCTGAGCAAGCCCGAGAGCGCCGCGAAGAAGTAACCCGCGAAGCCGACTTTTATGGTTCTATGGATGGTGCCAGTAAATTTGTAAAAGGCGATGCTATTGCCGGTATTGTTATATTAATTATTAATATTGTTGGTGGCTTATTTGTTGGCATGATCCAACACGATTTAAGCTTTGGCAATGCCATGGAAATTTATACCTTGCTCACCATAGGTGATGGCTTGGTTGCGCAACTCCCTTCATTATTACTCTCTATTGGTACTGCTATTGTTGTAACGCGTCAAAATGAGTCGCACAACATGGGCGATCAATTTAAGAAACAACTCGGTAACGAAAAGTCGTTATTTATTGCTTCAGGCATTTTAATTATTATGGGCTTAGTACCTGGTATGCCGCACGTAGCGTTTTTAAGCTTGGGCGCACTATTAGGTTATTTAGCTTACTACACTCAACAAAATAAATTAAAAGCGGCAGCAGCACTTGCTGAGGAAACCGCTAATGGCAGCGCAGTAGGTACAGGCATTGCCAATAAGCAAGAACAAAAAGAGTTAGGCTGGGACGATGTGCAGCAAGTTGATGTAATTGGTTTAGAGGTAGGTTACCGACTTATTCCATTGGTTGATCAATCCCAAGGTGGTGAATTGCTAAACCGTATTAAAGGCGTGCGTAAAAAGCTCTCTCAAGAATTAGGCTTTTTAGTGCCCCCGGTACATATACGCGACAACTTAGAGCTAGACCCAAATGCATACCGAATTACCTTAATGGGCGTATCAAGTGGCGAAGGCGAACTAAAACACGGCGACGAATTGGCAATTAATCCGGGGCAAGTATTTGGTCCTATAAAAGGGATTGAAACTAAAGATCCGGCTTTTGGTTTGGATGCGGTGTGGATCAAGCCTGATCAAAAAGATGAAGCGCAATCGCTTGGTTATACCGTGGTTGATTCGGCGACTGTGGTTGCCACTCATATTAGCCAATTACTCACCAATAATGCGGCGTTATTATTAGGCCACGAAGAAGTACAAAATCTATTAGATATGCTAGCAAAAAGTCACCCAAGGTTAGTAGAAGGCTTGGTGCCTGATGTATTGCCATTAACTACCATAGTTAAAGTTTTACAAAATTTATTAAACGAAGGTGTAGCTATTCGCGATATGCGCTCAATAGTACAAACCCTTGTAGAGTATGGCCCGCGTAGCCAAGATCCAGATGTTTTAACCGCTGCGGTACGTATTTCACTGCGTCGATTAATAGTTCAAGATGCAGTGGGCATGTCTTCAGAAATCCCTGTCATAACCTTGGCGCCTGAGTTGGAACAGATGTTGCATCAGTCATTACAAAATGCAGGCGACGAAGGTGCCGGAATAGAGCCAGGACTTGCAGAGCGACTTCAAGTGTCATTAAACGAAGCGCATCAAAATCAAGAAATGGCCGGTGAACCTTCAATACTGTTAACGTCAGGAATGTTACGCACTGTGTTATCTCGTTTTGTTAAGTACACCATTCCAGGATTGCGAGTGATGTCTTATCAAGAGATACCAGACGAAAGGCAGATCAAGATTGTTAGCTCAGTAGGCCAACAATAAGATTTTAAAGGGGTTGAACCATGAAGATTAAACGTTTTTTTGCTAAAGATATGCGCACAGCACTTAAAGAAGTTAAAGATGAGCTAGGTGTTGATGCGGTTATTATGTCTAATAAAAAACTCGCAAACGGCGTAGAAATTGTCGCAGCGGTTGATTATGACAAAGCAGCCCCTAAAGCCGCCGCGCCACAACAAAGTGCGCCGCTGCAGCAGCGTACGGCACATTCTGCCCACTCGCAAAGCATGCATAACTTTGTAAAACCAGAGCCACAGCGTGCTAGACCTGAGCCACAAGCAAAGGTAGCCGACAGCTTACAAGCACTATTAGAGCGCCAGTCGCCGCGTCCACGTTCAGCAGAATTGGCTTCAATGTTTTCGCAATCAGGTATAGATACCTCAGAACATTATCAAGAGCCGGTCGCTAAACAACGCCCTACAAATATGTTTGCGCGTGAAGAAGCCGCGCAAGCACGCCCACAAACGCAAGCTGACAGCTTAGGTTTTGATGACCTAGACCGTGATTTTGATGAATTAGACACGCCAGTTGCGCAAACACACACGACTAAAAATACCGAAAGTGAAGCAATGAGCACAATGCGTGAAGAAATGAACGCAATTCGCCAGTTATTAGAGCACCAAGTGTCGGGTTTAATGCAGCAAGATATGGCGCGCCGTGACCCAACGCGCGCATGCATGATTGACCGCTTAGTAGGCATGGGAATCGATAAAGAAGTTGCTGAGCAAATGGCTTGTTTTGTACCTGAAGATGTTCCGCGTCAGCAGGGCTGGAAAGCGCTGTTAACTATGGTTGAAGATCAGATGCAAACCACGAATAACGAAATTTTGCGCCAAGGTGGTGTTTACGCATTAGTTGGCCCAACCGGTGTGGGTAAAACCACTACAGTGGCTAAGCTCGCGGCATTAGGTGCACAAAAATATGGTGCTGATAAAGTAGCGCTAATTACTACCGATACTTACAGAATTGGTGCTTACGAGCAGCTTGCAACATATGGCCGTATTATAGGCTGTGGGGTTAAACAAGTTAAAGATGCGAACGAACTGGCCGAAGTGTTATATCATTTACGTAACAAGCGCTTAGTACTTATAGACACTGCAGGTATGAGCCAACGTGATTTACGTTTAACTGAGCAGTTAAATACCTTAATGCGTAATCAGCGTGTGGATATTCGTAATTACTTAGTATTAAGTGCCACTGCGCAAATAAATGTGTTACAAGAAACCGTAAGACACTTTAAAAAAGTACAGTTAAGCGGTTGTATTTTCACTAAACTCGACGAATCATTAAGTTTAGGCGAGATAATTAGTATTGCGATTCAAAATCGCCTGCCAATAGGGTATCTTACTAATGGTCAACGAGTACCTGAAGATATTCGAGTTGCAAATGCAGAAAAACTAGTGAAAAAAGCTGAGCAATTATATTTAAAGAGAACAAAAGTACAACATTCACGACACCAATCAGTGGCGTCGAGCACAGTAGAGATGTATGATTAACACAGTATTAGATCAAGCAAGCGGCCTGCGTAAAATGAGCAAAAATAATAATAACGGCGTTAAGGTTATCGCCGTCACTGGCGGTAAAGGTGGCGTTGGAAAAACAAATGTATCGTTAAATACTGCGATCGCTTTAGGTCAGCAAGGCAATAGAGTGTTAGTGCTTGATGCCGATTTGGGTTTAGCCAATTGTGATGTAATGCTTGGACTACGTGTTGAGCGTAATTTATCGCATGTGTTATCTGGCGAATGTGAGCTTGATGAAATACTAGTAGAAGGCCCCGCTGGGATCAAAATAGTACCAGCGACGTCGGGTTCACAAAGTATGGTTGAGTTGTCGCCTGCAGAACATGCTGGGCTTATTCGTGCTTTTAGCGAACTCAATACTGATTTTGATATATTAGTTGTTGATACCGCTGCCGGTATATCGGATATGGTGCTGAGTTTTTCTCGCGCTGCACAAGATGTTTTGGTTGTGGTATGTGACGAGCCAACTTCAATAACCGATGCCTATGCACTGATCAAAGTATTAAGCCGCGAACATGGCGTGTATAAATTTAAAATTGTTGCCAACATGGTGCGTTCATTACGCGAAGGGCAAGAGTTATTTGCAAAGCTATCAAAGGTTACAGACCGATTTTTAGATATATCAATGGAGCTGGTTGCAACCGTTCCTTATGATGAAAATATGCGCAAAGCAACACGTCGTCAAAAAGTAATTGTTGAACTGTTTCCTAGTTCTCCAGCTGCACTTGCCTTTAAAACATTAGCAACAAGAATAACAAAGTGGCCAATACCGAACCAGCCTTCGGGGCATTTAGAATTTTTCATTGAGAAACTCGTTAACGGCTAACTATGACTACATTGGTGAATAGAGCTATGGGATATGAATCAACACAAAATTTAAATATGATTGTTGAAAAGCATGCTTCATTAGTAAAAAAAGTAGCATGTCATTTAATTGCTCGTTTACCCCCTAGTGTACAACTCGATGATTTAATTCAATCAGGAATGATAGGATTAATAGAGGCGTCAAAAAACTTTGATGCCACTAAAGGCGCTAGTTTTGAAACCTTTGCGGGTATTCGTATTCGGGGCGCTATGCTTGATGAAATGCGCCGTGGAGACTGGGCTCCTCGCTCAGTACATCGTAAAAGCCGCCAGGTTATAGAAGCTATTTCAGCATTAGAAAGCAGCCTGAATCGTGAACCTACAGACAGTGAAGTTGCCCAAAAGCTTGAAATTACACTAGAGCAATATCATCATATTTTAACCGATGTTAATTCCAGTAAAATCTTGGGAATAGAAGATTTAGGTATTGATGAGGATGTTATAACACCTGTTGGGCACGATTTAGCACTAGACAAACCCTTTAATAATGTTAAAAATGAAAGGTTTAATGAATCTTTATTAAGTGCAATTAAATCCCTACCAGAGCGAGATGCAATGGTGCTTTCGTTGTACTATAACGATGAAATGAATTTAAAAGAAATTGGACAGATACTCGATGTAAGTGAGTCGCGTGTAAGTCAGATACATGGTCAGGCGATGATTAAGCTAAAAGCAAAAATCAATGACTGGATAAATTAGAAGTAAGTAAATACAGGTTTAGGCCTCACTGGAGGATGTTTTGGATAAAAACATAAAAATTCTTGTTGTTGATGACTTTTCAACGATGAGACGTATTATTAAAAACCTATTGCGTGATTTAGGGTTTACCAATGTTTTAGAAGCAGATGATGGCTCAACTGCTTTACCTATGTTGCAAAATCAATCATTTGACTTTGTAGTAACAGATTGGAATATGCCGGGCATGCAAGGTATTGACTTGTTAAGAGCAATACGCGCAGATGACAAATTAAAGCATCTTCCGGTTTTAATGGTTACTGCAGAAGCTAAGAAAGAGCAAATTATTGCAGCAGCCCAAGCAGGTGTTAATGGTTATATTGTTAAGCCATTTACTGCGGGTACATTAAAAACTAAATTAGAAAAAGTGTTCGAACGCTTAGGTTAATAAGGGGAGAGGCTTATGTCAGCACCTGCTGCGCCTCAGATTACTTTAGAGCAAGCACGTCAGCTGGTCACTTTTTTAGAAAACGGTGAGCAACATAAAGCTGATCAGTTAATTTTAGAAACTGCCTCTCAAGAACAATCATATTTGTTTGCAGAAGTAGGTAAATTAACGCGCCAGTTGCACGAGTCTTTAAAGGGTTTTGAGCTTGACACCCGCATAACAGATTTAACCACTGATGCCATTCCGGACGCTAAAAAGCGACTTAACTATGTCATAGAAATGACAGAAAACGCCGCCAACAAAACCATGGATGCGGTTGAAGCGAGCCTGCCTTTAGCCCAGCAATTAGCTGATGATATTTCGCATATCAAGCCAACCTGGGATCGGTTAATGAGCCGCGATCTTGAACTTGGTGAATTTAAAACATTGTGTCATAGCATTGATAAATTTATGAACAGCTCGCATCTTAAAACCGATGAGTTGCAAGTATTAATGACTAATGTGTTAATGGCTCAAGATTATCAGGATTTAACCGGACAAGTAATTCGCCGTGTTATTGAGCTGGTACGCGAAGTTGAAGAAAGTTTAATTCATCTGTTAACTGCGTTTGCAGCACAAGATGAAAACGATAACCAAGAGCAACAAAAAACAGAAAACTCGATTGCCGCACAAGCATTAGCAGGCCCAGAAGGCCCTATTATTGATAAAGAATCGCGTGATGATGTTGTATCTGATCAAGACGAAGTTGATGATCTTTTATCAAGTTTGGGCTTCTAATAGGAGAGTAACTGCATGAGCTTTGAAGTCGATGAAGATATATTACAAGATTTTTTAGTTGAAGCTGGAGAAATCCTTGAGCTTTTATCTGAACAATTAGTTGAACTGGAAAATAACCCAGAAGATACTGAATTATTGAACGCTATTTTTAGAGGCTTTCACACTGTTAAAGGTGGCGCGGGCTTTTTAGCGATGTCAGAGCTGGTAGATGCCTGCCATGGCGCAGAAAACGTGTTTGACTTACTGCGCCAAAAAGTGCGAACAGTTAACTCTGAGCTAATGGATGTTATACTTCAAGCACTTGATACTATTAACGAAATGTTTGCTACGATAAAAAATCGTGAGCAACCAGAGCCTGCCGATCCCCAGTTACTCGAAATATTACATAAATTAGGTTTACCCCCCACAGAAGAAGAGCTTGGTGGTGACACTATTGCGCCAGTAATAACGCAAGATGCTAATTTAGATGATGACCCTTTTGCATTTGATGAGTTGTTTGATGCACCCAGTGCAGCAACAAACGCTACAGCAAACGATGCGCATATTGATGAAATTAGCGAAGATGAATTCGAAAACTTACTTGATGAACTTCATGGCAAAAGTAAAGGCCCTGCAATAAAAGAGTCATTAAGTAATAGCAGCGACTTAAGTGGCGATATTACCGACGATGAATTTGATAGCTTATTAGATGAGCTTCACGGGGTGGGAAGTTTTGGTGCGGTAAATAAAACCCCAAAACCTCAAGCAGCTCAAAGTCCGGCTGCTAGCACTAACGATGATGAAATAAGTGACGATGAGTTTGAAGCTTTACTAGATGAGCTACATGGCAAGGGAGCGGCGCCAAAATCTAAAGAAAGCGCGGCAACACCTGCACCTGTAAATAAAGTTACGGCTCCTAAAGCAGCTGTAGTTAAAGCCTCACCAGTAGCAGTTGATAAAGTTAAGCAGCCACAAGCGGCTGTTGTAGCAGCAAGTGCTAATACCAATACCGCTGCGCCAGTTGCTAAAAAAGCGCCGCCTGCACAAGCTGAAACAACAGTAAGGGTTGATACTAAACGCCTTGATCAAATTATGAATATGGTGGGCGAGCTTGTATTAGTACGTAATCGTTTAGTGAGTTTAGCCACCAGTTCAGAAAGTGAATCTATGAGTAAAGCAATATCTAACTTAGATGTTGTTACAGCTGATTTGCAAGGCGCGGTAATGAAAACGCGAATGCAGCCAATCAAAAAAGTATTTGGCCGTTTTCCGCGTGTTGTTCGCGACTTAGCACGTACCTTAAATAAAGATATTAATTTATTGCTGGTTGGCGAAGAAACCGATTTAGATAAAAACCTAGTTGAGGCACTGGCCGATCCATTAGTGCATTTAGTACGTAACTCGGTTGATCATGGTATAGAAATGCCAGATGATCGTGAAGCTGCGGGTAAACCGAGAACAGGTACCGTTACGCTTTCTGCTTCGCAGCAGGGGGATCATATTTTGCTTACCATTAAAGATGATGGCGCAGGTATGGATGCTGAAAAACTAAAACAAATAGCAATTAAAAAAGGTGTGCTTGATCAAGAGCAAGCAAGCCGTTTGTCTAACACCGAAGCTTACAATCTGATATTTGCGCCAGGGTTTTCTACCAAAGAAGCAATATCTGATATTTCTGGTCGTGGTGTTGGCATGGATGTGGTTAAAACTAAAATCACCCAGTTAAATGGCTCGGTTAGCATAGAGTCAGAACTAGGTGTGGGCACTATACTTGAAATTAAAGTACCGTTAACTTTGGCTATTTTACCTACCTTAATGGTGGTAGTGAGTGAGCAAACATTTGCACTACCATTAGCAGGGGTAAGTGAAATATTTAACTTAGACCTTACTAAAACGAATGTGGTTGATGGTCAGTTAACTATTATTGTTCGTAAAAAGGCAGTGCCTTTATTTTATTTAGAGCATTGGCTAGTGAAAGGTGCCGATCGTACAAGCCGTAAAGCGCAAGGGCATGTGGTTATTGTGCAAATAGGTACACAACAAGTTGGCTTTGTGGTTGATTCGTTAATTGGTCAAGAAGAAGTGGTTATTAAGCCGTTAGACGCTTTATTACAAGGTACGCCTG
Organism: Pseudoalteromonas sp. 19-MNA-CIBAN-0066; assembly: GCF_040308705.1. Lineage (NCBI taxonomy): Bacteria > Pseudomonadati > Pseudomonadota > Gammaproteobacteria > Alteromonadales > Pseudoalteromonadaceae > Pseudoalteromonas > Pseudoalteromonas sp. 19-MNA-CIBAN-0066. The sequence goes on from NZ_JBEONZ010000001.1 coordinate 261,608, forward strand.
GAATGGCAGGTGCCACTATTACTTCGGATGGTGGTATTGCACTTATATTAGATGTACCGAGTATGTTAAAACACTACGCAGGTAAATAATAAAGTAGACGTATACTTTATACGTCTACACAATAAAAATAAGAGAGCAAAATGGCCGTTAAAGTTTTAGTTGTTGATGATTCGAGCTTTTTTCGCCGTCGAGTGAGTGAGATTCTTGAATTAGATAGCGAGATTGAAGTAATTGGCTTTGCCGTAAATGGCCGAGATGCTGTAGAAAAAGCAGCTAGTTTACGTCCTGATATGATCACTATGGATGTAGAAATGCCGGTGTTGGATGGTATAAGTGCTGTAAAAGAAATTATGGCCAGTAACCCGACGCCAATTTTAATGTTTTCTTCGTTAACTCGCTCCGGTGCAACTGCAACTTTAGATGCACTTGATGCTGGTGCTATGGATTTTTTACCGAAAAAATTTGAAGACATTGCTCGCAATAACGAAGATGCCATTAAGCTGCTGCAAAGCAAAGTAAAAGAAATTGGCCGCCAACGTATTAGACGTGTTGCTAGCCCTAGCCCCTCCAGTATAAACAAACCTTTATTTACACCTACTTCAGCGCCAAGCGCATTAGCAGCAAGGTTTGCACAAACAAATAAAACAGCAACAACAGTAGTACAACCAGAGCGAAGCTTTAATAATTCGGCAGTAACTAGTCGCAGTGCAATAGTAACAAAGCGCACGAGTGGCAAGCACTATCAACTAGTTGCAATTGGCACATCAACCGGTGGACCTGTTGCGCTGCAAACTATATTAACTCAGCTTCCTGCTAACTTTCCGCACCCTATATTATTAATTCAGCATATGCCTGCTGCGTTTACTCCGGCTTTTGCGGCACGCTTAAATAGTTTGTGTAAAATTCAGGTAAAAGAAGCGCAGCAAGGAGATCGACTGCAAGCAGGTGTGGCTTACTTAGCACCGGGTGGCCAGCAAATGATGATTGATGGTCGTGGGGCAAGTAGAACACTACGAGTTTTTGAAGATAACAGCGAGCGCATTAGTTACAAACCAAGCGTTGATGTAACCTTCGCCAGTGCCGCTAAAGCGTATCAAGGTGATGTATTAGCTATAGTATTAACTGGTATGGGCGCAGATGGGCGTGAAGGCGCTCGTATGCTTAAACAATCAGGGGCAACCATTTGGGCACAAGATGAAAAAAGCTGTGTTGTTTATGGTATGCCACAAGCAATTGCTAATGCTGGTTTAGCGAGCGAAAGTCTGCCATTAGATGAAGTAGCAATACGTTTAAAGACAGAGGTGGGCTGTGGATAAGCTTTCCGTACTAGGTTTACTTATTGGCTTGGGCGCCATTGCTATAGGTTACTCGTTAGAGGGCGGTGTGGTATCGGCATTATTTAACGGACCTGCGTTGATCATTGTACTGGGCGGCACATTGGGTGCTGTAATGTTACAAACATCAGCCAGTACTTTTAAAAAGATGCTAGAAATTACGCACTGGGTTTTTGTATCGCCTAAATACAATATTGAAGATGCCATAGAGCAAGTAAAAGGATGGTCACATAAAGCACGTCAAGAAGGTTATTTAGCCCTTGAAAACGAAGCGCTTACCCACCCAGATGCCTATGCTGCAAAAGGGCTTGGATTATTAGTTGATGGTTGCTCAGATCAAAAACTGCGCGATACGTTAGAAATAGATTTACTGTTAGAGCGCGAACGTCTGCTAGAGGCAAGTCGTGTTTATGAAGCTATGGGCGGTTATAGTCCGACCATAGGTATTTTAGGGGCCGTGCTTGGTCTTATTCAGGCAATGTCGTTTATTACAGATCCGCAAAAGCTTGGAGCCGGTGTTGCCACTGCCTTTATAGCAACTATTTATGGCGTGGGTTTAGCTAATTTATTATTTTTACCTATGGCTAATAAGTTAAAGCAACGGGTTGAGCAAAAAATGCTTTATCACGAAATGCTTGCCGAGGGCGTAATTGCAATAAGCCAAGGCGAAAGCCCAGTAAGCATTGAATTAAAGCTTGAAGCCTATCGGGTTGACCGCCCAAATGTCGTGGTTGAGTAGCCCCTATTATGTTACGTCGTCGCTTACGCAACACCACTACTAAAAGTCAACACACAGAACGTTGGCTGGTGTCTTATGCTGATTATATGACGATTATGTTTGCCTTTTTTGTGGTTTTGTACGCAATAGCAATTAACAAAGAAGAGAAATTTCAAGTGCTGTCCGATTCGATTGGTTATGTATTTGATAAGTCAGCCCGTCAACATTCGCAGCAAGGAACTGGGGTAAATGGCGACGCAATATTGACAGACAGAGTAACCCCAGAGCAAGAAGTGCTCTACGGCGAAAGTATTTTAAAAGAAGAACACGGGCCAAAGCTGCTGGACGGACAAAGCGATACCAGTAATATTGAGCAAAAACACCTTGGCAAACCACTCGATAGTTTGTTGGCTAAGCTGCAATCGTCATTAATAGATGAAATACGCGATGGTGAAGCAAGTTTAGAACTCAGCCAAGATTGGCTGATCATTGAGCTTAGTTCTGGCATGCTATTTTCAAGTGGCAGTAGTGTAGCGCAAGTTCGAGCTAAGCAAGTTGTTAAAATAATTAAAGATATAATTGCTCCGGTAGATAACTATATTAGAGTACGCGGCTATACTGACAACCAAACCATAGGTAATGAAATGTACAGCTCGAATTGGGAGTTGTCGGTGGCGCGTGCAACAGCCGTTTTAGTTGAGCTTGAAAGGCTAGGTATAAATTCAGCGCGAATGGCGATTGAGGGATATGGTCAATATTCTCCTTTTGCCACTAACGATACTAAGCAAGGGCGTGCTGAAAATCGCAAAGTAGTTATTGCCCTATCTAAATATGGGTTGCCACCAACAGCAGAAGTAGTAAGCGTTGAGCCGCAACAAGTAGTCGTTAAACCTGAGCCTGAAGCAGAATTACCCTCTGACGATAATACAATAAAAATAATTCGTTTACCCCATGGCGGTATTCGTATATCGACTCGAAATGAACTGTAATTAGGATGCAATGTGAAGATTTGGACTGTAGCAAATCAAAAAGGTGGAGTAGGGAAAACCACAACCGCGGTTAGCCTTGCAGGTATTTTAGCATCTCAAGGTAAGCGCGTATTATTGATTGATACCGATCCTCATGCCTCATTAACCTATTACTTTGGCATTGATTCTGAGGATTTAGAGGTTAGCGTATACGATATTTTTGTACGCGGAACTAGCATGCAAAGCGAAGAAATACTCCAAGCATTATGTCCATCTAGTATTGAAAACTTAGATATATTACCCGCCACTATGGCTATCGCTACTCTAGATAGAAGTATGGGCAATAAAACCGGCATGGGATTAATATTAAAAAAAGCGCTTGCAAAAATAAGCGAATATTACGACTATGCAATCCTCGATTGCCCCCCAGTACTTGGCGTATTAATGGTTAATGCGCTAGCTGCGAGTGAACGCATTTTAGTGCCGGTACAAACCGAGTTTTTAGCGCTAAAGGGGCTCGACAGAATGATGCGTACTATGCAGTTAATGCAAACATCTCAAGCTAAAAGCTATGAATATACTATAATTGCCACCATGTACGATAAGCGCACTAAAGCCTCGTTAGAGGCATATAAAACACTGCAAAATACTTATACTGATAAAGTGTGGCCGGGCGTTGTTCCGGTAGATACCAAATTTAGAGACGCCAGTTTAGCGCAACAAGTTCCAAGTGAATTTTGCCCACGGTCTCGCGGGGTATATGCCTACAAGGCATTGCTCGACTATTTAATAGAACAAGGTTAATCAATGAGTAAGCAATTATTTGCTAATGAAAAAGTAATGACTCAATATCTAGGCGCGTTATTGTGCGAAGACGAGCCTGTAGATAATCTTGAACCCGTTGCAAAATTACTTGAGCAAGTAACGGATAAAAAAACTGAACACCCAGATTTAGAAGCGCAGAGCACACAAAGTACGCCAGTATTTGAGCAAGTTGTGCCAGAAATTATTAAAAAGCCGATAGCGCAAGAAATCAAAGCCCTAGTCACCTCTGCTGAGCAAACACTGTCGGCCGAGCAAATATTAGCCGCACAAAGCCAAGCTGATTATTTTGACGGGCAGTTTCAAGCCTTATTTTTTGAAGTGGCAGGATTAACGCTAGCTGTGCCGCTTAAAGCGTTAGGCGGTATACATGAATTAAGTGAAGTAAATCATTTATTTGGTAAACCAAAGTGGTTTAAAGGCGTTATGCTCAATAGAGATGAAAAACTTAATGTGGTTGATACCGCACGTTGGGTTATGCCAGAAAAGTATGACGAAAAGTTAGAGGCGTCACTTAACTACAAGTATTTAATTACACTAGGCGACAGTCAGTGGGGATTATTGGCAGAAAAGCTAATAAATAACATTACATTGAGTAAAGAAGATGTAAAATGGCGTACAAACCAAAGTAAGCGCCCATGGCTTGCCGGTGTTATTAAAGAAAAAATGTGCGCTTTAATAGATGTAAATAATTTAAATGCATTATTAGAGAAAGGCCTAGACAGCCGTCAGTAGTAATGACCATTACGGGGAAACAGCATGAACCAAGATAAGTTACTGTCAGCAAATAAAAATGCAGATAATAATGATGAAATACTACAGTGGGTAACGTTTAAGTTAGAAGACGAAACTTACGGTGTTAACGTAATGCAAGTGCAAGAAATATTACGCTACACTGAAATAGCCCCTGTACCTGGTGCACCTTCGTACGTGATTGGTATTATTAACTTACGTGGCAATGTGGTTACGGTTATTGATACTCGTGCCCGTTTTGGTTTAGCCGGTACGGATGCAACAGATAATTCGCGAATTTTAATTATTGAAGCTGAAGAGCAAGTTATTGGTATTTTAGCCGACAGCGTATCTGAAGTGGTTTATTTGCGAAGCTCAGAAATAGACAGTGCGCCGAATGTAGGCACAGAAGAAAGCGCTAAGTTTATTCAGGGTGTGTGTAATCGCGAAAACGAGTTACTTATTTTAGTTGATTTAAATAAGCTACTTAGTGACGACGAATGGGATGAGTTGAGCGATTTATAAGCTTTACCACTAAAAATTATGTTATTACTCAGTTTAGCAATTATAGCGTTAGCTGTTGCCCTTATAGCATTGGCGATGATCATTCTATTTAAAAGCAGCTATGCAAGTGAGCTTACCTCTCAGCTGCAGCAATTTAAAGACTCGGCTGAGCAAATTAATATTTTACGCAGTGAGGTACAAGAGTTGCGCACTGGGTTATTAAGTATTGGTAAGCGAGTACTTGAAGTTGAGCAGCAAAATGAAGAGCTAACTCAACAACAAGCAGCGCAAAAGTATGACGATCCAGATGCAAAAATTTATTCTCGTGCTGTAAAAATGGTCGAACTTGGAGCTGATTTAGAAGAAGTAATTCGTGAATGCGAATTACCTAGAGCAGAAGCAGAACTGCTGTTTTCATTGCATAAACAAAAAGGCGCTTAGCGTCTTTTTTGCTTTTTAATGCTGTTAAAGCTACGCCTTAATATTTAACTTACCTTGAAAGTCTTGCCAGCCTGGCGGAAATTGCCCTCTTAATACATACGAAAATGCAATTAGCTCAGCAATTACATAATACAACTCTTTAGGTATTTCTTCCCCAAGCTCTAAGTGTGATAACGTTTTGGCTAATGCTTCATCTTGATGGATCATAATGCCTTTTTTTTCAGCCGCTGCTATTATTTCATCAGCTAATTTACCAAAGCCCTTGGTACTTACCATTGGCGAGTTTCCGGCTGCATATAAAAGCCCAATCGCAGATTTGTTGTTGGCTGAGTCACTCATTTTTTATACCTTAATATTAATAATGGCATGCGATTTATAAAAAGCTTGATGGCTTGCATCGCCTTGCTTTAAAGTAAGATCACCTACTTGCAAACCATGCTTGGCTAATTTTGATCTTAAATTATCAAGATGCGGATGAGCCATAGCGGTCACTTCTTGGCTTGATGCAAATAACTGGCAATCAAGTGCTTTATCCATTAATTCGGCAGTAATTTGTAACTGACCAAGCTGTGCATAATCAAAGTTTAATCTAACAAACCAGACATTTTTTCCTGCTAGCTTATCGCCACTGGGCTTTTTATATTGGCCTAATGTTATTTCTGTTTGCGCCGCTTCTGGCGGTAATTTCATTGGTAATAAAAAGTTTACCAAGGGGTTTGAGTCGGCTAGCTGATTAGCAGGGGTAACATTTACTTGGCCAAGGGTATTTTTAACTTGTGTTAACTCCCCCGCAAGTGCTTGCACTTGGCTTTGTTGCAGTTGCTCAAGTAATTTAGCACCAGAGTTGCCGGTTTTAAATGTGGGTAATAACACCTGCAGTAGTGCATCTAAGCCGGTTTGATTATTAATGCTAATAGGTGTAGTTGTTTGGCTAATAATAGGCGCGGCTAAAATGCTTACTGCAAGTTGCTCTAATCCCTTACTAAAACTGCTTTGCAGCGTGTCGTTTGTCAGTTGCGTTGGTTGTAATGTGGCAAGAATTTCGCGCTGTATAGCTGTTGGGTGCAAATTGTTACTAGAAACCATCCGATTAAATGCCTGATTTACGAGGCGCGTTAAGTCGGCTGGTTGCTGCGATAACTGCTGTGCAATATCTGCTATTTTGCTGCTTAAAAGCGGCGTGTTATTGGGTATGTTTATTGCGCTAGCTGCACTGAGTTGGTTTAGCAGTGGAGCGAGTAATTTAGCTTCTAAAGGGTGTAATTGATTTTGCGAACTTAGTTTGCCATTGCTCGTTGTTGCAAAGAGCATGCTTGTTGGCAACTGCCATAGGCTAACACTTGATTTAATTAATTGGGTTAACTGCACTAAAGGTGGCAACTGGTTAGGTTGCTGGTTTAACTGCTCGGCGACATTTAGTTTATTAATACCTGTTGGCGTTTGATTTATAGCGGCAAAAGGTTTGTTTTCGAAGTATTTTACTGCATCACTTATACGCGTTTTTAGTTCACCAAAACTACTTTTTAACCAAGAATCAATAGGGCTGTTATTAGCCGCTATTAATGGACTAGTAGGGTTATTTAAATTGCTTGTTGATACGCTGCTTTGCTGCGCCGAAATTAGTTGATTAAACGGTTTTGTGAACGAGTTTTTAAGTATGACAGTGGTACTGTTTATATTAGTTTTAATTAACAGTTTGTTGGCTTGGCTGCTCAAGTTTACGTTTGTTACGGTATGCGAAAGTTGGTTAAGTTGATTATTGTTTATATTAAGCTTAAATGAACCTGCTTGTTGTGCATGCGTTAAAATTGCAAATTTAGGGGTTGCTTGTAGCTGTGCATTTGGCAAATTTTGCGCAAGTAAACTTGCTAGTTTTGCTTGAGTTATGGGTTGTGTATGCACGGAGTCAACAAAGCGATTGATAACGTCTAGCTGCGCGCCTTTGTTATTAGTGCTAATTATTATTTTTAATGGTTGCTCGGCGGCCAGTAGTTGCGCTACCTCTTTATTAATTGCAATGCTGGCATTAAGCTTTTCAATTACCAGCTTGGGTGTAGGCGTTAATACGACCTGCGCCGGCATAGGGTTATTTTGTAACTCGCTTCCGGTATTTATATAATTTAAAAATTGCTGTAATTGCACCGGTTGATTAAGTGTAAGCCTTGTATTGTTGGGGGTAATTGCAAGTGACTTGCCCTCATTACTGAGCTGTATATTTGCGCTGGCTATTTTGTCTAAGTTTTTTGGCGCAGTTGTAATGCCAAGTCTGAGAGTTTGCCAGTGCTTATTTATTAATACATCTAGGGTAATCGATTCTTTAGAAAACTGAATATTTTTTGCCGCAAGCATCTCGCCAGGAAGCGAGGTTAAGTTATGCTTAGGCGCATTAGAGGTTAGGTTATTAACCAATGAATTAGATAATGTAATTTGCGTAGGTGTATTCATTATTTTAAATCAAGTTTTCTTTATTTTTAGTGAATCGATTTTAAAGCAATATTCGTATTACCCTATCATTATGATAGACTAACGCCTAATTTTTGGCAGAGAGAATCGTCATCTTGTTACACATTAAGTCCGTCACCTGCATCAAGCAAGAACGTTGTTTGTTTGCGGATCTTAATTTTAGCCTTAATAGCGGCCAAATCATGCAATTAGCAGGTGCTAATGGTGCTGGTAAAACGTCTTTATTACGTATTATAGCGGGCTTTTCTATGCCTGATGAAGGCGATATTCTGTACCTTAATCAGTCGATTAAAAAGTACTATGAAGAGTACGCCAGAGATCTATTATTTATAGGCCATAAAACCGGGGTTAATGTGCAGCTCAGTGCGCTTGAAAACGTTAAGCATTGGCTGGCAATTAATGGCTACACTAATGAAGGTGATTTATACCCTTTATTAAGTAAGCTTGGCTTAGTAGGCCTTGAAGATGTACCGGTTAGAACGCTCTCTGCTGGGCAGCAACGCCGTGTTGCGTTAGCTCGATTATGGTTAAGTGAAGCTAAGTTATGGATTTTAGATGAGCCATTTACAGCACTTGATAAAAGTGGTGTTGTCTTTTTACAGCAACGTTTTGTTGAGCATTTAAAAAATGGCGGAGCTATATTGCTAACCACGCATCAAGATTTAACGGCTCATTTTAGCAACCTACAAACACTCACTTTGGAGTATCGTCACTAATGACCCGACAACACTCCTATTGGTTACTTTTTAAAGCCGTGTTTAGTAAAGATGTTAAACTTGCTTTTCGTCAGCGCGCTGAAATTATCAATCCTATTTTGTTCTTTTTAATTGTTATTTCATTATTTCCGTTAGCTATTGGGCCAGAGCCCGGTCTACTGGCAAGAATGGCGCCGGGTATAATTTGGGTGGCTGCTTTACTCTCAACTATGTTGGGCTTAGATAAGCTGTTTAGAGATGATTATAACGATGGCTCACTTGAACAACTTATTGCATCGTCGTATCCGTTATCGTTAACTGTGTTGGCTAAAGTAGCCGCGCATTGGGTGATCACTGGGCTTCCTTTGGTATTAATGACCCCACTGTTTGCACTACTATTGAATTTAGATAACACAGCATTAATGGCTACGTTACTAACGCTATTATTAGGTACGCCTTTGTTGAGCTTTATTGGCGCAATTGGGGCTGGGCTTACTGTAGGATTACAAAAAGGCGGTATTTTAATGAGTTTATTGGTGTTGCCTTTGTATATTCCGGTTTTAATTTTTGCAACGTCAGCTATCGATACCAGTACTATGTCGCTGGATTATAGTGGGCAGCTTGCCATTCTTGGCGCTATGTTAGTTATTGCTATTATTAGTGCGCCAATCGCCATATCGTCAGCATTAAAAGTGAGTGTAAGTTAATATGTGGAAGTGGTTACATCCCTATGCTAAAGCAGAGCGTGCATATAAGTTATGCAATACGTTATTGCCTTATTTTGCCGTAGTTACGGTTATTAGTATGTTAGTTGGTTGGGTATGGGGGCTTGGTTTTGCGCCTGCCGATTACCAACAAAAAGACAGCTACCGTATCATTTTTATTCATGTGCCTTCGGCTATTTTATCTATGGGTGCTTATTCATCAATGGCAATTGCTGCCATTATTGCGCTGGTTTGGCAGTTACGAAACGCTGAACTTGCAGTTATTGCAATTGCGCCTGTAGGGGCGTGCATTACTGCGATTGCACTTATAACCGGTGCTGCATGGGGTAAACCTATGTGGGGCGCTTGGTGGGTGTGGGATGCGCGTTTAACCTCAGAACTTATTTTATTATTTTTATATTTGGGTGTGTTGTCTTTGTACCATGCCTTTGAAGATAAGAAGGCAGCGGGTCGTGCCGCTTCTATTTTGGCTATTGTAGGGGTTATTAATTTACCTATTATTCATTACTCTGTTGAGTGGTGGAATACTCTACATCAAGGAGCCTCAATAACTAAGCTAGATACCAAAGCAATTGATCCCAGTATGTTTTGGCCATTAATGGTAAACATTTTGGCGTTTGCGGCTTTTGTTGGCACTGTTACTTTAATTCGTCTTAAAAATGAAATATTACAACGTGAAAAGCATCGCCCATGGGTGCGCCAGTTGTTAACTAAGAGGTAGTTATGCAGTTTGACTCATTTTCTGATTTTATTGCAATGGGAGGCTATGGATTTTATGTGTGGCTTTCTTTTGGTACATGCGCACTTATTTTATTAGGTATTTTATTTAGTTCACTCAGAGAGACTAAGCATATTATGGCATCGGTAGAGCAACAAATAGCGCGAGAAGTTCGTATTAAAAATGCTAAGCAGGAGCAAATATAATGAACCCAAGACGTAAAAAACGCCTTTTAGTTATTGTTGCAGTGCTGTTTGGTATTGGTGCCTCAATAGGCTTGGTACTGTATGCATTACAAGAAAACATTAATTTATTTTATACCCCAAGTGAGCTTGTTGACGGTAAAGGCCCCAATAAAGAAAAACCACAAATAGGCCAAAAGCTACGCATTGGTGGCATGGTTGTACCAGGTTCGGTAGAGCGCAATGAGCAAAGTTTAAAAGTAAGCTTTACTTTAGTTGATACAGGCCCAACCGTGGTAGTGCGTTATCAGGGGATTTTGCCTGACCTATTTCGCGAAGGCCAAGGCATAGTTGCACAAGGTGTACTTGTGGAGCCCAATGTAATAGAAGCATTTGAAGTACTTGCTAAGCATGATGAAGAATACATGCCTGCTGAAGTGGCAGAAGCGTTAAAAGGAATTAAACACGAGAAACCTAAATACAACCTAGATAGTGGTAATTAATAATGATCCCAGAACTTGGTTATTTTTCTTTAACGCTTGCCATGGTGCTAAGCGTTTTATTATGTGTTTTTCCGCTGTGGGGGGCACATACCGGTAATTTACGCTTAATGCGTGCTGCTCCTTCGTTAGCGGTAGGGCAATTTGTATTTGTATTTATTTCGTTTGCCGCCCTTATTTATGCCAGCCTTACAAATGACTTTACAGTTGCGTATGTGGCGTATCACTCAAGTAGCTCTTTGCCTTGGTATTATCAAATAACCTCGACCTGGGGTGGGCATGAAGGCGCTATTTTATTGTGGTTATTGATGCAAGCTGGTTGGACAGCTGTTGTTGCACTGCGCTCTAAAGCACTACCTTGGGTATTGCGTGCTCGTGTACTTGGTGTGCTTGGCTTTTTAGGTGTTGGCTTTATGATGTACACCTTATTGCTTTCAAGCCCATTTGAGCGTTTATTACCTTATTTTCCGGTAGAGGGGCGCGACTTAAATCCGCTACTACAAGATCCGGGTATGATCATACACCCGCCGTTACTTTATATGGGTTATGTAGGGCTATCTGTAGCGTTTGCTTTTGCAATTGCGGCACTTTTAACTGGCAAGCTAGATAATACTTGGGCCAAATGGTCTCGTCCTTGGACTATGACCGCGTGGGGCTTTTTAACTTTAGGTATTACCATAGGAAGTTGGTGGGCGTATTCAGAACTTGGCTGGGGCGGCTGGTGGTTTTGGGATCCAGTAGAAAATGCATCTTTAATGCCTTGGTTAGTAGCAACAGCACTTTTACATTCATTGAGTGTGACAGAAAAACGTGGTGTATTTAAATCATGGACAGTACTGTTAGCAATTGCAGCATTTTCACTTAGCTTACTGGGCACCTTTATTGTGCGCTCAGGTATTATTGTATCTGTGCATGCTTTTGCAACTGACCCTGATAGAGGCTTATTTATACTGGCCTTTTTAGCTATTGTTGTTGGCGGTGCATTAGCACTTTATGGCATGCGCGTATCGCAAGTGCGAAGCGAAGGGCGTTACAAGTTAGTATCGCGCGAAGTAGCACTGTGGCTAAATAATATATTCTTAGTGGTTGCTACTTTAATTGTATTACTAGGTACTTTATTGCCTATGGTGCACAAAGAAATGGGCTTAGGCAGCATTTCAATTGGCGAACCATTTTTTAATAAGATGTTTGCAATACTGTTAGTGCCATTTGCTATTTTAATGGGTATTGGGCCGTTTTTACGCTGGAAGCAAAATAAATGGGCGTTTTTACAAAACAAAATACTAATGGGTGTATTAGTCAGTATTATTATTACCTTTGCTTGGTTATTTTCTAGCTATGATGTGATTGCACCGCTTACCTTATTAGCAACCACGTTAGCTGTATGGATTGTAATTACAACAGGTATTGATTTGTACAGTAAAGTTACCGTACATAGCACCTTTAAAGAAGGCTTTAAGCGCTTAGGTTTAGGTTATTGGGCTATGGTACTTGGCCATATAGGTATTGCCTTTGTAATTGCTGGCGTAACCCTTACTTCGGCATACTCGGTTGAGCGCGACGTATCAATGAAACCAGGTGATACGGTGCAGCTTAATCAGTATCAATACCGCTTTGAAGGAGTGAAAAATGTTCGCGGAGCTAATTACAGTGGCCATGCGGGTGTTGTATCGGTATTAAAAAATGACAAGCTAGTCACTCAGTTACATGCCGAAAAACGCCGTTACGATATTGGCATGCAGTTTATGACAGAAGCAGCAATTGATGCAGGCTTCACACGCGATTTATACCTAGCGTTAGGTGAGCAATTAAGCGAAGGCGCGTGGTCATTACGAATTTATCATAAGCCATTTGTGCGTTGGATGTGGATTGGCGGTATATTAATTTCGTTAGCAGGGTTTGTTATTTTATTTGATAAACGCTATCGCACCTCATCGCCTCAATCAACAAAAGAAACAGCGGAGAGCGAAGCATGAATCGTAAGCTTTTAGCTATAGCACCGTTACTGGTTTTTGCTTTTATTTGTGTGTTTTTATTCCAAGGGTTATTTGCTAACCCAAGGGAAATACAAACAGGGCGATTAGGGCAATCTATGCCAGAATTTAGCCTGCCAGATCTAATGCAAGATAATAAGCAATGGAGCAATGAGCAGTTAAAAGGTGAGGTTTATTTATTAAATGTATGGGGTACCTGGTGCCCTACATGTTTAGCAGAGCTAGGCTACTTAACTAAATTGCGCGAGCAAGGCGTTAAAATTATAGGCTTGTACTATGTGCAAGGTTACGATGCCGATTTTGACGGGCCATTTGATATGCAAGCACTGCGTAGTGACGTAACCAATATGCTAACGCGTGCTGGCGACCCATATCAGTTTAATATTTTAGATTTACATCGCACACTGTCGTTAGATTTAGGTGTGTCGGGTGCGCCAGAAACTTTTTTAGTTGATAAAAGCGGCACCATTTTGTTGCACCATACCGGTGATATAAATCCGCGAGTGTGGCGTGCTAAGTTTGCACCAATTATGCAGGAGCTCAAATAATGAAGTGGTTGTTATTAACCCTTAGCCTTTTTGTCAGTATGGGGGCGCTTGCTCAGCAAGACCGTTACCAATTTGACAGTAACGAGCAAGCGGTTCGCTTTGAAGAGCTAACCAAAGAGTTACGTTGCCCTAAGTGTCAAAATCAAAATATTGCCGACTCTGATGCGGTAGTAGCAAAAGATTTACGCGAGCGAGTATTAGCTTTAGTAAAAGATGGTAAAACGAAAGACGAAGTAATAGATTATATGATCGATCGTTATGGCTACTTTGTACATTACGATCCACCAGTAACCCCTGCAACTTTAGTGCTGTGGGTTTTACCGGTATTGATTGTAATTTTTGGTTTTGGTTTTATTGTTATTCGCCAACGCAAAGCATCGGTAAAACAAAGCTGGAGCAACAACGACGAAGCAATGTTAGTTAAATTAATTGCTAAAAATAAACGTCAGGAGCAAAGTTAAATGATTTTAATGTGGGCGTCTTTTGCTTTACTCACACTTATTGCACTGTTGTTTGTGATGTTGCCTTTTTTAAAAAAAGAGCGTGTTAAAACCATTACGCACAATGCGAACGCAGAACTTATTAGTATTTATGAACAGCGTTTAGTTGAGCTACAAAACGACTTAGAAAACCAGCGAATTGATGCACAAAATCACAGTGAGTCAGTGATCGAGCTCAAACGTCGCTTACTCAATGAGCTCTCTCCAGAAAAGTCACTTAATAGCCGTGGTAATAATCGTATTTTTGCCTTAACAGGCGGTGCGTTTGTGATTGCCCTAACCGGTATTTTTTACTCTATGACCGGTAATCAGCAGCAAATATCGGCTTGGCACGATGCTATGGATAACTTGGCAGAGTACGGTGAGCGAGCTGTTATGCAAAAAGGCGAGCCGCTGAGTGAAAACGAGCTGCAAGCATTTGCATTGGCACTGCGAACTAAGCTTAACCAAACGGGGGATGACGAAATTGCCTGGATGTTACTGGGCCGTGTGGCTATGTCATTGAACGAATTTGATATGGCGCAGCAGTCGTTTGATAAAGCGTTGCAAATGAATCCTGCTAATATGCAGGTGCTTATTAGTTACAGCCAAGTGCTGTTACTTGAGGGCAGTGAGGCAAGCATGACACGTGCTGCAGGTATGCTTTCAAAAGTACTGCAAGAAGAGCCGCAAAATTTAGATGCTATTTCTTTATTAGCACTCATTGCTTACGAACGTAAAGATTGGGTACAAGCAAAAGCAGCGTTTGAAGTATTACTTGCCAGTATGGATAAAGCAGATACCCGCTATAATATGATTGCGCAGCGTATTAGTGAGATTGAACAACAACAAGCACAAAATGTTGATGTTACAAAGAGTGCAGCAATTAAAGTGACAGTAAATGTAAGTACAGAGCTTAAAAATAAACAACCTGAAAACGGAATTTTATTTGTTTTTGCAAAAGCGTTAAATGGCTCTCCAATGCCACTAGCGGTTGTTAAGCTTAACGAGTATCAATTTCCTATTACAGTTGAACTAAGTGATGCAAACTCTATGGTTGCAGGATTAAACTTGTCAAGCGCAGAAGATATAGTTATTACTGCACGTATCTCTAATGATGACTCAGTAATGCCAAGTAGCGGTGAGTTAGAAGGGCATTCAGCAGCATTAAAACGTGAAAGTACCCGTCAGTTGCAACTGCAAATAGACACATTAATACCTTAAGGATACGCGATGTTAAAACATGGTTTAATTTATATAGTTTTGTTAGTGCTGGCCGGGTGTGCACAAGTACCTGATAGCCAAAAGGACGAGCGCGATCCACTACAAAATATTAACCGCCCAATATACGACTTTAATATGGATGTTTTAGACACATACATACTAAGACCGGCCGCCGTAGGGTATATCACGGTGACCCCTGTACCAGTGCGTCAAAGCTTAGTGCATTTTACCAATAATATTAGTGCGCCGGTAGATATGATCAACGCCGGTTTACAGGGTAAACCAGGTAATGCCAGTGTTAGCTTAGCACGTTTTTTAGTTAACTCGACCGTAGGTGTTTTTGGTTTATTTGATGTGGCCAGCTCATTAGGTCTAGAACATGTAGATGAGGATTTTGGGCAAACATTAGGTGTATGGGGTGCAGGTGATGGTGCTTACTTGATGCTACCTGCTATGGGGCCTTCTACAGCGCGTAACTTAACCGGCGATGTAGTTGATAACTTTGTTTTACCTAAAATAGCGTTAACTACACCACAAACAATTTTAGTGTTTGCGTTAAAAGCTGTTGAGGCCCGTGCATCACTAATTGCGCAAGAAGGTTTATTGAACGATTCACTAGACCCTTACTTATTTATTAAAGATATTTATTTTCAACGCCAATTATACGAACTTTACGACGGTAACCCGCCAATCAAAGAAGAGCCTGATGACTTTGATGAAGATTTTTTAGAAAGTTTGTAAACCTATTAAAAACGCCAGCAATGCTGGCGTTTTATTTTCTCATTAGTGATTAGAAAGTTGTTATTAAACATTGCTCATTAACTGCATTTGCTCGTTCACCCAGCTAATTGCTTCGTGGTAAGCATCGGGTACTTTATCATCTAAACCAAGTTGTTGGCTGATCTGATTAGCTGCCTGCCAATTGCCTTGCTCATAAAACTTAACCAAGTTTAAGTAGCTTGCAAGCAAGCCCTCGTCATTAAGTAAAGCGGCTTTAATCTCATTAGATAATGGCAGCTTTTGCATCACACTTTGCATACTCTCATCTAATATAGCATCCATAAGCGACATCATGCCGGTTAAAAAAACCATTCCTGTGTCTTTAAACTTACCATGCGAAATAGCCAGTAACTCACTAAAACGCGCCCGAGTGAGCGATAACCTAATTAGCTCCATAGGCTTATCTGTTGAAACTTGCGCTGCAAATAATAAAGATAAAAGCTTTTTAATTTCATTGGCACCAAGGGTGATAAGCGCTTGTTTTATTGTGCTTATTTTTGCACGTCTAGCAAATGCTGCAGAGTTTGAATAACGCAGTAACTTATAAGATAGATTTACATCTCGCTCAAATATATCGGTGATCTTTTTTAGATCCATATCAAGCGTTGAGGTCTCATAAAGTAGTTCGGCTAATGTCATACCAGAGGGGGGAAGCGCTTTACTTTGGATCATCTCTGGTTTTGAAAAGAAAAACCCTTGAAAATAATCAAAGCCAAGTTCCAATGCTTGGTTATACACCTCATGGGTTTCAACTTTTTCAGCAAGTAATTTTAGATGTGGATAAGGTTTTAAATCATCAATAATTGTTTTAATTGTTTCTATATTACAGGTTAAAAAGTCAATTTTTATAATATCAATAAATGGATAAAAGTGGCGCCACACAGGTTGATGAATGTAGTCGTCTAAGGCTAATGTATAACCTTTTTCTTTTAAGTCTTTAACAATAGCAAGTAAACGCTTACCAGGTTGCACCGTTTCGAGTATCTCTACCACCACAGCGTCTTTACTCAGTAAAGTAGGGTAGCCTTTTAGTAAAGTTTCTAGAGTAAAATTGATATATGCTGGTTTATTGTCAGTTAAATCCTCAAGGCCAAAATTAAACTGGCTGCCTTCTATTAGGCGTGTTGTTGCCTCATCTCCATCTATATCGGGAAACACGTTATTTACACCATCACGAAATAGTAATTCATAGCCAATAAGCTTTTTATCGCGATCTAAGATCGGTTGGCGTGCAGCGTAAAAGTACATAAAAAATTCCGTATAGATAAAAAATAACTATTGATTGTAACAATATATGGCAAAACATTAAAAATAGCATGATGTAAATAAGCTTATCTTAGATTAATAACATATTTTTAATAAGTTACAGAAATTTTGACTTAAATACATACGATTTGTTTGTTTTTAATTCACTAAAGTTGACATGTTGGAATTTTAACTATTACCCATGCTATAGTGACAGAGAATGGTTTTTATCCCAATACTGTCTTAACTATAATATTTTAAGAGTCATTATTTGGATCAAAAGCCTGTTGCAATTTATTAGTGGAGGCGAATTTGGAAACAGGAATGATTATTTCACTAGCATTATACTTTGTTGTAATGCTAGGTATAGGATTGTATGCATTTAAGCAATCAACCAGCGATGTTTCAGGTTACATGTTAGGGGGCCGTAATTTATCACCAAGTGTTGCTGCGCTATCTGCAGGTGCATCTGATATGAGCGGTTGGTTACTTATGGGCCTTCCCGGCGCTATGTATCTTTTTGGTTTGAGTAAGGTTTGGATTGCGATTGGTTTAGTGCTTGGTGCTTGGGCAAATTACTTCTTAGTTGCACCTAGGCTACGTGTTTATACTGAAAAAGCGAATGATTCAATTACTATCCCGGATTATTTTGCAAATCGCTTTGCGGACAATAAAAATATATTACGTGTTATTTCAGCTATTGTTATTATTGTTTTCTTCACACTTTATACCTCATCTGGCGTGGTTGCTGGTGGTAAGTTATTTGAAAATTCATTTGGAATGAGCTACGAAGTTGGCCTTTATGTTACTACTGGCGTTGTAGTACTTTATACGCTTTTTGGTGGTTTTTTAGCGGTAAGTTTGACCGACTTTGTACAAGGTTGCATTATGCTTATAGCGCTATTAGTCGTACCTATAGTAACGTTTACTATGCTTGATCACCCAGTAATGGAAACGCTTGCTAATGCAAGCTATGACCTGTTACTTATCTCGCCAAAGGCCAGTGAAGTTCATTCTCTAAATATGCTAGATTGGTTTGCTGGTGGCTCTACTATCGCAATTATTTCTGCGTTAGCTTGGGGCTTTGGTTACTTTGGTCAGCCTCATATTATAGTACGCTTTATGTCGGTACGTTCAGTTAAAGATATTCCAGCAATGCGACGCATTGGTATGTCTTGGATGACATTATCAGCAATAGGCGCAGTACTAACTGGTTTATTTGGGGCAGCCTTCATACTAGAAAATGAAATGCCGATAAATGATAAAGAAACAATATTTTTAGTGCTATCTGAATTGGTTTTTCATCCATTGATTGCTGGCTTTTTATTAGCAGCTATTTTAGCGGCTGTAATGAGTACTATCTCTTCACAATTGCTAGTGTGTTCAAGCTCGTTAACTGAAGACTTTTATAAAATATACCTGCATCGCGAAGCCTCTCAAAAAGAGCTGGTTTTTGTTGGGCGTATTAGTGTGGCATTAGTTGCTATGTTTGCTATTTACTTAGCTTACGATAGAGATAGTTCTATTTTAGATTTAGTGAGTAATGCGTGGGCAGGCTTTGGCGCTGCATTTGGACCACTCGTATTGTTTAGCCTTTACTGGAGAAGAATGAACTTTGCTGGCGCCTTAGCAGGCATGTTAGTGGGGGCTTCAACAGTACTTATATGGATATACGCACCAATTACCATTAATGGTGGGAGTTTAAGTAGCGTTATTTATGAAATAGTCCCAGGCTTTATTTTATCAAGTATTGCGATTGTATTAGTTAGCTTAATGACCAATGAGCCAGCTAAAGAAATTACAACCTTATTTGATGAAGTAGAACAAGAACTATAAAAAGTTATAAACAAAAAAAGGGAGTAACTTAGGTTACTCCCTTTTTTATGCAAAATTTATTAACTCGCTTTTTTGTCGCTACTTTCTTCTATGGGTGCAACATTATCTGCTTTTTTGCCTTTTACAGCAGCTTTAGGGGCTATAGGCTCTTTACCACCTTTTAATATTGTCATGAAGTCATCTTTACTTTTTGCCATTTCTAAAGCGAGTGACTCTACTTGTTGCTCACTTAATGGTACATCAACTTTTTCTAGCAAAATTTCAAGCGACTCTGCAATATCGAGCATTTTATCATAGGCATCAGCTTCTTTTTTGGTAGTAAACGTCATGCGCTCGACTCCGTTTCGTTCTACAACATATTTAACAACAACAGCCATGATTTCTCCTGCTTACTTGCGTGGCATATAGTATATATAAACCATTAGATTACTGTTTTTATGTACAGTACAAGTTTGTGCCTAAATTTGCAAGTCCCCTAATTAATATTAAGTGATAATAGTTGACAACAAAGATTAACTTTACTTTATTTAACTTAATCACTTTTGTGTACCGTTGCAGTTAAGGATCTCACAGGGAGTGAATGTTAGGTTTAAGTATTTAATAAAGTGCAGGTGTAAAAAGCCTTTTGCGTTATGACTTAAACATATAAACAACAAAGTAAATGTTCATGTATGAACAAAAAAGGAAGAAAGATGAAAAAACTAAAATATAGTATTTTAGCTGCAGCTTTTTGTATGTTGCCAGTAACTCTTACCTACGCAAATGTTGATACCTCAGCAATAACTCAGCAAGTAAAACAGGCGGCTTTAAATATTAATACTGCTGATGTTAGCCAGCTATCTAAGCTCCCTGGTATTGGTAAGAAAAAAGCACAAGCTATTATAGATTATCGCGAAGCAAAGGGTAACTTTACATCGTTAGAGGATTTGAAAATGGTAAAAGGTATAGGTAAAAAATTAGCTGCAAAGCTTGAAGGTAAGGTTTCGTTTTAAGTTAAAAAGGGCGCGTTAAGCGCCCTTAGTATATTGGGTTAATGCTTCACATAAATGCTTTTTAGCAAAGTTAATCTCAATTGGAGTCGTTAGTAGTGGGTAACACAACCCACCGAGTAGTAAAAAAGGGATGAGTAACCAGCCTTCAAATACGGCAAATATTAAAAACAGCGGACTGAGTAATAATAATTTTATAATACGAAGTAGTACTTTATTAACAGGTGAAAGCATACTTAAAGAAATCGCTATAACAGCTTGTCTGTCACGTATTTTTAAATGTTTTAGAGCATTAATTTGGCTTGAAAAAAACACAAGCATTACAGCGACCTTTTAGTCATTAAGCGACTCGTTACCAGTAAAAATAAAGTGGCTGCAAACAGCGCAAATATTACTTCCATCCATGCCGGCATACTTAGCCCCGCAAATTGCCAGTCAATGTTTCCGCAATCACCAGTGGCTGCAAAAAAGCTTGGGATCCACTCATGTAATGGCATAAAGGCAGGAAAGTTAGGTTCAAACTCACAGCTAAATGCAAAAGGATCAGTGGTTGTTTGCATTTCGATATGCTCGCGGGCAATTATAAATCCCCAAACACTAGAAACAGCCCATACACTATAGGCGAGCAAGCGAACCCCTCTATGCTCTGGATTACTTGTACCAATAATACCTGCAATAAGTAAACCTAATACCGCAGTACGCTGATATATGCACATGATACATGGCGCCAATCCCATTTTATATTGAAAAAACAGTGCCGTTATTTCAAGCAGAAAAACAATACCACTAAACAAAAGCCAAGGAGTACGTTGGGTGGGTAATTGTGCAAGCCAGTTCATAATAAATCCGTATTTAAATAAGACGTTAGATTATGACGTAGGATAAAGTTAGGGGCAAGCAAAACGACTTAAAGCCTACCCACATGCATTTATGATGATTAAAGTTAAGGTTATAATTCTAAAAGCCAATAAAAATCCAATAATGTGAATAAAGAGGTAGCCCTTTAAACGAGTAAAGTATGTGTGTGAGGTGACTTTACGTAATAAGTTAATAAGGCAAGGCGCGAACTTAAAGTAAATAACTACTTAAAATGTATCTAGGGTGAATATATAAGTGCTTGCGACAAGTGTTAGTAAAAAATATAAAGCATTTTATAGACACAAATATTTTAATCGCATACTGGCAGTAATATGGCGTACTTTACTTGTTACTTGAGCGTCGTCTGGTACAATCAGTCGGTTAATCGTATGTAGTAGTGTGAATTAATTCGAGTGGGAATTGGATGAGAATTTTTAAAGCGAAAAGCCCAGCAGGATTTGCTGAAGAATACATAGTAGAGTCTATCTGGAATGGCGATTTCCCTCCTGGATCTATTCTACCTGCTGAGCGTGAACTCTCAGAGTTAATAGGTGTTACCCGAACGACGTTACGTGAAGTATTACAGCGATTGGCTCGAGATGGCTGGTTAACTATTAAACATGGTAAGCCAACAAAAGTGAATAACTTTTGGGAAACGTCAGGACTAAATATTCTTGAAACGTTAGCACGTCTTGATGAAGATAAAATGCCAGAGTTAACCGACCAGTTACTCTCTGCACGCACTAATATAAGCGCAATTTATACGCGTGCAGCTATAAAGTTAAATCCAGAACGTGTGATTGAAATTCTCTCACAAAGCGATGAGTTAGAAGACAGTGCGCAAGCATTTGCTGATTACGATTATAAAGTGCATCACGAGTTAGCTGTTGCAGGTAATAATCGTATTTACGTGCTTATACTCAATGGCTTTAAAGGATTTTATTCAAAAATAGGTTGTCATTATTTTTCAGATCCGGGGACGCGTGAGTTGGCTCGCCAGTTTTATAAAGACTTAACTAAATTGGCCGAAAACAGAGAACACGACGGTGCGATCATGATGATGCGTAAATATGGTCATCAAACCGGTGAAATTTGGCAACAAATTCGTGGCGATATGCCCAGCGACATAATGGATTAAACCTATTTTAAAAGCCTGCATTTGCAGGTTTTTTTGTGTCTTCATTTTATTAATACTTTATAACCAAGAAACTGAGCTAATAAAATAAACCCCATCACTTTTTAGCGTTCAGTATTATCGATGGGAGGAATCGTTAAATACGATTGTCATTTCGCACCAGTTCTCTCTAGAATAATAATAATTATATGTGCGCTATTGGTTTTTAAGTTTTAGAGCCCATATAACTATCAGCATTGCATAAGCAATTGACAACAAACTCAAAATATTTGGAGAATAAAATGGGTGTATTAGTAGGCCGCCAGGCACCAGACTTTACCGCTGCAGCAGTTCTTGGTAACGGTGAAATTGTAGATAGCTATAACCTTCATGAAAAAATTAAAGGTAAAAAAGCAGTTATTTTCTTTTACCCACTAGATTTCACGTTTGTATGTCCTTCTGAACTTATTGCATTTGATAAGCGTTATGAAGAATTCCAAAAACGTGGCGTTGAAGTAATTGGTGTTTCTATCGATTCACAATTCTCACACAACGCATGGCGTAACACTGCTGTTGCAGATGGCGGTATCGGTAAAGTTAAATATGCACTAGTTGCAGATATTAAACATGAAATTTGTAAAGCATACGACGTTGAGCATCCTGAAGCGGGTGTTGCGTTTCGTGGTTCTTTCCTAATTGATGAAGAAGGCAATGTACGTCACCAAGTAGTGAACGACTTACCACTAGGTCGTAACATTGATGAAATGCTACGTATGGTTGACGCGCTAGCGTTCCACACTGAGCACGGTGAAGTATGTCCTGCTGGTTGGACTGAAGGTAAAAAAGGTATGGATGCAAGCCCTGAAGGCGTTGCTAAGTTCCTATCTGAAAACGAAGGCGATCTATAATTTAGCTCTCGTTTTAAATAAAAAAACCGCCAATTGGCGGTTTTTTTGTTGCTTCTAATTTAGAACGAGAAGCTTACTTTAGTATAAATATAACGACCGCGTGGGTTATGAACCCCAGACGCATAACCGTAAAGGTCAGAATCGCCATCACCAATTGCAAAAGGAGGCTCTTCGTCAAACAAGTTATTAATACCTAGTGATAATTTAGCTGACTCAGTGATACGGTACGACGTTTGTAAGTCAACCAACACTTGTGAATCAATCATACGTGATGTATTGCTATCAAAATCTAAGTTACCATCAAAGTCGATATCAGGTGTGTCTTCAAACTCACCAACATAACTTAAGTTAACATTAGTATTAAAGTCGCCCACTTCCCAGTTAGTTGAGAAAATCCAACGATGCTCAGGGTAACCATACTCACCAGAGTAATCACGGCCATCTTTTTCAAATTTGTTTTGGTAAGCCCACTCTAAATTGAATTTCAATAAACCTAAATCATCCAATGAATGATTGTAATTTGCTGAAAAGTCGATGCCAGATACTTCTTGTGAAGAGACGTTTTCAAATGTGCTATAGATTTTTTGAATTGAACCTAAGCTTTCACCATTAGTAGGCGGTAAGCGAACACATACAGTACTGTTTTGGTTACCACACTCGGCAGCATAAATTGGACCAAACTCTTCTTGGTCAATTTTATTGTCTTGGGTGATGCTCCACACATCAACACTTAAACCAAACTCTGCGCTAGGGGCCCAAATGAAGCCGACGTTCCAAGATTCAGACTCTTCAGGTTGTAAGTCTGCATTACCAGAGAATTGAATGTTGTAATCAAGTGCCTGACAGTCTAAGCCCGTTTGTTGACAGCGTTGAGTATCAATAAAGAACTGACTTTTTTCTGATGGACCTAGGCCAACTTGTGCTAAAGAGGGTGCTCTAAAGCCTTGTGCCCATGAGCCACGAACCGTGATTTCATCACTAGGTGCCCAGCGAAGTGCAACTTTTGGATTGGTAGTTGTGCCAAAATCGCTATAGTCATCGTGACGTCCAGCAAGTTGCAATTCTAATGTATCAGCTAGTGGAATTGAAAATTCAACATAAGCAGCATATTGATCGCGCGATGCTGCGGCTGATACAGCTTCAGTACCAAAAATTAAACCGCGACGGAACTGATCATCAGGGATATCTGTAACGTCTTCTTCGCGGTACTCAATACCGGCTGCCATCATCACCACATCGTCGCCAAAGCTAAATGCTTCACCGCTAATGTTTGCGTCAAATGAGGTCATATGTGACTCACCTTGACGTACTAAGCTAGTAGTGATTCTGTCGATTACTGCAGGATCGTTATAAGTGCCGCCAAATGGGTTGTAATTACCGGCATCTATTTCTTGTTGTAAAAAGTCGGTACGCACCCAGCCTTGTGAGCGATCGCCAGTTTGCATTGATTTACTACGACCTTTTTGTACTGCTGTCTCCCAGCTCCAGTCGTTAAACTCGCCCCGTAAACCCGCTACAAAACGCATCGTATCTGATTCAATATCCCATTGGCGAGCACCGGCATCAACCGTTCTGTAACGGCCAATATCTATATCTTTACCAAATGGGTTATTAGGATGATTTGCTGGCACAGTAAGCCCTGCATCTTCATCTAGCGGGGTTGGCGCACCCATAGCCACAGAGCTATTGTGTTGTACTGCCATTTCTAAAAATGCGGTAATACCATTATCAAAATTATACTCAAACTGCGAAATAGCCCCAATACGTTCAGATGCTGGTGCAATATAGCCGTATGGGCCGTAATCGAACAAACAGCTGCCACTGGCAGTTGCGCTATCGGCTGGACAAGCAGGGTCAATGGTTTTTACACCATCAACGTAAAAGTAACCAGGGAAGCCACGTGATGAACGAAAGTCCTCACCACCTAAAGCTCTTTGATCTGCAGTGCCTAAACTGCCCATTTCACTTGACGATAAAGAGGTGTTTTTAAAGTAGTCAATAATAACGGAAGCACTGCTTTTTTCGTTACTTGTACCCCAAACGATGCTGGCTGATGTTTCTTCGTAATTAGGACCGTCAGTGCCACCGTAGCCTAAGTTTACTTCAATACCATCAATATCTTTTTTCAAGATAACGTTAACTACACCCGCAACAGCATCAGAGCCATAAATAGCCGATGCACCATCTTTTAAAATGTCGATACGTTCAATCGCTGAAACAGGAATACTGTTAATATCAACAAATGAGTTAGTAATACCTTCAGCGAATGCACTAATAGCAACACGGCGGCCATTAATAAGTACTAAAGTTGCGTCAGCGCCTAGGCCACGTAAACTTACCGCTGCAGAACCATTTGCAGTAGAGTCTTGGTTATTACCACGGGTAGAGAAAGTACCGCTACCTGCAACAGGCATTCTTTCAAGCAATGCTGTAGGTTGTCATAACCCATGTTATCAATATCGGCTCTACTGATAGATTGAACCGGAGAAGGGCCTTCCATATCAGAACGTTTAATACGAGAGCCCGTTACTTCAATGCGTTCTACTTTTTTCACTTCATCAGCGGCGTATGTTGTTGTTGTAAAGCCAGCTGTTAATGCCAAAGTAGCCCCTGCAATTAAGCTAGGGGTAAATGCAAATTGCTTCATCCTTAAGTCCTTGTTAGTTTTGTTGAATTTGGTAGCTAAAAAAGCCTCCACATTAATACCATGTAACAAAGATGTTAGCAATTGCGCTGTGGTGTGACTTTAGTCTGGGTGTTGCTGGTAAAAGAGTCAGTGTGTTTTATTTACTTGGAGATAGAAGTTCGACGTAAAGCGGGGTTTTAATATAAATCTTGCGTTGCAATTAGTGGTAAGAATTAAATAGTTTAGTGAGCACTTATTTTGTAATAATTTATTCTTTTATTAACAGCCACTAAGTTGCAGTATATTTATGCAGTTTGGTTTAAAATTGTGCGTTAAATTATTTTAAAATAAATAAAAAAACGCCTAATAAATTAGGCGTTTTTATTTATGCTTTATGCTTCATTAAGCGTTCTTTTTCACGCGACCAGTCTTTATCTTTACCGTCTTCGCGTTTGTCGTGTAATTTTTTACCTTTTGCTAAATGAAACTCAAGTTTCACCCAGCAATTCTTCCAATACATAGCAGTAGCAATTAATGAATAGCCATCGCGTTCAGTTGCGCCTACTAAGCGATCTAGCTCGCGTCTGCTTAATAGTAACTTACGATAACGTAAAGGATCACAAATTACATGGGTAGATGCACTGTTAAGAGGCTGGATTTGGGCGCCTAATAAAAATGCTTCACCGTTTTTAAGATGGATATAAGTTTCAGTGATGTTAACTTTGCCAGCTCGGATGCTTTTTACTTCCCAGCCTTGGAGCTCTACACCCGCTTCAAACTTATCGTGTAAAAAATACTCATGTCGCGCTTTTTTGTTAAGCGCGATGGTATTGCTTGTCGATTTTGATGATTTATTCTTAGCCATAGTGCCCTATATTATACGTAATACGAGATGTTTTACATCGATTTTTTAATAATGCATTTAAAAGCTTAGTAATTAATTTAAGCAGCGTGAAAGTTTGGGGAAACGCGTAAAGCTTGCTAAAATTCCACCACACAGTTGGGAGTGAGTATGCCACAAATAAAAAAAAGTGCGCTGGTTATGTACAGCACTAAAGAGATGTTTGACCTTATTAATGATGTAGAAGCCTATCCTCAGTTTTTACCTAATTGCTCAGACTCAAAAATTATTAAGCAACACAATAATAGCATGACCGCGAGTTTAGAAATATCAAAAGCAGGTATAAAAAAGTGGTTTACCACAGAAAATACCTTTGTTGATGAGCAAACCGTGGTATTAAATCTTGTAGATGGTCCGTTTAAAATGTTGCAGGGGCGTTGGCACTTTCAACAACTTGACGCAAATGCTTGCAAAGTAGAGTTACAATTAGACTTTGAGTTTTCGAGTAAGTTGATTGAGTTAGCGTTTGGTAAAATATTTAATGATGTTGCAAAAAATATGGTGAGTGCGTTTACTCAGCGCGCGAAACAGGTTTATGGAGCGAGAGTATGATTGATGTTGAAGTTGTATTTGCACTACCCGAAACAGCAACAAGCTTAACAATAGAAGTTGTTAAGGGAACAACGGTAGAACAAGCTGTTATTCAATCAGGAATTATCGA
The DNA here is from genome assembly GCF_040308705.1 of Pseudoalteromonas sp. 19-MNA-CIBAN-0066. Taxonomy (NCBI): domain Bacteria; kingdom Pseudomonadati; phylum Pseudomonadota; class Gammaproteobacteria; order Alteromonadales; family Pseudoalteromonadaceae; genus Pseudoalteromonas; species Pseudoalteromonas sp. 19-MNA-CIBAN-0066. Next base: position 288,573 of record NZ_JBEONZ010000001.1, read on the forward strand.
AAAACACCCAGAAATAGATGCTACAGCACTAACACTCGGTGTTTGGAATAGAACTGTAAAGCCTAATCAAGAGCTAAAAGAGGGGGATAGAATTGAAATTTATCGTCCTTTAATTGCCGATCCTAAAGATGCGCGTAGAAAACGAGCTGAAAAAGCGAAAGAAGAAGGGCGAGCAAATAAAGTAACCGGTGGCCGTCCTATAGAGCGATAGCATAAGGTTTTAGCTATTATAAAGGTGAGCTTAACTCACCTTTATAATTTTATAAGCGAGGGTGCTTATTGTTCGAGTGGAGTAGTAAAGTTTTCTGGCTGTTCGTAATCACCTGAAATAGAAGCAAGCTTTTCATTTTCAAAGTTAATAACCAGTGATTTGTACTGCTCGTTACTACGGCCTTTATTAAAGCTATATACATAACGCCAAGTGTTATTATCAAATGCATTTTCGGCGATAGGCTTGCCTAATACATAAATAACTTGCTCACGAGTCATGTTTACACGCAGTTTATCAACATCAGATTGTTCTAAAAAGTTACCTTGAGGGATGTTGATTCTGTATACCCAGCTAGAACACCCAGCTGCTGAACTAAGCGTTAAAGCAACGATAAGCCAAAGAGAAAAAGTTTTTAACGACTGCATTGTTAGTTGTGATCCTTATTTTTTATAATCTGCATGATACCGATTAGTCACTGAAGGTAAAACCCTTTTAAGCAATTGTTTTTTGTTAAGGGCATTAAGTTAAGGTAGCGATTTGACCACTGATAATCAAAAAAGTTTAAAATGCAGTGAGCAGAGCTGCTTAAAAAAGCCATCTATCTGGTATTTGTATATAGTACAAACCCGCTACGGCCATTGGTATACGGGTATAACGACCAATGTTGAGCAACGTCTTGCTACGCACCAAGCGGGTAATGGTGCAAAAAATCTTAAAGGTAAAGGCCCACTTTTACTTATTCATCAGCACAGTGTTGGCAATAAAAGTGCAGCAAGTAAATTAGAATACCAAGTGAAAAAATTATCTAGGGCTAAAAAAGAAGCCTATGTAGCATCATTTAAGACGGGCTAAGTGGGAGTGGTGTTTTAGCAAGCTGGTTAATAAAGGCTTCTATTAATAGCACTGCATCAGTAAAAAGTTTGCTGTTAATATTCTCGGCGGTGTCATTACTTGTATGATGGGCACTGTCGTAGCCCATGCCAAAGTTAACATAAGGGATTTTTTGTCTTGCAAACGAATAGTGATCGCTCGCTTTATGCCAGTTTATATTTTTAGATTTTATATATCTGCTCATTTGCGCTGCGGAGTAAACCGGTTTTAAATTTACATTATTATTTTCAACGGCTAAAAATACACTATTTAAGGTGTTTTTTAACGTTCTAGAGGTTAATACATATAAGTTGCTACGACGTTTTTTAACCCCTAGCATGTCTAAATTTATGTTCATAATAACGCTATTTGGTAGCAGTGTTTTGGCAAAATATTTACTGCCATGTAAGCCGTTTTCCTCTGCATCTGTGGCTACAAAGGTAAGAGAAAAAGGCAGTGGCTTATCATTAAATACGCTTGCTAAATAAATTAAAGCAGCAACACCGGTGGCATTATCATTTGCTCCAGGATGCAGTTTTCCGCCACGTTTACCTAAATGGTCATAGTGTGCGGTAATAATAATACGAGTGGCTTTTTGTAATGGGTCGCTTGCCTGTGTTACTGCCTCTAGAGCACCTATGTTGGAACTAATAATATTAATACCACACGCTTGGCTAAATAGGCCCGATTTATAGCAAAATGGCTGCTCGACCACGTTATTATTAACTTGGCTTAATCTGTGTTTTATATAGCTTCTTGTAAGCTCTGCGCTTTGAGAACCTGTTTTTCTACCTGCAAGTTGCTGGTCTGCTAAGTAATATAAATCATCAATAAGTAGCTGCTGCGCCGTTTTACTATTAACAAAAGGGCTTAAAAGCAGAAAAATAATAACGACAGTTAATTGTTTAATGGGCACCTACCTTTGCGGTTAATGATTGCAGCGCTTTTAACTTTGCGTCATAACGTTTTTTGTCATGTAAAAAATCAGCATTTTTTCCGGCTTTACGCAAATGGTACTTTGCTTGCTTTGTATCGCCCCACTGAAAGTAAACTCGCGCCAAGCCAAAATGACTTTCGTGAAGTGTGGGGGATAATGTATAGGCCTTTTTAAAGTGTTTGAGTGCTTTAGCGTAATATTTATGTACGTACTCGGTATTACCAAGTGATATATGGTAATAAGGATTACTTTGGCGCTGTTTATCAAGCTGATTAAGTATTTGAGTTCCTTGTATCTCTCGCTCTGTAAGTAAGTACAACATAGCAAGATTACCTTGTGCTGTGTTGTTGTTTTTATCAAGATGAAGGGCGTAATTATAAGCTTGCTCGGCTTCATTTAAATAGTTAAATTGCTTAAATAAAACACCTAAGTTCCCCCATGCAACGCTAAAATTAGGTGCTACCTTGGTTGCTGCATTAAAGTAGCTATAGGCTAATTCATATTGTTTATTTATTAGCGCAGTAGCACCTTTATTATTATAAAACATAGCGGTAACAGTATTTTTTGATAATCGTGTTGTTTTAAAGCGTGCTTGTCGGCTGTTAGAGTCAAAGTCGATAATTAAGCGCTGATCTCGTTGGTAAAATAAAGTGCCAGCATCTTTTATTAGAGGTTGGCTATTAAGGCTTAAATTTATGTGTCCGGTTAATAAATTAACGCCTTGATCAAGTGCCCAATATTCAGGGATATGTACTTTTTGAAATTGCGCTTTTAAGCCTAAGTGCTCCGCTAAGCTATACGCTAATATAGATAATGACAAACAGTTAGCGTTTAGATTTTGATAGCTTTGTGCAGCGGTTAAAGTGGCAGATGAGCGATAGGCAAGTGAGTCATCACCATTTTTTAATAAAAAGCTAAATATGCCTTGTGCAATATGTTGGGCTGAATTTTGACTGTTTAAATGAGAATCTAATTGCCGCGTTAAGCTGGTATCTAATTTAAATATTTCTGCTGGAGTTTCGATCTGTTGTAGCTTAAAGTTTGCTGGCTCAATGAGTTGCGGCAGGGCTAACTTTGGCGGTGAGGTACACACACAAAAAAAAAGTATAAAGCTAAATGATAAATAATATTTAAGTTGAATGGCTTTCATATAACACCTCTAAGCAAAACTACTTACCAGTTAAGTGTAGTTGTAATTTTACTCAGAGGTATAATTTAAATGTTACAAAAAATGAGTTAGCGATTTGCCTCAAAAGTGGCAACAAGTGACGCAAGCGTTTGTGCGCTATTTGCTAAATCGCGAATAGCCTGCTCAGTATTTAATTGCTCATTCATCGACTTGTCGCTAATTTCACTAATTTGCTCAATATTACGTCCTACATCGGCTACTACATTACTTTGCTGCTCTGTTGCTGTTGCGATTAAGGTTGCCATATCATTAATTTGATTTGCTGTTTCAGTAATTGTATCAAGCAGCTCAACTGAGTTTTGCATTGCCCCTACACTTTGCTGAGCTTTACTTTTGGACTGACTAATATCGGTAACAACATCATTCGATATTTGGGTTAATTCTTCAATCATCGACTGAATTTCAGTGGTTGATTGTGAGGTACGATTAGCCAGCGCTCGCACTTCATCGGCAACAACAGCAAAACCGCGACCGTGCTCACCCGCACGCGCAGATTCAATAGCAGCATTAAGCGCAAGTAAGTTTGTTTGCTCAGAAATACCTCTAATTGAGTCAACAATACTAGCAATATCAAGCGTTTTTTTAGAAAGTAAGGTTACTTGCTCTGTAATGCCATCTATGTCGCTAGCAAGAGCTGCAATAGTCGTTTGGCTTTGCAGTACCTGTTGATGGCTTTTACTGGTGTTTTCACGGCTACTATTGGTTAACTTCGCCGTGTTGGCGGCACTTTGTGCTATTTCTTGTACTGTTGCGCCCATTTCGTTAATGGCGGCAGCAACTGATATTGTTTGCTCTTTTTGCTGATCAATTGCTTGTGAGTTATGTTTTGCTTGCGCAAACACGTGGTCAGAGCTTTGGCGGATCCCATGGCTTTCATGGGCAACTTGTTTAATTGCTGTGTCTATTTTTTCGATGAATTGATTAAAACCATCGGTTAAATTATTTAGCTCAGGTTGCGCAGAGTAAGGAAGTCTATATGCTAAATTAGCATCGCCTGTGCCTAAACGAGAGAATAGCTCGGCTATTTTCGACAGTGGCGACGACAATGAGCGAGCAAGCAAATAACTAATACAGCTCGCTATAAGGGCGATAATTATAGTGAAGGTTAAAATTTGCCATTCTAATTTACTCACACTCGAAAACACTTCGCTTTTAGGTACTTGGGCTACAACAAAAAGGTCAGTATTTTTTATTGGTGTTGCAGCAACCAGGGTGTCTTCACCGGCTAAGTTAATTTCTGCCAATGAAAAGCCATTACTATTTAATAATTTATTATGTATATTTTCGCCGTACAGGGCATCTATATTTACTTTAGCCACTTTATTGGCGTCTTTGTGTAACTGGATCAAGCCATTTTTATTGGCAAGAAAAACAAATCCAGATTGCTCAATCTTAAATTGCTGCAGTAGCTTTTGCATATCGGTAATGCTTTTAGCAAGCCCTGCCAAACCTAAACCATTGGGTTGCTGATGGTTAATAAACATTTTTACATCGTTAGCAGATTCTTGATAAATACTAATGTCATAAGGGCGCTTTGACTGTTTAAATGCGAAAAACCAGCCATCTGCGGCATCGTTTTTTAATACGCGTAAAAAGCCATTTTGGTTCCAGTATTGTGCGGTGTCTCTATTTGCCCATGATGCAGTAGCAAGATCGTACTGCTGTACTAATCTATTTAACTCATTAAGAAGTTGAGAGTCGTCCTCGGTGGCTGAATTTGCCCAATCAATCAGAAATACATTTGAAGAAAGTTGTTCTGCGGCGCCTAAAAGCTCGTTTATTTCGCCACCAATATGGTTACTAATAGTTTGTAACTTGCTTGGAAGTTCAGACTCTATCATGCGCTTTTCGATGATATCCTCTGCGTTATGTAACGATGTTAAGCCGATGAGCGCGGCAACACAGATCGCGATAACACTGCCTAAAGCGGTGATTTTTTGAGTAATAGAAAGGTTTTGTATCATCATAAGGGTAATTTTGTTTACAACTGAACCAAGTAGGTGATTATTTTAACACATTATATATTTTGAGCGAGTGATGAATAGCGTGCTATGCTGGTACGAAAAAGCCCACCGCAAAAGCAGGTGGGCTTGGTTTCTAACAAGTGAAACTTAGGTTAACTTGGGATTAAACTATTTTTTTCATTGCTGACATGTAACCGCGTAATGTAGCGCCTACTTTTTCAACTGGGTGTTCACGTAATGCCGTATTAATTTGAATTAACGTTTGGTTGTCTACTTGATTACTATGCTCACCTAAGCCTTTACCAATTACGTCGGTGTCAATTTTTTGCATAAAGTCTTGTAGCAAAGGTAAACATGCGTGGTTATATAAATAACAACCATATTCAGCCGTGTCCGAAATTGTGCGGTTCATTTCAAATAACTTTTTACGCGCAATGGTATTAGCAATCAGTGGCGTTTCATGTAATGACTCATAATAAGCCGACTCTGCAATAATACCTGCGGCAGTCATGGTTTCAAATGCAAGCTCTACACCTGCTTTAACCATAGCGACCATTAAAATACCGTTATCAAAAAACTCTTGCTCAGCAATTTCAACATTGCCCGCTGGGGTTTTTTCAAAGTGAGTTTCGGCTGTTTCTGCGCGCCATTTAAGTAAGTTTGCATCATCATTATTCCAGTCTTCCATCATGGTACGTGAAAAAGTACCATCGATGATGTCATCTTGATGCTTGTTATATAGTGGACGCATAATTTGTTTTAGTTCTTCGCTTAATTCAAACGCTTTTACTTTAGCTGGGTTTGAAAGACGGTCAAGCATATTGGTTACGCCACCGTATTTAAGCGCTTCAGTAATTACTTCCCAGCCGTATTGAATTAGTTTTGAGGCGTAACCTGCATCAATGCCTTTTTCAATCATTTTATCAAAACATAAAATAGAACCGGTTTGTAACATGCCACATAAAATGGTTTGCTCGCCCATTAAATCTGATTTTACTTCAGCAATAAATGACGACTTAAGTACGCCGGCTCTGTGGCCGCCAGTACCTGCAGCATAGGCTTTAGCTTGAGCTAAACCATGCCCTTGTGGGTCGTTTTCTGGGTGTACAGCAATTAGAGTTGGTACGCCAAAACCACGCTTGTATTCTTCACGCACTTCAGAGCCTGGGCATTTAGGTGCTACCATAATAACGGTAATGTCGTCGCGTACTTGCATACCTTCTTCAACAATATTAAAGCCATGAGAGTAGGCAAGGGTTGAGCCTTGTTTCATTAGTGGCATAATTGCGTTTACCACTGAAGTATGTTGTTTATCAGGCGTTAAATTTAATACTACGTCGGCAGTTGGAATTAGTTCTTGGTAAGTGCCTACAGTAAAGCCATTTTCAGACGCGTTTAAAAATGATTGACGACGTTCACTAATGGCCGAGTCACGCAGCGTATACGACACATCTAAACCAGAATCACGTAAGTTTAAGCCTTGGTTTAAGCCTTGTGCGCCACAGCCTACAATAACCAGTTTTTTACCTTTAAGAGCATCAACGCCGTCAGTAAACTCGTCTGCGTTCATAAATTCACATTGGGCTAATTGCGCCAATTGTTCGCGTAAGGGTAAGGTATTAAAATAATTCGCCATGTTAGTGTCCTATTGATTCAGTTTGTTAGATGCATTGCTGTTGCTTTGCTTAACTCAACCATATGAAAAATCTTTTCTTGCGTAAACTGATATATTTGCATTAGAGTGTTTCATAATATGAAACACTGGGTTGATTATGGATCACAAGCATTTAAATTACTTTTTAGCGTTGGCAAAAACATTGCACTTTTCGCGTGCCAGTGAACTTTGTCATATTAGTGCGCCGACATTGAGCCGTAATATTAAGCAGCTTGAAAGCGAAGTGGGGGTAATGCTATTTTTACGTGATAACCGCAGTGTAAAACTAACCCGCGAAGGGCTGGCATTTATTGACTACGCCACATCCACATTGGCTAATTGGCAGCGCTTTAAAGCGAACCTAAAAGAGCCACAGCAGTATATTTATGGCAACGTGAGTATTTATTGTTCAGTAACCGCGTCGTACAGTTTTTTACATCATATTTTAGAGCAGTTACGCGCTCAACATCAGCATATAGAAATCACCCTAAATACCGGCGATCCTGCGCTGGCAATAAACCGTGTTTTAGATGGCCACGAATCTATGGCTATTGCTGCTAAGCCAAATAAGTTACCTGCACAAATTGCCTTTGTTGATATTGGTTATTCGCCGCTGGTATTTATTGCGCCTAAAATTGCGTGCTCAATTACGCAAAAGCTTGCTAGTAATACAAGTAGTATTGATTGGTCAGAACTTGAATTTATTGTGCCAGAGCAAGGGTTTGCTAGGCAGCGCTTGGAGCAATGGTGGCGAAAAAATAATATTCAGGGAAAAATTTATGCACAAGTAGCGGGGCACGAAGCGATGGTATCTATGGTGAGCCTTGGTTTTGGTATAGCAATGATCCCTAAAATAGTTTTAGATAACAGTCCACTACAAGACAAAGTACACGTTTTACAAACAAATACACATGCACCTAAAGGTATTGATATTGGCTTGGCAGTATTACATAAGGAATTAAACGATCCGGCTATAAGTGCCTTGTGGAATATAGCGCAAAATATGGGTGAAAAAATAATTTAATGCAATACACTTACTAAGGTTGCTCTTAGTATAAAAGCCCAGATAGCGTAAGCCTTTAATCTACCGCTCCTCTATTGCCTATCAATAGAGCTGTTAGGCTAAGCATATAAGCCGCAAAGTAATCATAACTGTATAAAAGTTGTTAATGATTGTAACTGCCTAGAGCTTGTTCTCAATGACCTTGCTACTATGGATAAATGGCCTTTTTATATATGTACGATGAACACAATGCGGTTTTATTTTATAATAATATTATTAATCTCTCTTTCGTTTAATGCTCAGGTATTTGCGCAAAGTGACGAGCCTGTAGATGCACATATATCTACAGAGCAACTGCATTTAAGTATGAGTATAGGGGCGGGAGTAATAACTAATCCATTATATGGTGCAGATAATATTCCGTTGGTGATCATTCCTCAAATAGCCTTTTATGGGCAACAGTGGTTTTTTGATAATGGCCGAGTTGGCTACTCGATTAAACAAACGCAACAGCATAACTTAAGCCTAGTAACAGAATTAAACCCTGAGTCGCGTTTTTTTATTGATTGGCACCCGCAAAATATATTTGCGCTAAAAAGTGCTAGTTCAAATAATCAATTTACCCAGTTAGAAACAGATACCTCGCCTCAACAAATAAATATTAATAATATTAGTAAGCGCAAGCTCGTTTTAGATGCAGGTATTAGTTACTCCTTTGTAGCTGAGCAGCAGATGTTATCCGTGCAAGCATTGCACGATGTAAACTCAGCTTATAATGGTTGGCGAGCTGCAATACAATGGCAGTATCATGGGCAAGTAGGTAATTTGCAATTAAAGCCCACTGTGGGAGTTAATTATAAGTCTGCGCAATTAAACGACTATTATTACGGTTTAAACAGTGATGAAACACTGTTAGGTAAAATAGTAGTTGGTAGTAGTTGGCAACCTTATGCTAAAATCGATGCCCGCTGGCCCCTTAGCAAGGCCAACGCTCTTCGTTTTCATTTAGCATATTATGACTATTCGGCTATGGATAGTAGCCCGCTGTTTGAACGTCATTATTCAACGACTGCCTTTATAGGATTTGAACATACTTTTTAATATGAAGTATTTAATCTTTTTTGTGTTTATTTCTTCACTACTTAGTGGCGTTAGCGTGGCGCAAACAATTCTTGATGTATCTCCCAAAGTTTGTGTTGTCTCTGAACAGCATGATTTTTGCGATCTCAATTTGCAGTTTAAATGGCAGCAATTAGCGGTTAAAGATGTGTGTTTGTATCAACAAAATACGCAAATACGATGCTGGCAACAGCAAGGTTCTGGTCAGTTTAGCTATAAAGCGCGTGTTCAGGTGGAGACCATATACTCCCTGATCAATCCTCACACCGGTGATTCACTTGCGAGCGTACTCGTTGAAGTACAAAGTGCCCATACTAAAAAACAGTATCGGCTGCGTTCACCGTGGAGCTTTTTTTAATTTAGGAGTAGTAAATGCCAAAAATATTACTTGTTGAAGATGATCTTGGTTTACAGCAATTAACCAAAGATTACCTCGCACATAATGGCTTAGAAGTTGACGTACTAGATCGTGGTGATGAAGTGTTTACTTACCTTGAAAGTAATCCCGTCGACCTGATCATTTTAGATGTAATGCTGCCAGGTAAAGATGGCTTTAGTGTTTGCAGACAAGTACGTGATAAATACACCACTCCTATTTTAATGTTAACGGCCAAAGGTGAAGACTTTGATCAGGTAATAGGGCTAGAGCTTGGCGCTGATGACTATGTTATTAAACCGGCTGAGCCACGTGTATTATTAGCAAGAATTAGCGCATTATTACGCCGTGGGCAACCTAACTTAAAAGCCACCGAAGAGCTGCAGTTTGGCGACTTATTTATTGATAAAACCAGCCGTATTGTTAAGTTATCGGGCGCAGAAATAGTCCTAACCTCACATGAATTTGAATTACTTTGGCTACTAGCATCAAATGCCGGAGAAGTATTGAGCCGCGAACATGTGCACCAACATATGATAGGGCGACAATACGATGGCCTAGATCGCACCGTAGATGTACGCGTTTCAAGAATTCGCAAAAAACTGGGCGATAACAGCGACAAACCTTATCGGATTAAAACTGTTTGGGGGCAAGGCTATTTATTTGTTTCTGACGCGTGGGATATGTAATTAATGCTTAGTGTTAAGCTGCGTTAATGGGCAAGCTGTTTATAAGCCTGTATGTGTATATTATTGTCTCGTTATTTATTGTCAGCGGGGTAATTGAACAGCTTTGGCCATATGAAGAATCGCAGCAGCAGGTGCTACTCGACGATGAGTTTGGCCAGTCTTTGTGGTTATTATCACAAACCCCTAATGGGCTTACAAAGCTAAAAAACCATTTTTCTAGTCAAGTGATTGCTCAGCGCGATTTAATATTACCCGCCGAGCAACAAGCTCAGCTATTAAAAAATCACTACCTTTATTTATATGATAAACAACAGCGCATAGTTTGGTATGTTCAACTTAACGCCACACAACTATTACAGGTTGGCCCTATAGGGGGGGCAGCCAAGCCCGTTGCCTCTGTTTTACCCTACTTATTGCTGTTATTAATTGTAGGCATTCCTGTTGGTTTGTGGAGTTTTTTACTGTGGCGAGACTTTGCTAAGCTGCGTAATGCATGCGAGGCCGTAGGTGGCTCACAGGACTTTCAATTAACAGATAGCTCTAAATCATTTTTTTTACCTATAACGGGCACCTTGCAAGTGATGCAGCAGCGAATTGAGTTTTTATTAACCGCGCAGCAAGAGCTTACCTCATCGGTATCGCATGAATTTAGAACGCCACTGGCGCGGTTAAAATTTGCCATTGCAATGCTTCAAGACCGAATGCTCGATGATAAAGCCGAAAAATACTTAGCTAATATGCAAGTCGATATAAATGAACTTGAGGCACTGGTTTCTGAAATGCTTGAGTATGCACGTTTAGATTCACAGCAACCGAGTTTACAGCTGATCAATTGTAATTTAGTGGCAGTGGTTAAAACGGTGGTTGAAAAACTCAGTTTTGATACGCGAATAAAGTTAAGCACGACATTACCCAGTGAACTGATTTACCGCTGCGACAGTCACTTTATGGCGAGAATAATGCAAAACTTGGTAGGTAATGCTTTAAAGCATGCCAATAATAGTGTGCAAATAACCTTATTAGCGCAAGCTAATAATATAGTTTTTATTGTTGAAGATGATGGCAGTGGTATTGCTGAAGTTGAGCGTGAAAACGTATTTAAGCCATTTACTCGATTGGATAAAAGTAGAGATAAAAAAACCGGTGGGTTTGGCTTAGGGTTGGCTATTGTCAGTAAAATTATTTCTTGGCATCAAGGTCAGTGTATAATTGAAGATTCAAGCTTAGGCGGAGCTAAATTTATTGTCAGCTTACCGATTAATAAATAGCAGCTTTTAATACATAAATAAAAAGTACATAAATAAAAAGTACACAGATAAAAAACACTCAATAAAAAAGCGCCCTTGTTAACAAGGGCGCTTTTTTGGGTTTTAATCAAAATCAACAAGTAGCAAAGTAATAGACAGTACCTTTATGAAAAAGTTCTTAATTTAATTATTTTTCTTTTCTAGTAATGGCATTAACATTTGCTCTAGCCCATTGAGCTTTACCTCATACATCATGGCGAGTTGGCTGCCTAGCTTTGAGTCGGGAAACCCTTGTTGTTTAAACCATACTAAATAGGGCTCGGGTAAAAGCAGTAAAGGGCGGCCTGCGTACTTTCCAAAGGGCATAATAGTATTAACGGCAATTTTTAGCTGTGTAGGATCCATTGGCTTTAAAGGTTTTATAAAACATAGCTAAGTGTAAGGTATATTAAAGAGATAAAATAGGCTGTGACGGGCAAGTAACAGCCTATTTAACGAGGGAGCAGGCCCTCTGGATTAATATATTTTATTAGTAAGCCCTTCGTTAGCTGGAGTCTAATTAGGGGCAGGTGCTTGCGCTAATATTTACCAATAGTCTTTAGTTTACCTGCTTTTTTCTATGTTAGAGAATTAGCTTGTAAAAGAATGTAAATTCAAACTAGTGCTGCTTTACGAAAATAATTTTTGTTTAACGTGCTCAGCAAAACCACTACCAGCTTCTAAGTAAAAGTTATAGGTAGAATTTACACCCATTTCTTCTAACTCTTTTTGCTGATCAGGGTAGTTAGCAATAGCGGTAACTTGCCCTTTATAACCCGATGCTTTTAATTGCTCTAACGCAAAAATATTTTGCATATGCTGTGGCATTGTTAGCATGACCATTTCAACACGAGAGTGATTTACGCGCTGCCAAAAGTCAGGGTCGGTCGCATCTGCTATTAATACATTTCTTCCGCGTTTTATGTGCTTATCAACTACTTCAGGCTTTATGTCTATACCTGCAACTAGCTGTGGGTGCGTAGCATTTATTGTTTCATAAGCACCTGTGCCAATTCTGCCCATGCCAAATATAACAATTTTAGTGTCGTTAAGGTTAACAGGCAGTTCTTCGGATAAACGAGTTTTACTTTCAAACTTTAGTAGCCAAGGCTCTATTTTTGCGTAAATTTCGTTAGAGCGCTTATTTAAAGGGGATGCAATAATAAAGGTAATTGATACGGCAATTGCAATAACGGCTAACCACTCAGAGGTGATCATGCCTGTAGATGCGGCTACAGCGCAAACTATTAAACCAAACTCGCTATAATTAGCTAAACTAAAAGTGGTTAGCAATGAGGTGCGAGCACGTAAGTTAAACATGTTTGTTAGCACATAATATAAAAACGTTTTTATTGGTAACACTAACACCAGTAATAACGCGGCAAGTAATGAGCTGGTGGTAAGCTCTGCGTTTAAACCTATTGTTAAGAAAAAGCCAACCAATAAAATATCTTTTAAATTAAGTAATGACTTAGAAAGTTCACTGGCCTTTTTATGAGGCGCAATCATCATACCTATTATTAGTGCCCCTAAATCACCTTTTAAACCAACTAGCTCAAATGCATGATAACCAGCCACAAGTGCAAAGAAAAACCCAAATAATGGCAGGAGTTCGCCGTGTTTAGAGCGGTTTAGTATCCACCCCATAGCAGGGCGTACTAGCGGCAGTGAAATAATAAGTACCAAAGCCCAAATATTAGGGATTTTACCTGTGCTAATAGCTAAAAATACCACGGCAAAAATATCTTGCATAACTAAAATACCAATGGCTACTTTTCCGTGTAAGCTGCCCATTTCACCACGTTCTTCTAACACTTTAACAGCAAAAACGGTACTAGAAAAACTCAATGCAAAGCCAACTAATAAAGCGCTTTGCCAGCTCAAATCAACAAATAATGGCAGTGCAAATAGGCTAAGTAATAGCATAAAGCCACTAAATAACGCACTACTCAAAATAATATGTAAAGTAGCAGAAGCCCACACTTGTGGTTTCATTAAACTATTTACTTTTAGCTTTAAACCAATACTAAATAATAAAAGCGTAACGCCTAAGGTAGCAATGGTGTTGAGTAATTCGGTGCTTTTATAGCCCGCTAAATTAAGCGCGAATCCCGCAAGTAAAAAACCGATAAGAGGAGGGAGCTTTAGCTGATAAACAGCAAAGCCAAACACAAACGCGGCGGCAAAGTAAATTAGTTCCATAATTATAAATATCACTTCATTGGGAGGTTTAGTGTAACGAAAAATCAATACCATTGAAAATAAATATACAAATACTCACCATTTTACTCATACAATAAGTCCTTCATAAAAGATTAGGCTTAAGCGCCGTTTAATCAAATACTTGCTCTGTTGCGTATGAAAAATGGACATTTAACACTTATTTAATCGTAAACAGCATGTAAATAGTAGTTTTTCACTGACAAGAGCATTTAAATGTGGTTAAGATGCGCTAACGACGAAGTTTAAGTTAGAGCACATTATAGAGCCGCTCAGCTTAAGGAGAAAAATATGTTTAAAAAGATTTTAGCATCGGTTGGTATTGGTGCCGCCAAAGTAGACACTATTTTAGAAACAGAGCACCTTCAGCCTGGGCAATTATTTAATGCGCAAATCGTTATTACAGCTGGTGATGTAAGCCAAGAAATTGCAGGGTTAGATTTACTATTAATGACGCGAGTTAAAGCATCAAATGAAGATGGTGACTATTTTACCAACCACGTTATAGAGCAGTGGCGCATTACAGATATAGGCACGGTAGAGCCAGGGGAAGTTAAAACGATTCCTTTTCAAGCACGGTTGCATTCAGAAACACCTATTACTGAAATTAATGCAGGGTATAACCAATCTTATGTTTGGCTTGAAACTGGGCTGGACATTGATTTAGCGCTTGATCCAAGTGATAAAGACCATTTACATGTGTACCCCAATGAAGCTGTTAAAACGTGTATGCAGGCCATGGAAAAGCTAGGCTTTAGCCTAACTAAAGCTGATGTTGAAAAAGGCCATTTGCGCGCATCAACGTTTCAATCAGTGTCTGGTTGTTATCAAGAGCTAGAATACAAGCCTAATAGCCGCAGTTTATTTGGAGTGAAAGAAATTGAATTATCATTTATTCCAGAAGCACATAAAACCCATGTGTTAATTGAGTTAGATAGAGCATTTAAAGGCGATGGTTATGTAGATTTAACCATAGAGCACGACCATGTAAATCTCTCGCAATTATGCGATCAGTTAGAGCGATTATTTACCTAAGGTAGATAATTACTTAAAACAAACCCAGCTTATGCTGGGTTTTTGTTTTAAGCCATTTTATTATATAGCATAGCGGTTAATTAAGCCCCTAGCTGCATTACTGCTATTATGCCTAGCCCTAATAACGTATAGGCTTTTATGTCTATTAGAGCCAACGACAGGAGTTACAATGGCGTTTAAATGTGAAACTTTTACTGCGCTCAATACGCAAACCTTATTCTCCATAATGCGTGGGCGCGTAGAGGTATTTGTAGTTGAGCAAATGTGCCCTTATCCAGAGCTTGACGATAATGATGTAGCACCAAGTACCTTGCATATTTACACTGTGAAAAATAATACGCTACAAGCTTATGCTCGATGCTACGAAAAAAACGCAAAATACAGTGCGATCGGTCGCGTGTTAGTCACTAAAGAGGAACGAGGTAGAGGATTGGCTCAGCAATTGGTTACAGAGGCCATTAATTGCTGTAAAAGCCAATGGCCAGAACGTGATATTTATATTGGTGCGCAAACGTACTTACTGGAGTTTTATCGCTCATTCGGATTTGAAAGTATTAATGCTGAATATTTAGAAGATGGCATTGCTCATCAAGATATGGTTTTACAACTAGTACCTTGATTACAAAAGCCCACAATGTGGGCTTTTTTGTTTGCCCAGCGAAGCTGGCAAACCCGATAGGCTGAAAGATGCCTTATCACCCTGACTAAGGGGAAGATAA